>NZ_CP166625.1:722500-1022500 GCF_041320595.1 Pleomorphomonas sp. PLEO
TTTAGACTGGTTGGAATGAAGAGAACTTACCTTGATAGCATTCTGAGATGAGAGACAGAGATTGCAACGGTGCGTGCCTAGTGCCGCCGTTGTCCTGTTCGCTTGTTATCGTGAAGAGAAGACATGCCTGATGGCATGATGATGGAAGGCCCGTAAGGGCTGGGAAGTCGTCATGTCGGGTCGGAGCCGAGAGGTTCTGGTCTGCCCCGCTTGACCGCAGGGGTGTTGGTGGCATGTCTCGTGTGATTTTGAATGGTCTTTGGACGCGATTGGGTCAGCCGAGTTGGCTCAATCGTGTAGATCGTGTTCTCGTGTTCATGGAGCGTGTTTTAGGTACCGTTCCGTGTCGATTGCTTCTTCGGAGGTGATTGGGTCTTGCAAAGTCATTGCAAGGGATGGGCATGGGTAATGAGAGCGATCAAGTGACGTAAGGGCATCTGGTGGATGCCTTGGCGCTGAGAGGCGATGAAGGACGTGGTACGCTGCGATAAGCCATGGGGAGCTGCGAACAAGCTTTGATCCGTGGATTTCCGAATGGGGGAACCCATCTTCAGCGAACAGTGATCAGTTGGCAGTCGAAAGCGCGCCCGGCAGGGAAAGCGGCTCGGCAAAACTGCCATCCGGTTACTGTTTGCAATTATGAAGATATCTTATCCCTGAATACATAGGGGATTAGAGGCGAACGCAGGGAAGTGAAACATCTAAGTACCTGCAGGAAAGGACATCAACCGAGACTCCGCAAGTAGTGGCGAGCGAACGCGGACCAGGCCAGTGGTCAATTGGTTTAAAGCAGAACGGTTTGGAATGGCCGGCATTATGGGTGACAGCCCCGTATGCACAGATATCCAATTGATCCTTGAGTAAGGCGGGACACGTGCAATCCTGTCTGAACGTGGGGGGCCCACCCTCCAAGCCTAAGTACTCCTCAGCGACCGATAGTGAACCAGTACCGTGAGGGAAAGGTGAAAAGCACCCCGACAAGGGGAGTGAAACAGTTCCTGAAACCGGATGCCTACAAACAGTCGGAGGCTGCAATGCTGACGGCGTACCTTTTGTATAATGGGTCAGCGACTTAGTCTGTCGAGCGAGCTTAAGCCGTTAGGTGTAGGCGCAGCGAAAGCGAGTCTGAACAGGGCGTTCAGTTCGACGGATTAGACCCGAAACGAGGTGATCTAGTCATGAGCAGGTTGAAGGTGCGGTAACACGCACTGGAGGACCGAACCCACGCCTGTTGAAAAAGTCGGGGATGACTTGTGACTAGGGGTGAAAGGCCAATCAAACCTCGAAATAGCTGGTTCTCCGCGAAATCTATTTAGGTAGAGCGTCGGACGAATACCTCGGGGGGTAGAGCACTGCATAGGCAAGGGGGTCCTACAGACTTACCGATCTTAAGCAAACTCCGAATACCCGAGAGTACTATCCGGCAGACACACGGCGGGTGCTAACGTCCGTCGTGAAAAGGGAAACAACCCTGACCATCAGTTAAGGTCCCGAAGTCACGGCTAAGTGTGAAACGATGTGGGAATCCCAAAACAACCAGGATGTTGGCTTAGAAGCAGCCATCATTTAAAGAAAGCGTAACAGCTCACTGGTCTAGTCAAGGGTTCCTGCGCGGACAATGTAACGGGGCTCAAGCCGTGCACCGAAACTATGGGTTTGCACTTGTGCAAGCGGTAGCGGAGCGTTCCGTAGGCCTGTGAAGGAGGATCTGTGAGGACCTCTGGAGGTATCGGAAGTGAGAATGCTGACATGAGTAACGCTAAGGGTGTGAGAATCACCCTCGCCGAAAGTCCAAGGGTTCCTGCGTAAAGCTAGTCTTCGCAGGGTTAGCCGGTCCCTAAGGCGAGGCCGAAAGGCGTAGTCGATGGGAATGAGGTAAATATTCCTCAGCCAGCAGGTGGTGACGGATGTGAAGGATCGTAAGGCCTTATCGGATTGGCTTTGCTGTCTCAGCGTTCCAGGAAATAGCCCCTGCATCAGACCGTACCCCAAACCGACACAGGTGGACTGGTAGAGTATACCAAGGCGTTGAGCGAATTGTGCTGAAGGAACTCGGCAAATTGCCTCCGTAACTTCGGGAGAAGGAGGCCCCGGTTGTGGGCAACCATAATCGGGGGGCACAGACTAGGGGGTGGCGACTGTTTAACAAAAACACAGGGCTCTGCGAAGCCATAAGGCGACGTATAGGGTCTGACGCCTGCCCGGTGCCGGAAGGTTAAGAGGAGGGGTGCAAGCTCCGAATTGAAGCCCCGGTAAACGGCGGCCGTAACTATAACGGTCCTAAGGTAGCGAAATTCCTTGTCGGGTAAGTTCCGACCTGCACGAATGGCGTAACGACTTCCCCGCTGTCTCCAGCACAGGCTCAGTGAAATTGAATTCCCCGTGAAGATGCGGGGTTCCTGCGGTCAGACGGAAAGACCCCGTGCACCTTTACTATAGCTTCACACTGGCATTCGTGTCGGCATGTGTAGGATAGGTGGTAGGCTATGAAGTTTGGGCGCTAGCTCAGATGGAGCCATCCTTGAAATACCACCCTTATCGTCATGACTGTCTAACCGCGGCCCGTCATCCGGGTCCGGGACAGTGTGTGGTGGGTAGTTTGACTGGGGCGGTCGCCTCCCAAAGAGTAACGGAGGCGCGCGAAGGTAGGCTCAGACCGGTCGGAAATCGGTCGACGAGTGCAATGGCATAAGCCTGCCTGACTGCGAGACTGACACGTCGAGCAGAGTCGAAAGACGGCCATAGTGATCCGGTGGTCCCTCGTGGACGGGCCATCGCTCAACGGATAAAAGGTACGCCGGGGATAACAGGCTGATGATGCCCAAGAGTCCATATCGACGGCATCGTTTGGCACCTCGATGTCGACTCATCACATCCTGGGGCTGGAGAAGGTCCCAAGGGTTCGGCTGTTCGCCGATTAAAGTGGTACGTGAGTTGGGTTCAGAACGTCGTGAGACAGTTCGGTCCCTATCTGCCGTGGGTGTAGGAGTATTGAGAGGATCTGTCCCTAGTACGAGAGGACCGGGATGGACATACCTCTGGTGGACCTGTTGTGGCGCCAGCCGCATTGCAGGGTAGCTAAGTGTGGACTCGATAACCGCTGAAAGCATCTAAGCGGGAAACGAACCTCAAAACTAGTGCTCCCTATCAGAGCCGTGGTAGACCACCACGTTGATAGGCCGGGTGTGGAAGCGCAGCAATGCGTGAAGCTTACCGGTACTAATAGCTCGATCGGCTTTATCGCTCTCATTATCCCTGTCCATCCTCAAGGATGAAACAAGGACACAAAAACAAAACACGATCCGGCCCTCATAAGCCGCCAAAGACCATAACATTCGCTCATGACCAGCCCTCAAAGCTAGCCATGAGCTCTTGCCCTTCGCCGGCCTGGTGGTCATGGCGGGGAGAAATGCACCCGATCCCATCCCGAACTCGGCCGTGAAACTCCCCAGCGCCAATGGTACTCCGTCTTAAGACGCGGGAGAGTAGGTCGCTGCCAGGCCTGCAAAGGGCAAGACAAACAAAATCAACATCACACGATAATAGCTCTTCATGAAACCCGAACCAACACAAAGCCCTCGACGAGAAATCGCCGAGGGCTTTGTTGTGTCTGCCGCCTCGGGACACGCCAACGCAAAGCGCGACACTCCCGACAGACCAAGCCCAAAGCCACCTGATACCCAAGAACCACGATAGTGCCTGAGCCGATATCACCGTTGGTCCTGTCCGGCGTCGAGATTTCCCGCCAAGCGATCCGACCTCAACGGGTCGCGGGAATTATGTTCCCGTAACCAATTGAAATGACACTCCGTTCCGGAGAAATGCGCCGGGCCAGCGTGTCCCTTCACCCGAAGGCGAAGCAAGTCGGGCGACGCTTTTGCGGAACCAGCTGGCCCGTCCTGCGTTTCATTTACGGTTCCCCGAACCGAAACTTTCATGAGACGTGAAGGGAGATTGCCATGAGTTCGACCACAGACAAGATCAAGGGCCATACCAACGAAGCCGTCGGTAAGGTCAAGCAGGCGACCGGCAAGGCGCTCGGCGATAAGGACCTGGAAGTCGAGGGTGACGTCCAGGAAGCCAAGGGCGATGCCCAGAAGGCCGTCGGCAAGGGCAAGGAAGCCCTGAAGGACACCATCGATAAGCTTTGAGCGGCAACGCTTGGGCATTCAAGGCGCTGTCGGTCCTCTCGGACCGGCGGCGTTTTCTGTTGATCTGAGGCTGCGCACGGCGCGGCGGTGCTCCTGTCAGAGGATCCAAATGACCCAGAGAACGCTGCTGCAGGCTTTCCATTGGTACTATCCCGGCGAAGGACGTCTCTGGCGGGATATTGAGGAGAAGGCGGTCTCCCTGGCCGAAATGGGCATCACCGACGTGTGGCTGCCTCCAGCTTACAAGGGAAGCGCGGGCGGTCATTCGGTTGGCTATGACGTCTACGACCTGTTCGATCTCGGCGAGTTCGATCAGAAGGGTAGCGTCGCCACCAAGTATGGCGACCGGGCGGCGCTTGAGCGGGCCACGCACGCCCTTGAGGCAAACGGCGTTGGCGTGATCTATGACGTGGTGCTCAATCACAAGATGGGGGCCGACGAGACCGAGCGTGTCCGGGTCCATCGCGTCAATCCCGACAATCGCGAAGAGATCGATCCAGAGACCTTCGAGGCCACGGTGCACACACGCTTCACCTTTCCCGGTCGGCAGGGGCGCTACTCGGAGTTCGTCTGGGACGCTAAATGCTTCACCGGCGTCGACCATATCGAGGATCCCGACGAGAATGGCGTCTTCAAGCTGGTCAACGACTATGATGACGGCTGGGGCGTCGAGGTCGGCTCGGAATTCGGCAATTTTGACTACCTGATGGGCTCCGATATCGAGTTTCGCAACAAGGCTGTCTATGAGGAGCTGAAGTACTGGGGGCGCTGGCTCACGGGCGAATTGCCCTGCGCGGGCTTCCGCCTCGATGCCGTCAAGCACATCCCGGCCTGGTTCTTCCGTGACTGGCTCAGTCATGTGCGCGAGACCGCCGGCAAGGACCTGTTCGTGGTTGCCGAATATTGGCATCCGGATCTTGATGTGCTCCGCGGCTACCTCGACCTCGTCGATGGTCAGCTCATGCTGTTCGATGTGGCGTTGCATTACAATTTCTACGACGCCTCGAAAGGTGGAGCCGATTATGATCTGCGCGCTCTGTTCAATGATACGCTGGTTGGCGTCATGCCGGAGCACGCCGTGACGCTGGTGGCCAATCACGATACCCAGCCGCTACAATCGCTGGAGGCGCCAGTCGAACCCTGGTTCAAGCCACTCGCCTACGCTCTCATTTTGCTTAGGGAACAGGGCGTTCCGTGCGTGTTCCATCCCGACCTTTATGGTGCGACCTATACCGACAAGGGTGGCGACGGCGAGGATCACACCGTCGAAATGCCGGCGATCAGCTGCCTGCCGCGGCTTATTGAGGCGCGGCAGAGGTTCGCCTATGGCCCGCAGACGGATCTTTTTGATGAGCCCAACTGTATCGCGTTCGTTCGCCACGGCACTTCAGAGGCCCCCGGCTGTGTCGTTGTGATGGCTAACGCCGGTGAGACCGCCAAGGTTGCCGATCTCGGTCCCGAAGTGGGCGGCGTTGTCTTCCGTGATTTCCTGGGGCATCGGCAGGACGAAGTCACCACAGATGAGGCGGGGCGCGCAAGCTTCCCTGTGAACGGTGGTAGTGTCAGTGTCTGGGTGCGAGCGGACGTCTTAAGCTAAGTCGGGCGACGCCTGCGGTACCTCGACAGGCTGATCGACAGAAGGGACATCAAATTGACTTCTGAAACGCTCTCGCCGAGCCCCATGGGAAGGATTGCCGCGGCGCTCGCCGCTGTTGCACCGGTCGCTGCCGCCGCTATCATCGGCAATGCCGCCACGTTGCCCAATATAACGCCGTGGTACGAAAGCCTCGTCAAACCGCCGTTCAATCCACCCAACAGCGTGTTCGGCCCCGTCTGGACGGTCCTCTACATTCTGATGGCTTGGGCTTTCTTTCGAGTTCTGAGAAGCCCAAGGGGTGCTGCGCGCGGCCACGCCATTCTGCTTTTTCTTGTCCAGATAACGCTCAACGCCGCTTGGTCTGTTGCCTTTTTCGGCTTCCACTCACCTGGAACTGGCCTTGTCGTGATTGTGATGCTCGTGACGGCTCTCGCCGCGACGGTCCATGCCTTCCTAGCCGTCGATCGAATCGCCGGCGGGGTTCTTATTCCCTATCTCGGCTGGGTTGCCTTCGCCGCGCTTCTCAACGTCTCGATCTGGTGGCTGAACTGAGGTTTCGGGCTGGGATAGCTTCGGTCAAAGGCGATAAGCTTGCGATATAGCCTAAAAACAAAAAGGCCACCCGAAGGTGGCCGCTTTGCAAGTCTTTGACTTCTCTTCTGAAAATGGAGCGGGCGATGGGATTCGAACCCACGACCCTAACCTTGGCAAGGTTATGCTCTACCCCTGAGCTACACCCGCGCTCCGCTTTTCAGCGTGCTCCGTCGCCGGAGCGAGGCGGTATATCGCCCATGTCGGCGGCGAATGCAACAGGCTTTTTCGACTTTTTTCGTGACCGGCATTTTTTTGCCGGGAAAATGACCCACGGATCCTGCCAAGGCTCGGATTTTTCAGCGGTTTTGGCTTGCACGATCTGGCGGTTCCCTGAAATATCGGCCCATTGCAGGGCGCATGCCCGCCTGCCCACGAGGTTTATCATGGCCGCGACTCGCGCCGATCTGTTCGCCTTTCTCGATCGTCTCAATATCGCCCACCGGACGATCGAGCATCCGCCGCTGCCGACCGTCGAGGCAGCGATGGCCATTTGGGGGGGCATGACAGGCGGCTTTGCCAAGAACCTGTTCGTCAAGGACAAGAAGAGCCGGCTCTTCCTGATCACGCTCAGAAAAGATTCGGCGCTCGATCTCAAACATGTTCAGGCAGCGATCGGCGCTTCGGGACGCGTCTCATTTTGCACAGCCGACCAACTGATGGAACATTTGGGCATCTTGCCCGGTTCGGTAACCCCGTTCGGCGTTCTCAACGACACCGCCGGCGCGGTGACCGTGGTTTTGGAAAAGGCGTTGCTGGAACTCGATCCGGTCCATGTGCATCCGCTCGAAAATACCGCCACGACGGCGGTGTCGGCAGCGGGGTTGCTCGCCTTTTTGAGGGCGACCGGCCACGAGCCGCTCGTCGTCGATCTGCCGCTTGTCACATGAAAGGGGGCGGCTGTTAAACTTGGTCGAGCCGCCCTATATAGGGCGGACGAATTACCCCACCGCCGCCTCCCGTTGGGGGAGACCGGCGCCCAGCAGTCGAGTGAGAAGATGAGCAGCCCGACCTTCACCTTTGGCAACGGCTTTGCCACGCCTGGTGCCGCTCCGGCCCCAGCGGCCGACGATGTGATCGAGACAACGACCCGCGATTTTGCCCGCGACGTGCTCGATACCTCCAAGGACAAGGTGGTACTGGTCGATTTTTGGGCGGAATGGTGTGGTCCCTGTAAGCAGCTGACGCCGATCATCGAGAAGGTTGTCCGCGATACCAAGGGCAAAGTTCGCCTCGTCAAGATGAACATCGACAACCATCCCGAGGTGGCCGGCCAGCTGGGAATCCAGTCAATTCCGGCGGTGATCGCCTTCTCCAAGGGGCGTGCCGTCGATGGCTTCATGGGCGCGCAGCCGGAAAGTCAGGTGCGGCAGTTCATCGAGCGCGTCGCCGGGCCCATGGGGCCGACGGATCAGGAAAAGCTCATCGCCGCCGGCCAGGAGGCACTCGCCGCTGGTGACTCGCAGGCCGCCGCTGAGGCCTTCCTCGCCGTGCTCGACATGGAGCCCGAATCGCTTGTCGCTACGGCCGGCCTGGTGCGGGCGCTGACGGCGGCCGGGCAGCTTGAGGATGCGCGGACCGTGCTGGCTCGTGTGCCGGACCTGAAGGCGGGCGATGCGGCCATCGCCGGCGCCCGTGCCGAGCTTGAATTGGCCGAGCGGGCCGCCAGTGTTGGCGATACTGACGCGCTCGCGGCCACCGTCGCTGCCAACCCCCTGGATCATCAGGCTCGGTTCGAGCTGGCCGAGGCGCTGGCGGCCCAGGGCGACCGTCAGGCCGCCGTCGACCAGCTTATCGAGATCGTCCGGCGCGAACGTGGTTGGAACGAGGATGCGGCCCGCAAGCAGTTGGTCAAGTTCTTCGAAGCCTGGGGCATGACCGACCCGATGACGCTCTACGGACGGCGCAAGCTGTCCTCAGTCCTGTTCTCCTGATCCCACGAAAGGCAATCGATGCAAGTCGGCAACGCAAGCTACGTTGGTCCCGCCGATCTCCCCGGCGAACTGCCGCTCTTTCCGTTGAGGGGCGTGCTTTTGTTGCCGCGCGGCCTGCTGCCGCTCATCGTGTTCGAACCGCGCTACCTTGAAATGGTGGACGCGGCACTTGCCGGCAACCGGCTAATCGGCATCATCCAGCCGCGTTTTGACACCGAGGAGGGGATCGAGGAGGGGTCGGCGCCGCTATGCGAAGTGGGAACTGTCGGTCGTATCACGGCGATCGCCGAAACCGGTGACGGGCGCTACCAGGTGACGCTGACCGGCATCTGTCGCTTCCGCCTTATGGGCGAAGCGCCGGCTGATCTGCCTTATCGCATTGGCAGGATCGCTTGCGACTTCCCAGCCGATTTCGAACTTCGGGTTGGCGAGGACGAGGTGGATCGTGCGGCCTTCCTCGCCGTTTTCGAAGCCTATCTCGACGCCAACGAGATGGAGGCCGACTGGGACGCCGTCGAGAAGGCATCGACCGAGGCGCTGATCAACACGCTGTCGATGATGAGCCCCTATGGCGCGGCGGAGAAGCAAGCGCTGCTCGAAGCGCCCGATCTCAAGACGCGGGCCGAGACCTTGATCGCCATTACCGAGATTACGCTGGCACGCGCCGGCAATGACACGCCAACCAGTATCAACTGAGGAAACCATCATGCAGGAGAACGACGGCCGGCGAACCGGCGAGGTCGATCCCAAACTCCTGGAGATCCTCGTCTGCCCGCTCACCAAGGCGACGCTGGAATGGTACCCCGAACGGCGCGAGCTGGTGTCGCGGCCCGCCCGCCTTGCCTATCCGGTCCGCGATGGCGTGCCGATCATGCTGCCCGATGAGGCGCGGGCGCTCGACCCCGACGAGTGAACGGCCGGCGCTTATCAGACATTGTCATGAATGAAGGCCGCAGGCTGCCCTGAGACGCGCCTCCGCCTCGGCGTCGGCGCCCGTCAGACGGATGGTCTTGAGACGCGCTGTGGAGCCGGAAACCACCGTTCCCGCCGATTTGGGCAGACCGGCGGCAGCAGCCATAAGCGCCGCCACGGCAGCGTTGGCCTTGCCATCCTCCGGCACCACCTTCACCCGCGCCGCGACCACCGTGCGACCGTCGGACAGGGCTTTCGTGCCGTCGATGCGGTCGCTGCCACCGCGCGGCGTCAGGCGCACCTCCACGAGGAGGTTGGCGCCATCCCGTCGGATCGGAGCTTCGGCCATCGGGTCAGAAGACGTAAGGATAGATGTAGTGGATGATGATCTGCTGCAGGAGGATGATGCCAAACCACAGCACCAGGAAGGACAGGTCGAGTCCGCCGGTGTTGGGCATGAAGCGCCGGATAGGGCGCAGCACCGGCTCGGTCATGGTGTAGAGGAAGGACGCGATGGCCGTCACCACCTGGTTGCGCAGGTTGACGACGTTGAAGGCGACGAGCCAGGACATGATCGCCGAGGCGATCAGGATGTACATATAGAGATTGAGGATCTGGAAGAGAACGTCGAGAACGGCCTTCATGAATGGGTCTTTCGCATTACGAGTTTTCCGAGATGTAGCCATGGCGCGATGGAGCCGCAAGGCCGCTTTATAGGGCCGCCACGTGCAGATCGCTCGGCTTGGTAAAAACCAGAGGCTCGCCAGGGTTTCAGATGAGATAAGCGACTCCGGCGATCCGAGCCGGGGCGTCATGGTTCGGTCGCTGTTGGCGGTGCCTCTCCTTGATTTTGCTTTCGCTGCGAAGAGCCGCGAAAGGCTTGACAGCCCCGGTCCCTCCCCCTAAAAGCGGCTCACCCGACGCCGGGTTCTCGGCTGAAAAGCCGTGCCGGATGGGGCTGTAGCTCAGATGGGAGAGCGCTGCAATCGCACTGCAGAGGTCAGGGGTTCGATTCCCCTCAGCTCCACCAATACCTTCTCAAGGTACTGGTGTGAAATTAGATCAATCTGATCAGTCGCTTATAATCTCTTCCTGATCGTCGATGCGGTCTACGCGCGGTTAGAAAGAAAGTACCCGGCCCTTGCCATTTGATCGGGCACAGGGATGGCTGGCTCCATCTCCATCAAGTTGGTCGGCGGTCCTCGCCGGCAACCCAGACATGGGCGACATTGACCCTTGTGGCGCCGTAAATCAGCTTTTCGAATACGCCTTCGAGATTCTCGTCGCCGAAGAGCCGGATACCGCCGTCGCGGATCGTCGTGTCGATGGCGACCGCGTCGAAATGAAAGCCAGGCGCGAAGCAGCCGATGGGCAGGTCGAGCGCGGTGCCGCCGCCGGCCGTCGCCACATGGAAGGCCGTCACGAGATCGACGCGCGAATTCGGCCGCCCCCGTTGGGCTGCCGGCAGCGCCGGGTCGACACCGTCCTCAAGCAGGCGCGAGGATTGCACCGTCGCCCGGCAGGCCTCGAACATCGAAGCGCTGGGACCGCCGGAAATATCGGTGCCGAGGCCGACATGCATGTGTCGGGACAACGCGGCGCGCAGCGGAAACACCGAGTTGGCGAAATAGATGTTGGAGAGCGCGCAGTGGGCGACGGCCGCTCCACGCCGCGCCACGCGCGTCATGTCGTCGTCGGTCAGGAAATTGGAGTGGGCGAGCATGGTTCGCCGCGTGAGCAAGCCGAAGCGGTCGAGCGCCTCGGCATCCGTGTGGCCGTAGCGGGCGAAGACGTGAGAATGCGCCCAGTCGCTCTCCGAACAGTGGGTCTGGACGTGGGCGCCGGTTTCCCCGGCAAGTTCGCCGAGCGCCGTCAGTGCGGCATCCGTGCAGGACGGGATGAAGCGCGGTGTGATCACCGGTAGGACACGGCCCGCCGTGTTGCGCGGGTGCGACCGCACATATTCGATCAGCGCCCGCGTCTCGGCTGCGCCCGTCGCCGCGTCGGCATCCCGGTAATAGTGCGGGCAACTGTCCGGGTGATCCATCACCACCTTGCCAACCAGAGCCCGCTGTCCTTTGTCGATGCAGAGATCGGCGAGCAGCTTGGTCGCTTCGAGGTGGACGGTGCCGAAATAGAGCGCCGTCGTCGTGCCGATGGCGAGGAGATCGTCGATCAGGGCCGTATAGCGGCTCCGGGCGAAATCGAGGTCGGCATAGCGAGCTTCGAGCGGGAAGGTGTACTTGCCGAGCCAGACCTCCAGAGGCACGTCCAGCGCCTGCCCGAGCTGCGGATATTGCGGCGCGTGCACATGGCAGTCGACGAAACCGGGTATGCCGTAGCTGCCGGCCGGCAGGCGGACGATCGCCTCGCCGAGCACAGCGATACGGTCAGTGTAACCGGCGTCGCCGGGCAGCGTCACCGCTGCGATGGTGCCGGCTTCGTCCACCTCGATCAGCGCATCGCGGAGGACATCGAGCCGATCCGGGCTGGGCGCCTGGAAGAAGGTGCCGAGGATTGCTCGGCCGGTGAGGCTTTTCATCGGTCTCCTCCGTCAGGCTTCGGCCGAGCGCAGAGGCGCCGCCACCCGCCGCGCCCGCTGGGCACGCAGAGAGAACAGGATCAGCGCGATGATCGTCACCAGGAATGGGATGCTCTGGACGAGTTCGGCCGGGATCCAGCTGAACAGGTTGGGCATGATGATCGACAGCGCGTCGAAGACGCCGAACAACAAGGCCGCCCACATGGCTCCGATCGGGTGACGGGCGCCGAGCAGCACGGCGCCGAGGGCGATGAAGCCACGGCCGGCGGTCATGTCGCGGGTAAAGCCGACGTAGTTGAACATGGCGAGCTGGGCACCGCCGAGGCCGGCCAGCAGACCCGAGGCGACGAGACTCCAGAAACGTACCTTGGCGACCGGGATACCGGCCGCTTCCGGCGCCGCGGGATACTCGCCGACGGCGCGCAGCCACAGGCCGGGTGGCGTACGGTAGAGGAAGTACCAGATGCCGAACACGCTGAGGATGGCGAGCCAGCTCAGCGCCGAATGGCCGGACAGCAAGCTGTGCAGCAGCGGGCCGACGCCGGGAATTGAAGCGAGAAACGGCAGGTCGACGGCCGGAATCGCCTTGGAGATGAGGTTGATCGACGTTCCCTTGTCACCGCCGGTGGCCAGCGACAGCGCGAACACCGTACCGCCGGCCGCCAGAATGTTGACGGCAAAGCCAACGAGGATGATGTCGGCCTTCAGGCGAAGGTGGAAGAAGCCCATCAAAGCACCGAGTGCACCCCCGGCGGCAAGACCGGCCAGTACCGCCACATACCAGGGCGCATGCACCGACACGATGACGGCGGTCAGCGCCGAGATCAGCATCATGCCCTCGAGTGCTACGTTGAGCGCGCCGGACAGATCGGAGATGAGGCCGCCGAGCGTCGCAAACAGCAGGGGTGTCGAGGTCCGGATGACCGTGACGAAGAAGGTGGCGGAGAAGACGGTGATCAGGAGTTCGGTCATTTGCCGGCAGCCTCCGTGGCGGGGGCGGCGCCGAAGCGGAACAGCCGCGCCCAGAACGTCTTGCCGGGGAGCGTGAAGGAGGAGGCGACCAGCAGGATGATGGTGGCCTGCACGATGGAGATCACCTCCGACGGCACATCGGATCGGATGGCCATCAGTTGCGCGCCTTGGCGGAGATAGCCGTAGAACAGCGCCACGATCGGCACCACCAGCGGCCGGTCACGGGCGACGATCGCCACCAGGATGCCCTCGAAGGCCAGGTTGCCGTCGAAATCGATGGCCAGCCGGCCGAAGGCGCGGCCATGCACGTAGACGGCGCCGAGCAGACCACCGATCGCTCCGGCCGCCGTCATCGCCGAGATCATGGTCAGCGACGAGCGGATGCCGGCATATTCGGCGAAGCGGGGGTTGTGCCCGACGAGGCGCAGCTTCAGGCCCCAGCGCGTGCGGTAGAGCAGAAACCACACCACCGCCACCGATACGGCGGCGATGACGATGCCGAGGTCGAAGCGCGTATTGGGCAGGATGGCCGGGAAGATCGATTGAGCCGGAAATTTCTCGGTCATCAGCTGGCCGGTGCCTGTCGGCGCCAGATGGGCGCGGATCAGATAGTTGACGATCTTGATGGCGAGATAGTTCAGCATCAGCGACGAGACGATCTCGTTGGCGCCGAAGCGGGCCTTGGCGTAGCCGGGGATGAAGCCGTAGGCCGCGCCGGCCAGCATGGCGACCAGGATGCCGAGCGGCAGTGCCAGGAAGGTCGCACCGAGTGGCGACAGGGCAATGAACGTCGCAAACAGCGCGCCGACATAGACCTGTCCCTGCACGCCCATCGAGAACTGCCGCGCCTGGAACACCATCGCGAAGGCAAGGCCAGTCAGCGTCAGCTTGGCCACTTCGTCGACCCAGAGGCCGGTTGTGCGCATTGACGAGAAGGGCGCGGTCAGCAGCGTGCCATAGGCCTTCACCGGGTCCTGCGAGGTGAACAGCACCACCACGAACGTCACCAGAAGGGCGATCGCCAGCGCCGCGAGGGCTCGGCCGATTTCATTGCGCGCCGCCTTGGTGCGAGGGTCGGTCAGAAGGCTCATTTGAGGGCGGCTCTCACGGTTTCGGGCGACTGGGTCTCGATGCCGAGCATGTAGCGGCCGAGAGTTTCCGGCGTCAGCTCGTCCGAGTTGACGAAAGCGGCGACGATGCGACCGCGATAGAAGACGACGAGGCGATCCGATAGCGCCAGCAGTTCGCCAAGATCGGCCGAACAGAGAAGCACGGCCGCGCCGCCGTCGCGGGCGCCGGTGATCGACTTCCAGATGAATTCGGTGGCGCCGAGGTCGACGCCGCGCGTCGGCTGGTTGACCAGCAAGAGTTTCGGCTGCTCGGCCAATTCGCGCGCCACGACGACCTTCTGCATGTTGCCGCCCGACAGGGTGCCGACCGCCGAGGCAGGGCCGCCGACCTTGATCGAAAAACGGCCAATCAGCTGTTCGGCTTGGGCGCGGATGGCCTTGAGGTCGAGAAGGCCGTGCCGGACGAAGCGCTCATCCTCGAGCCGCGTCGCCACCATGTTCTCGGCGACGCTCGCCCCGACGGCAAGGCCACGGGCGATGCGGTCCTCGGGGATGCTGGCAAGGCCAAGATGACGCCGCTCCTTGACATCGAGCGGCAGAAGATCTTCGCCATCAACGTAGATCGCCCCGTCGGCAACCGAGCGAAGGCCCGCCACGGCCTCGATCAGCTCGGACTGGCCGTTGCCCTCGACACCGACAAGGCCGACAATCTCACCCTTGCGAACCTTGAGATTGAGATCCTGGCAGATGGGCGCACCGGTTTCGCCATGGATGTGCAGGCCCTTCACCTCGAGGCTGACGGGGCCCTCATCCTTGGCGCGGTCGACGCGCAACGTCACTTCCCGGCCCACCATCATGGTGGCAAGGCTGTGTTCGTCAACGTCCCTGGACAGCACTTCGCCGACAGTGCGGCCGCCGCGCATCACAGTGATGCGGTCGGAAATCTCCAAGACTTCCGGCAGCTTGTGAGCGATGAAAATAACCGTCTTGCCTTGTGCCACCAGCGAGCGGACGGCGACAAACAGCTCCTCCACCTCCTGCGGCGCCAGGACGGCCGTCGGCTCGTCGAGGATCAGCACACGGGCATTGCGATAAAGCGCCTTCAGAATTTCAACGCGCTGCTGCTGACCGACCGGAATACGCCCCACCGGCGGCAGCGGATCGACCTTCAGCCGATATTTCTCCGACAGCGCGCGCACTTCGGCGATCGCCTTGTCACGATCGAAGCGGATGCCGGCGCGGGGCTCGGCGCCGAGCACCACGTTTTCGTAGACGGAGAAGGAGGGCACCAGCGAGAAATGCTGGAACACCATGCCGATGCCGGCGTCGATGGCCTCGCGCGGCTTGGCGAAGTTGACCGGCTTACCGTCGAAGAGCAGTTCACCCGTATCAGGCTGTTCGACGCCGAACAGGATCTTCATCAACGTCGATTTACCGGCCCCGTTCTCGCCGATCACCGCATGGACCTCGCCGGGCATGACGGTGAGATCGACGCCGTTGTTGGCCAGGGTGCCGCCCGGATAGGTCTTGGAAATTGATTTCGCCTGGATGAGAGGCACCATGTCGTCCGTCCCCGAATGGAAGCGGCCCCGCTCCCTGGTGAGAGGCGGGGCCGCCGAGCCTTACTTCATCACCGTGTCGACCTTGATTTCACCGGCGATGATCTTCTTTTCCTGTTCGTCGACGGCGGCGCGCACGTCGGCGGGGACTGCCTTGTCGTAATACTTGTTCTTGGCGATGGCGACGGCGCCGTCCTGCAGGCCGAGCAGCACGATCTGGCCATAGGTGGCGGTGCCGTCGATCGTCTTCTTCAGCGTGTCATAGAGCGACTGGCCGACCTTCTTTTCAACCGAGGTGAAGATCACGTCGGCCTGGGCGGGATCGGACGCCTCGAAAATGAGGGCCTGGTCGCTGTCGACGCCAACGGCGAGCTTGCCGCCGTCGCGGGCCGCCTGCAGCGCGCCGATGCCGGTACCGCCGGCGATGGGGAACACCACGTCGACGCCCTGCGAGAACTGGGCCAGCGCCAGCTCCTTACCCTTGGCCGGGTCGGTGAACGAGCCGGCGACGGCGCGCGTCACCTCGACATTCGGATTGGCGGCCTTGGCGCCCTGCTCGAAACCGACGGCGAATTCGACCACCGTCGCGCCTTCGACACCAAGGATCTCGCCGAGCTTGCCGGTCTTGGAGACCTTGGCAGCGGCGTAGCCGGCCAGATAGGCGGCCGTCGACGTGCGATACTGGATCGCCATCATGTTCTTGAGATCGGCTTTGGCGAAGTCCGGCGCGTCATCGAACAGGATGAATTTCTTGTCGGGGTACTCGGGGGCCAGTTCGGCCATGAAGGCATTCATTTCCCACGTGCCGGCGATGATGACGTCATAGTCGCCGTCGGCCGCGTCGGCGAGCGCCGGCTGCCAGCGGCCGCGATCGAGACCCGCCTCGATGACGGTGGTTTTCACCGGCAGTTCGGCATCTGCCTTCTTGAGGCCGGCGGCGGCGCTGTCGAAGAAGCTCTTGTCGCCGAGGTTGCCGTGCACCACCAGCGCCACCTTGAGCGGCTTGTCCTTGCTGTAATCGGCGGCAAAGGCCGAAGAACCGGCAAACGGCAGCGCAAGCCCCGCCGCGAGCGCGAGTCCGGCGAAAGTCCGCCGGCTGAGCATGTAGGTCGTCATCATTGTTCTCCTGTCTGGACGGTCTTCTTTTTATGGATGCACTTCAAAGGCCAACGAGGCGGCATAAAGCTCGGTCAGCCGTTCGATCCTCGCTTCTTCGACCAGCGTCACCATCGGCGTGCCGAGACGACGACTGGGGTCGACCACGGTCATGCCGCGGGTGATGTCGGGCGCCAGCGCCACGTCGACGGACGCGCGGATGGACCGCGTGACGATGGAGGGATCGACGGCAACCGCCGCCGCGAAGGGATCGACGAAGCGGAAAGCGTCGCCACCGCCGAAGCCGGCCACCTGCTGACGGGCGTGGCTGGCCAGTGCCATGGAAAAGCGCTTCACCGGCGAATCCGGAAGGGCGGCGAACAGCGCATCCACCTCGGCACCGGAGAGATAATGTTCGACGCAGGGCTCCCAGGGCACGAGAACCGTGTCGATGTCGGCGGAGAAGACGATCTTGGCCGCCTCGGGATCAGCGTAGATGTTGAACTCGGCCGCCGGCGTCACGTTGCCGCGCCCGTTGACCGTACCGCCCATGATGGTCAGCCGGCCAATACCCTGGGTGATCGCCGGATCGGCGCCGAGCGCCAGGGCCAAGTTGGTCAGGGGGCCGATCATCAAGAGATCGACCTTCTCGTCTTTTAACGCGGCTTCACGCAGGGTTTGGATGAGAAAGCCGACGGCATCGTCGCCAGCCGGTTCGGCCGTGCGGGTCGGACGCGGTGCACCGCCGAGTCCATCCTCGCCATGAACGTGCTTGGCGTCGATCAACGGTTGGGCGATCGCCTTCTCCGCCCCCATGTGGACGGGGATGTCGGCACCGACGACGGCCAAGGTCGCCAGGATATTGGCAGTCGCGGCATCAAGCCCGACGTTGCCGAAGACGGTGGTCACGGCATGAGGCGCTCGTCCGGCGGCGATCAGCAACAGCAGCGCCTGCGCGTCGTCAATTCCGCCATCGGTATCCAAAATGAGCTTGTTCATCCGGCTCATGCCACCTCGCGTGCTGCGCGGACCCGCGCCCAGAAATCAATGTAGGTTCGATCATAGGTCGAGCGGATGTCGGCAAAGTCCTGCCGAATCAACTGCCGATCTCGGACCAGTGGTTCGCCATCCACCCAGACGTGCCGCACGTCGCGGCCACTGCCGGAATAGATCAGCAATGCTTCGAGATCCGGTGACTTCGAATAACCCGGACCGTTGAGATCGATGGCGATGATGTCGGCGGCCTTGCCCGGTTCCAGCGAACCGGCGCGGTGGTCGAGGCCAAGCGCCTTGGCGCCGTCAATGGTTGCCATGCGCAGGAGCTCTTTCGCCGATATCGGCTGAGCGGTGCCCTGGCGATGCGAGGCGACGAGCCCCGCGACCCTCATTTCGGCGATCATGTCATAGGAATTGTTGGCCGCGACATTGTCGGTACCGAGTGCCACCGTAACGCCGGCCGCCCTGAGATCGACCACCGGGCAGATGCCTTCCCGGCCGGACCTGAGACCAGCGGTGGCGCAATGGGCGACCGAGGCAGCCGGTGCCTTGGCGAAGACGGCGATGTCGTCCGGCGACAAATCGAGGCAGTGGGCAGCGTGGACGCGACCGGCGAAGAACCCATCGCGGTCGAGCGCCACGGCGGCGGTGAGGCCGTAGCGGCGTAGCGTCTCTTCGTTGTCCTCGGGGCCGCAAGCCATGTGCAGGTGCAGGCCACAGCCGTGCTTGATGGCCAGTTCCACCTCGGCCCGGATCAATTCCTCGGTGTTGTCGACATAGGGCGCGTGGGGCCCGAACCAAGGGATGATGCGCCCATCGGCCGAACGCTGTTGTTCGATGAAGTTGGCGGCATTTTTCAGTTCGCTGACAGCGCGCTCGGGATCGCCCAGTTGGACAATGCCATAGGCGATCACGGCGCGGATGCCCGAACGGCCAGCTGCCTTGGCGACTTCATCGGCGAAGAAATACTGGTCGCAGTAGGTCGTCGTCCCCGACAGCAGCATCTCGGCGCAGGACAAAGCCACGGCGGGGCCGATGTCGGACGCGACCAGCGACAGCTCCGGCTCGCGGATCGAGTTGTACCAGCCGTCCATGGTGAGCAGGCTGTGCCCCTCCGAGCAGCCGCGAAACAGAACCATCGGCGCGTGGGTATGAGCGTTGACGAGGCCCGGCATCACCAGATGCCCGGAAAGGTCGACCACCTCGTCGAAGGTGGCTGATGAAGGCGCATCCTGCATTGGGCCGATGCCGGTAATCATGCCTTCGGAAAAGGCAACCCAACCCGGCGCAAACACCCGGTTGCGATCATCGACACTCAGCACCGTGGCGTTGCGGAGGAGCACGGAAGCCATTTGACCTGCCTCAAGTAAAGCGGTTTATTGCCGGAGCTATCGACATTTCCGCCGACCTGTCAAATGCAAACACACGCACTATGCACAATCAATATGCGGTGTTGAAATTTGCATAAGCTATAGGCGGTCATTATTTCGGTACCTGGGCTAGAGACGGAAAATGAGCATAAACCCTTACGGGTCGGATTCGACGATAAAGAGCAGGATCGAGGCTTTCGAGGAATCGGTTGGGGCGGCCGTTCGCGCCGAGATCGCCGCCGCTTGTCTTGCGCCCGGCCGGTTGGCCGCCAACCTCGGTGGCATTCTGCCGGCCGACGACGCCGCGAGAATCATCGACCGTTTCCGCCTCACGCGGATCGATGACGTCATGCTGCTCGGCCTCGGCGTGGCGCAGACGATCGCTCGACCGCCGATCTCGGGCTTCCATGTCGGCGCTATCGGCCTGGAGGCCGAAACCGGCAACCTGGTGCTGGGCGGCAATGTCGAGTTTCCCCGGACCCATCTCGGCTATACGCTTCATGGTGAGACCTTCGTTTTCACCCGCGCCTTTAGCCGTGGTACCTCGATCCGCCGCATTGCGCTCGGCGAGGCCCATCCGTGCGCCCATTGCCGACAATATCTATCCGAATTTGCGCTCGGCCCCGACCTTGAGCTGATCGATCCGCTGGGGCACCAGCTGACGCTGGGTGATCTCTATCCCTGGCCGTTCGACAGCCGCTATCTCGGCCAGCCGGGCGCCATGCCTGGCGCCGTCAACTTTCCCGCTCTCGCACCGACCGTGAGTGCCGCGCCGAGCCCAGCGATCAACGCGCTTCTGGCCGCCGGTCGTCGTGCCCATGCGCCCTACAGCGGTTGTCCCGGCGCCGTCGTCCTGGAGTTGGCCGATGGCAAGATCATCGCCGGGGCGTCGATCGAGAGCGTCGCCTTCAATCCCACCATGGGGCCTTTGCAAGCCGCGCTCGTCGATCTGATTGCGCATGGCTACCGCTTCGATGATGTTGTTCGGGCAACGCTCGGAACGGTGGCCAAAGGCGCCGTCGACTATTCTCTCAACACACGCGAGTTGCTGGGCGCCATAGCGCCCGGCGTCGCCCTCGACATTATCGACTGGAGACCGTGATGGCTGCGATTGAGCTTGCCAATGCGAGTTGGCGCGACGCCGGCGAGGCGATCACGCGAGGGGCTTGGGCAGTCCTGCCGGTCGGCGCACTGGAGCAGCACGGGTATCACCTGCCGCTCACCGTCGACACCGACCTTGCCACCGGCGTGGCGCGCGGCATCGCCGACGCACTCGGCGCCTTGCTGCTGCCGGCCATCGCCTATGGCGACGCCTGGAATAACTCCGGCTTCCTCGGCACCATTTCGCTGAAGCCCGATACGCTGAGAGCGATCGTGCTCGATATCGGCCGCGAGCTGAAGCGCATGGGCGTGCCGGTGCTGGTGACGCTGAACGGCCATTTCGGCAACAAGGAGCCGATCAGCCTTGCCGCCCGCGCTCTCGAAAGCGAAGGGCTGAAGGTGATTCATCTCGACTATCCCGGGCTCGAGGCCTTGGCCGCCAAGATTTGCGACAGTCAGCCAGCCGGACCGGGTTTCTTCCATGCCGACGAGGTGGAGACCTCGATGATGCTGGCGCTGCGGCCCGACAGCGTTCGCATGGAGAAGGCGGTGGCGGAGTATCCGACCTTTCCGCCGACCTTCGGCATCGAGCCGATGCAGCTCAGCGAGTTCAACCAGAGCGGCGTGTTCGGCGATCCCTGTCCGTCGACGGCGGACAAGGGGCGGCGGCTGATCGACGGCATCGTCGCGGCCTGTCTCGCCCAGATCGAGGCGTACAGGATCCGACATCGGCTCTAGCGAATGCTTGGGGCAGGCGTGATGCGAGGAGGGCGGACATGGTCACGTTGAATGATGTGGCGCGCGCGGCCGGGGTGTCCCCCACCGCTGTTTCGCGCCACCTCAACAGGTCGATCGCCCTGCCCAAGGTGACGGCCGACCGCATCGACGCCGCCGTCGCCCGCCTCGGCTATCGACCGAACGCCTTGGCCAAAAGATTATCGAAAGGCAAGGCTGAGGCCATCGGTCTCGCCGCGCCGGATATCTCCAATCCTTTCTTCGCGGAACTGGTCTCCGTCATCGAAGCCGCGGCGGCCGAGCGTGGCTATGGCATCAGCCTTTTCTCCACGCGCGGCGATCGGGAGCGCGAGATCGAAGCGGTCAACCATTTGGCAGACCGCTATTTCGACGGACTGATCCTGATTGCCGCCCAGCCGGACGACGGTACGCTCGGTGCTCTCATCAGCCGGCAGAACCACATCGTCCTGCTCGACGAAGACGTTCTCGGAGCACAGGCGCCGCGCGTCTTTGTCGAAAACGCCGCCGGTACGCGGATGGCAACCGAGCACCTGATTGCCATGGGGCACCGCGATATCGCGGTCATCGCCGGTCCGGATGGGCTTGGCAGCGTTGCCGAGCGGATTGAAGGCTTTGTCGGCGCCATGATCGCCCACAGCCTTCCCGTCGACGAGCGAAGGCTGATGCATGGTTCGTTCACGAGCGATTTCGGCTATCAGGCGGCACTCGCGGTGGCGCGCATGTCGCCCCGCCCGACAGCCATCCTGACCTGCAGCGACTATCTTTCGGTCGGCGTGCTGCGCGCCCTCCATCATCTCGGTCTCAGCGTGCCCGACGATATTTCTCTGGTCGGCTTTGACGACATGCCGCTGGCCGAGCTATTCGACCCGCCGCTCACCACCATTCGCCAGCCGATCGCCGAAATGGGGCGGCTGGCGCTCGAATGGCTGCTGGCATCCATCGACGGCGCCGAGGTGCCTGCTCTTACCCGCCTTCCTGTGGAGCTGATCGTACGGAAGTCGGTCGCCGACATCACGGGCGGGACGGTGAAAGCCAAACCACCCGCCCTTATCAAAGAAGGCCAGCCGATATGACCGAGACTCTGCCCGCCGATCTGGTGATTGACGCAGCCGACGAGGTGGCGATCCGTCAGCATCTGACGCTGGTTGCCCTTGGCAAACGACCGGCCGACCGGGCGGTTCGCGTCGGCCGACTGCTCGACGTCTGCGGGCGGCAATGGCTCGATGACCAGGAAATCGTCATCTCCGGCCGCCGCGTTGCCTGGGTGGGGCCGGCGGGCGCCTATCCCGGCGAGGTGGCCGAGCGCGTCGACAATTCGCACCTTGCCGCCGTTCCCGGCTTCGGCGAGGTGCACAAGCACATCGAATCGAGCCATTTGACGCCGGAGTGGGAGGCTGCGCTGACCCTGCCGCGTGGCTGTACCTGGACCTGCGAGGCCAGCCACGAATTCTCCAACGTCGATGGCGTCAACAATATCGAATTCTGGCTGGCGGCCCGTCGGGCCGGCATGCCAGCCAAGATCTTTCCGTTGCCCGGGTCGGCCGTGCCGCCGACCGCCTACGAATGGGGCGGAGGTCACTATGGCTACGACGAGCAGCGAGCCTTCCTGAAAGGGCACCTCAACGCTGTCGGCCTCGACGAGGTGATGGACTGGCCGGCCGTCTGGAATCCGGAAAATCCGTCGCACGACCGCCTTTGGGGGATGATCCGTGCCACCTTCGAGCAGCGTGGCGTCGTCGAAGGTCACGCCGCCGGCATGAAAGCCATTGACGACCTGAACGCCTTCGCCGCCGCCGGCATGGCTTCCGACCATGAGGCCTGGACGGCGGACGAGGTCCGCGAGCGGCTTCGGCGCGGCCTGTTCGTCGAGCTTCGTCCCCATTCGCTACTGGAGATCTTGAGGGATTTGATCAGCGGCGGGCTTTCCGACTGGTCGCAGTTTGCCCTCTGCACGGACGATCGCTCCTGCTCGGACACGCTGCGTCTCGGCGGTACCGATCGGAACGTCCGCCTTGCCATCGAGGCTGGGTTGCCTCCGGAAATCGCCATCCAACTGGTGACCATCAACCCGGCCCGGCATATGCGCCTGACGCCCTGGGTGGGCTCGGTGTCGCCCGGGCGCTATGCCGATCTGGTGCTTCTCGACGATGTTTCCACATTGTCGATTGCCGAGGTCTGGGCCGACGGCGAGAAGGTTTCCGAGGGCGAGCGCTATCTCAAGCCGGTGCCGGCCATCGACTGGCCGGTCTGGGCGCGGCGGACCGTCAACATCGGTCGCGACATGACCGCCGCCGACTTCGCCATTGCCGCCGATCCCGGTCGCGCCAGCATGAATGCCGCCATCCTCAGGCCTTTCCATTGGGCCGATGATTTCATCACCATGGAACTGCCGGTCGAGGGTGGTGAGGTGCGGCGCGATGAAAGCCGCCATGTCACCAAGTTCGCCATCGTCGACCGCTTTTCCGGCGAGGGGCGGACATCGAGGATGTTCTGGCTCGGCACCGGCCCGAGCACAGCCGATACGGCGCTCGCCTGCTCCATGGGGCATGACAAGCACAATATCTGGGTGGTCGGCTCATCCGACGCGGCGATGGCCAAAGCCGTCAATGCCATCCGCGCCAATCAGGGCGGATGGGCGCTGGTGCATGCCGGCGAGGTGGTTGCCACCGTCCGCTATGAGATCGGCGGCCTCATGACCTGCCGCCCGGCCGAGGAACTCGATGTCGAGATGCAGGCCCTTTACGCCGCCGGTGCCAAGATCGACTGGATGTACGAGCCGACCTATTCGCCCCGCTGGTGGGCGGGATTTCCCGAGCGGCTTGCCTTCGCGACATTGACCTGTGCCCCGTGGCGGTGGGTGCTGGTCGCTCCTTCGCCTTTGGCGCCGGATGGTTTCGTCAACGTCTCCAACGGCAAGACGCACAAGGTGGTGTGGTGAGGCTCAACCGAGCATAGCCTCGACGACCGAACGATCCGGCATGCCGCCGCGTGCACCGACCGCCGACACGGCAAGGCTCGCGGCGGCGCAGGCGAAGGCGAGGCTATCGGCGACCGATCGTCCGGCGAGCGTGGCCGCCAGGAACGCACCGTTGAAGCAGTCGCCGGCGCCGGTGGCGTCGACCAGCCGCGCCGGAAAGGCGGCCTGTCGCCAAGCTTTGTCCCGTGTGACCGCCAGCGCGCCTTTTTCCGCCATCGTGACGACAACCATGCGCGGTCCGCGCTCGACGAGTGGCCGCACCGTCACCTCGCTGATGTCGCCGGTTTGCGTCGCTCGAAAGCCGCCCTCGTTCATGAATACGATGTCGCTGAGCGACAGCAGCGCGTCGAGCCGTTTGGTGTCCGGCGCTACCGCCGCCTCGATGTCGATGGCAACGTCGGCGCCATTGTCGTGGGCGATGGCGGCAACGCGCCGAAATTCTTCGAGATCATAGGGCATGGCGTAGACGAGGCGGCTTCGGCGCGCTGCCTCTGCAAACCGCGCCTCATCGAGCGGATCGGCCGGCATCGGCGCGTAGATCAGCGCCTTTTCACCTGAGGCGTCGATCATGATCATCGCCGCCGCCGACGGGTAATCGACGGTCTTCACATACTGGCTGGAGACGCCAAAGAGGTCATAGTCCCGCCGCAGCACCTTTCCGCCAGCGTCGGAACCGACGCGACCGTAGCTTGCCACGTTGGCACCGAGCCGACTTGCCGCGCAGGCGACGTTGGCAACGGTCCCGCCGGCAAAGATGCCGAGATTGCGGCCGAGCACCTTCTGGTCCGGTCCGGGAATGACGGCCGCCTCGAAGAGGTAGTCAACGTTGGGATCGCCGTAGGCGAGCAGATCGAACGTTCGCCCGTCATCGGCCGGAGGGGTGGTCATGACCTTGCCTGTTCCGAGCGGTTGATGCGCGCCGTGTAGCGGTAGGACGAGATGTAGCGCATCTCGCAATATTCGAAGGGCTGGCGGCGCCCGGACAATGTTACCCGCTCGCACAAAAGAACCGGCGCCCCGATCGGTATGCTCAGCAAAGCTGCGTCATCGGCATTGGCGGCGACCGAGCCGACGCTTTCGAGTCCCTCGGTGGCGAAGATGGAAAACCGATCGGCAATCAATCCATAAAGCGAGCCGGCGGCTTGCAGATCTCCCGCGGAAAACTGACCCGGCAGGGCGAGAAAGCTCTCCTGCGTGCCGATGTGCTGGCCGTTGAGCGTGCGGATGCGTTTCACCCTCGTCACCGGACGGCGCGGCTCGATCTCCAGAACTCCTGAGATGGCGATGCTGGCCGGCACGACTTCCACCGTGAGAATGATCTGGCCCGGCTTGTCGCCGCGCCGCTTGGCATCGCTGGAAAAGCCGTCGAGCACGCGGGCCATCGCACGTACGGCCGGCGGCGCCACAAAGGTACCACGCCCCTGCTCGCTGTAGACGGCGCCTTCCCTGTCGAGCAGCCGCAATGCCTTCCGCACCGTCTCCCGGCTCGCGCCCAGCTTGAGCGAAAGGTCGCGTTCCGATGCCAACATGCTGTTAGCTTCAAAGGCGCCGCTTTCGATCTCCTGGCGCAGCCGCGCCGCTACCCGTCGGTAGAGCGCTTCGCCGTCATTTTCGCCATTATCCGCAAGGCGGTTCATGCGTGGCGCCTCCATTCGCTATTCGGCAATGTCAGTGGTACGGACCTTTCTGTCAACGTGCGCATAAAATAGGCGATCCAGGTTCGAAACTCCATTGACTGGTACGTACCGGTTGACCTTTGATCGCGGCAACACAGGAGTGCATCATGCCGCAGCGGCCCGCCTTCATCGCGTTTACCGGCGTCGACCTGGCGACAATCATCGATGATCTCCGAGCCTTGTCGGCTCGCTTTCCAATCGAATGGGGCATTCTCATCGACGCGGCACAGGAAGCCCTGCCGCTCTTTCCGGACGCCGTAACGCGGCAGGCGCTTCTGACGGCCGGCGAGTTGCGCTTCGCCGCGCATGTCTGCGGCGAGGAGGCAAGGCGGATCGCCAACGCTCCTGATACGGCGAGCTTTGATCTCGCCGGTTTCTCGCGCCTTCAAGTCAACCATTCCTTCGAAGGCAGCAGCCCGGCGCAGGTGGATAACACCGTCCGCTTCGGTCGCGGTCGCGGCCTGCGCGCCATGCTTCAGTGCAAGGGCGCCTTTCCCGCCGACAGCCGCCTGGACTGGTTGTTTGATACGTCGTTCGGTCGCGGTGCCGCGCCGGTAGGCTGGCCCAACTTGCCCGCCGATGGTCCCTTCTGTGGCTTCGCCGGCGGTATCAATCCGTCGAATATCACCGATGTCCTGGCGTCCATTGATGCGGAAGCGGGGGCCCTTTACTGGATCGACATGGAATCCGGGGTGCGGACCGACGGCTGGCTCGACCTCGATAAATGCGAATCCGTCTGCAAGGCGGTTTTCGGTTGAAAGAGTAGAGCTTTGACCGTGGAACGGTCGCTTGAAGAAGTCACCGTCTCTTCGATATCGTTCTGGGAACGTGAAAACCGATATCACCAGCCGCGCTCATCAATAAGTCATGCGACGCCTGACGCGCCCGTCTCCGCCTAATCTTCGCCTGACCGCCGACTTCCGCGACCAATTGCTAGCGACCGGCGAATTTACCGGCTCCGGCGAACCTGATAAACGGGAAAGAGATCGATCTCATTGAGGTGAGATTGAACCCATAGCACGCCATGTCATGTCGGCTGTCTGGAGGGACGGCCGATCGGAGGAGACAATGGGCGAGGCAGACAGCGTCAGGGATGGCAAGGCAAGGAAGGCGGCGCGCCTCATTGATGTCGCTCGCCTTGCCAATGTGTCGCGCGCAACCGCGGCTCGCGCCTTGGGTGGCTACGGCATTGTGACGCAGGACACGCAGCGCAAGGTGGCCGAGGCCGCGCAAGCGCTGGATTATCGCGTCAACGATCTGGCGCGATCGATGCGCTCAGGCAAGACGCTGACCATCGGCGTTGTCGTGGCCGACATTTCCAACTCGTTCACGCTGAACTCAATCCGAGGCATCATCGACGCCTCGGCGAGCGCAGGCTACCAGAGCCTTGTTCTCAACACCGATGGCGATGTGCAGCGGGAAAAGGACGCCGTAAGGGTTCTGCGCGAGAAACGCGTCGATGGCCTACTGGTCGTGCCGGCATCCCGCCTGGATGTGGATCATTTGGCCGGTGGGCGTGGTCATGGGGCGCCGGTCGTGCTGTTCGACCGGTTCATCGATGATCCGCCGCTTGATTCGGTGATCACGGCTGACTTCGAAGCCTCGCGCGCCGCTATCAACCTGTTCGCCGACCATGGACATCGGCGCATCGGGCTGTTGTTGGGAACGGCTGCGCATCATGGTCACCAGGCCAGCGAACCGCCGGATACCGTTTCGGCGGTGCGTGAGCGCGCGCGGGGCGCCATGGCCGGATTTGCCGACGCCGGTCTTGCAATGAACTCGGCTTGGGTTCGCTACGCCGGCTCCGTTGCGCCCACCGCGCTGGCCGCCGCCCGCCACCTGCTGGCTCAGTCCCCCCGTCCGACCGCCATTCTGGCCGGCAATGAGGAAATGCTGCTGGGCGCTTTGGCGGCCGCTGAAGAGATCGATCTCACCATTGGTCAGGATCTGTCGCTGATCGGCTTTGACGATGCGCCTTGGCTGGCGGTGTTTCGACCGTCGCTGTCGGTCGTTCAGCGACCGACCTATGAACTTGGGCGTCAGGCGGTGTCGTTATTATTATCGAAGGTTGGGGGAAATCGTAGATCCGGCTCCATTATCCTGCCTTCAACTTTAGTCAACAGGGCCTCTGTGGCGCGTATCGACCCTTAACAGACAATACAAATTTTCTATAACGTTGTCGTCTAGATGAGAATCTAGGCGATTTTCGACTTTGTACTATAATTATATTTGTAGTTGCTCGTCCGATTTGAAATATTTTCTTGACGAAAACTGTGCCACGGCGTAGTTAGGGTTGTGCGGTGCATGGAGGTGCCCGTCACCGGTCGCATTGGAGGACTGCCGCGTTTGCGGCGGTGTTCGCGCCGCATTCATCGTTCGGGAGGATCGATATGAAGAAGTTTGTAACCGTCTGCGTCGCAGCGCTGTGCTTGAGCGCCTCGTTCGCCCATGCCGCCGACAAGAAGTTCACCATTGCCGGCATCGTCTTCCAGGAAGACCAGTTCATGAAGTCGACGCTGCTCGGCATGAAGCAGGTCGCCGACAAGGAAGGCGTCAACCTTCTGACGTCCAACACGTCGAACCAGATTTCCAAGGAAGTTCAGGTCGTCAACACCTATACCGCCCGTGGTGTCGACGCGATCGTCATCACCTATCTCGATCCGGCCGCCGCTTCCATCCCCGCTGTGAAGGCCGCGGCGGATAAGGGCATCAAGATCATTTCCTTCAACAACACCTTGGCCGCCGACTTCCCGGTTTCCACCATCCAGTCCGACAACAGCCTGCTGGGTGCCGGTTCGGGCAAGGCCGCCGCCGAGTACATCAAGGCGCACTATGCCGACAAGAAGGAAATCAAGGTCGGCATCATCAACTACAAGGCCCAGCTGCCGCCGGAGAGCAATGCGCGCCAGGATGGATTCTGGGGCGAGATCAAGGATATTCCCGGCGTGAAGCTGGTTGCCGAGGCGTCTTCGCCGGTGGCTGAGGAAGCCATCAAGAAGGCGGCCGACATCATCACCGCCAATCCCGATATCGACATGTTCTTTGCCTGCAACAACGGCGGCACGATTGGCGCGGTTTTGGCGGTCAAGAATTCCGGCAAGAAGATCCCGGTGTTCGGCATCGACCTCGACAAGCAGATGGTCGGCTTCCTGAAGTCGAAGGACGACATCCTGCAGGCCTCCACGGCTCAGGACCCGGTCAAGATCGGCGCTCTTGCCATGGAAAACGCCGTCAAGGCGCTCAAGAATGAGCCGGTCGAGAAGAAGATCATCGTTCCGGGCCTGACGCTGACCCGTACCGATCCGGCGGCCATCGCCGAGTATGCCAAGACCGTCAAGTAAAGCTGGCATCAGGCACGGGGTTCGCTGTTCGCGAACTCCGTGTTTTGTTCAGCCAAGACGCGCCGGTCGGTGACGATCGGCGCTGTTGCAAACCCGGCCTCTCGAGGCCTCAGGCAGAAATCTCAAGCAAGTCTGGCGGGTCTTTGCGCACCGGTTGTCGATCGGGTTTCGCCAAGGATAGCCAATTCGAAACGCAAGGATCGGATGAATGGGATCGGCAAAGCTCGAAATCCGAAATCTGACCAAGGCTTACCCCGGCGTTGTCGCCCTCGATGATTTCTCGGCCAGCTTCGAAGGGGGTAAGGTTTACGCCCTTCTGGGCAAGAACGGATCGGGCAAGAGCACCTTCGTCAAATGCCTGTCGGGCGCGGTCACGCCGACGTCCGGCGAGATCCTCATTGACGGCCAGACGATCACCTTCAACGGGCCGGCCGATGCCAACGCCGCCGGCATCGCCGTGGTCTATCAGGAACTCAGCCTGATCCTCGATTTCACGGTCGCCGAGAACATCATGCTTGGCCGCTTTGCAACCGGCGGGCCGGGCAATCTCAAGATCAACTGGACACAGACCAACAGCGCCTCCCAAAAAATCCTGGAAGAGCTCAGGATCGATATCCCGGTGACGCGCAAGGTGTCGGAGCTGTCGGTCGGTCAGCGCCAGGTCATCGAGATCGCCAAGGCCATGTCGCTCCATCCGCGCGTTCTGCTGCTCGACGAGCCGACCTCGGCATTGGCACGCCATGAGATCAATAGCCTGATGGACGTGGTGCGAGCGCTTAGGGATCAGGGCGTCGTCATCATCTTCATCACTCACAAGCTCAATGAAATTCGTGGCATCGCCGACTATGTGACCGTCCTGCGCGACAGCCGGCATGTCGGCTCTGTGCCGATCGGCGTCGCCACCCCCAAGGTGATCGTCGACATGATGTTCGGCGAAACGGTGCTGCGGTCGCGCCCCGATGACCTCGGCGTCGGCGAGAAAGTCAGGCTCAAAGTTGCCGGGCTGACGCGACGCGACAAGTTCGAGGATGTCAGCTTTGACGTTCGCGCCGGTGAGATCGTCGGCATCGCCGGTATGCTCGGCGCCGGTCGCAGCGAATTGTTGCGCGGCATTTTCGGTGCCGATCGGATCGACAGCGGTTTGGTGACCATCAACGGAACGGAGGTTCGCAAGCCGACCATTCCGCTGATGAAGAAGCTCGGCCTCGCCATGACCATGGAGAACCGCAAGGAGGAGGGGCTCATCCAGATCATGTCGGTCGAGGATAACCTCTGCCTTGCCAGCCTCCAGGAGATTTCGCATCGCGGGCTGATCAGCCACTTCCTGCAAGCGCCCGTCGCCGAAAAATGGGTGAGGCAGCTGCATATCAAGGTGTCGGATCCGTCCTACGAGGTTCAGTCGCTGTCCGGCGGCAACCAGCAGAAGGTCGTCGTCGGAAACTGGCTCAACACCGATCCCAAGGTGGTGTTCTTCGACGAGCCGACGCGCGGCATCGACATCGTCGCCAAGCAGCAGATCTTCCAGATCATGTGGGATCTTTCCCGCAAGGGACTCAGCGTCGTCTTCGTTTCATCCGAACTCGAAGAGCTGCTCGAGGTTTGCCACCGGATCCTGATCATGGAGGCCGGCCGCATCGTCGGCGAGGTCACTTCGCCCGAGACGACGGGAATCGAAGATCTCTACGCCATGTGCATGGGCGAAAGCGCCCGCTAGAGCAATTTCAGCAAAAGTGGGTACCGGTTTTGCGTCCGAAATTGCGGAAAATCTCTAGACCATCCGATAACACCTATTCGCTCGTTTATAAGGGTTTCCGTCATGTCCACCCTGGCAACGCGCCGCTCCAATCTTCGCATCTCCGATTTCGTTCTCGAAATCATCCTGCTTGTCATCGTCGTGTTGCTGGCCTTCTCGGCGCCAGGCTTCGCCTCGTGGGATAATTTCATGAACATCCTGCGAAGCGCGGCAACGACGGGCGTCATCGCCTTCGGCATGACATTCGTCATCATTCTCGGCGAGATCGACCTGTCCGTTGGTTCGGCTGTGGCATTCTTCGGCTGCCTATTGGCGCTGATCACCCAATCCATGAGTGACGCCGGCTATTCCGTTGAGCTCGCCATTGCCTTGGGAACGCTCGCCTGTCTCGCAGTGGCGATATGCGCCGGCATGTTCACCGGCTGGATCCGCCACCGACTGGCGGTGCCGACCTTCATCACCACGCTGGCCTGGATGGCGGCGTTCCGTGGCGGCGCTTATCTTCTGACCGGTTCGTTTCCGATCACGCCCTATCCGGACTGGTTCTTCTTCTTCGGCGCCGGCTTCATTGGCGGCATCCCGTTCCAGGCGGTCGTGTTCCTGATCGTTTTCGTGGTGACCTGGTTCATCTCGAAATACACGGTGTTCGGAAAGTCGGTTTACGCCATCGGCGGCAACGCCGAGGCGGCGCGCCTCTCCGGGATCAACGTTGCCAAGGTGCGCATGGCCGTGATGGCCCTGACAACGGTGCTCGCCGTCGTCGCCGGCATCATGGTGTCGAGCCAGATTCAGGCCGGCAACCCGACCGTTGGCGTTTCCTGGGAATTCACGGTGATTTCCGCCTGCGTCATCGGCGGTGTCAGCCTGATGGGCGGCAAGGGGCGCATCTGGGGCACGTTCGTCGGCGTCCTGTTTCTGGAGATCATCCTCAACGGCATGACCCTGCTCAATATCGACGAGTATTGGCAGTACGTCGCCCGCGCCCTGCTGATCCTCGGCGCCGTTCTGATCTACCAGTTGCAAGCCGTGTCGAGAGCCACCCGCTGACGGCGCGCACAAGCTTGGGGCTGTCTGCCCTTGATCCGTCACAGAAATCGTCCATATTCGTCTGAGGTCTATCGACCTGGCCTACCCGAGAGGTGAGTCATCCCCCCGAAAATCGAGCCCTGATGGAGCCTTTCATGCCGCACGACACGTCCCTCATTTCGACGATCGTCGGCGGTCTGGTTCTGGCTTTCATTTTCGGTACCATCGCCCATCGCTTTCGGTTGCCGCCGCTGGTTGGCTATCTCGTCGCTGGCATGCTGGTCGGGCCGCATACGCCGGGCTTTGTCGCCGATCAGCAACTGGCACCGCAGCTGGCCGAGCTTGGCGTCATCTTGCTGATGTTCGGCGTGGGTCTGCATTTCGCGCTGAAGGATCTCCTGTCGGTCCGCTTCATTGCCGTGCCCGGCGCCATCGGTCAGATCGCCATCGCCACGCTCCTCGGCTGGGGGCTTGGCGAAGTCATGGGCTGGTCCTTCGGCAGCAGCCTGATCTTCGGTGTCGCGCTTTCTACCGCCTCGACGGTTGTGCTCCTCAAAGCAATGCAGGACAGGCGGCTCGTTGACAGCGAGCGCGGCCGGATCGCCATCGGCTGGCTGATCGTTGAAGATCTCGCGATGGTGCTGGTGCTGGTACTGATCCCGGCGGCGGCCAGCATGTCGACCGGCGGGGCCAGCGCCTATTCCGATCCGCTCGCCGCCGTGGCCAGCCGATTGGTTGGCATCGACCTCGGGGTCGGTGGCATCGTGGCGGCGACGCTGATCAAAGTGGCGATCTTCGTTGCGTTGATGCTGGTGGTTGGCCGACGCCTCATTCCGGCTATTTTACACCGCATCGCTCATACCGGTTCGCGCGAGTTGTTCCGGCTGGGCGTGCTGGCCATCGCGCTCGGCGTTGCTTTCGGGGCGGCGGAACTGTTCGGCGTCTCGCTGGCCCTAGGGGCCTTTTTCGCCGGCATGGTGCTGTCCGAAAGCGAGCTGAGTCATCGGGCCGCCCAGGAAAGCCTGCCGCTGCGCGACGCCTTTTCGGTGTTGTTCTTCGTTTCGGTCGGCATGCTGTTCGATCCTAATATTCTCATCAATGAACCTCTTATTCTGCTTGCCACGCTGGCGATCATCCTGGTCGGCAAGACGGTGGCCGCCTTCGCCATCGTGCTGGTGTCTCGCCGGCCCGTGAAGACGGCGCTGACCATTTCGGCCAGCCTCGCCCAGATCGGTGAGTTCTCCTTCATCCTGGCCGAAATGGGCGTTGGCCTCGGCATTCTGCCAGAAGAAGGGCGCGACCTCATCCTGGCGGGCGCGCTGATTTCCATCATCCTCAATCCGCTGATGTTCAACCTTGGTGACCGTCTGCGCCCGGTTCTTGAGGCTTGGTTGGAGCCCGCTTCCAAGGCCGAGGTCCCGCTCGCGACGGTCGAGGCCGAGATGCCAACGACCGCTACCGGCGGTGCTGAGGGCGACGACGAGACGATCGAGCCCACGGCACTCACCGGCCATCTTGTGGTGATCGGCTACGGTCGGGTCGGCAGCGTTGTTGCCGACGAATTCGTCAGCCGCGGCGAGCCCCTTCTGGTGATCGAGGACGCCGAAGATCGGGTACGGCGGTCGCGCGACAAGGGCATTGAGACCATCGTCGGCAACGCCGCTGACGGCCGCGTATTGGCTCTTGCCGGTCTCGACCGGGCGGAAGCGTTGCTGGTTGCCATCCCCGATGGCTTTGAGGCAGGCCAGAGCGTCGAGCAGGCGCGTCGGATCAATCCGGGGCTTCTCATTGTCGCTCGCGCTCATTCCGACGAAGAGGTGGAGCACCTGTTGCGCCACGGTGCCAGCAAGGTCATCATGGGCGAACGCGAGATCGCGCTTGGCATGCTGAAGATGCTGGATGGTTTGCCGCCTACATCCTCGCGCGCCGCCGATGGAGCGTCGCCGGATGCGACGACGCCAACCGAAACTGAAGAAGGAAACCCCGCCGCGTGACGTCCGGAGCCGTGACAATCCCTTTTTCTGAGCGCCGCATGACGGCGCCGAAGGCGGCTGTCGCGTTCCTGTCGGCTCTTCTCTTCGTTGTTATCCTGCACCTTGGGCTCGGCACCGACATTGGTTCGTCGCTGTCGACCAATCTGGGCGCCAGCGATCACGCGGTCCTCAGGCATTCCGTCCTCGTCCGCGACGGACTGAGGCCGGTCGTCGCCGCCGAGCACGGCGAGCGGACCTCGGCGCCGCCGCCACAATCGCCGGTGGCGCTTGTCGTCGTTGCCGTCGTCGCGGCGTGCCCCTGCCTTTTCCTCGGTTGGCGCGCCGTTGCCGGGGCCATTGTTGCCCGCCGTCCTTCCGCCGCCCATCGGCCCCGCGCACCGCCCATCGCCGCCTGATTTTTTGAACCCAAAATCAGGATTCGCGACCGCTCGCCTCCGATGAGGCGTGGCGATGTCGCCCGGCATGGACAATCCAATGAAGACTTCCCGCTGGCTGGTGGCGCTCTATTCGGCCATCATTGCCCTCGGCATCATCGTCACGCTTCCGAACGTGGTGCCTCAATCCGTCCTCGACAATTTCCCCTCCTGGCTGCCGCGCGATCGGGTGTCGCTCGGCCTCGACCTTCGAGGCGGCTCGCATCTGGTTCTGGAAGTGGACGCCGCCGACCTTGTCAAGGAACGGCTGCAGACGCTGACCCAGGATGCTCGCCGCGCGTTGCGCGAGGCCAAGATCGGCACGGCTTCGATCCGCCGCGCCGGCAATGCCGTGGCGGTCAGCCTTGACGATCCCTCGGAGACGGCGCGCGCCGCCGGAGAACTCGGCAAGCTGGCGTCGTCGGTCGGCAATCCCGGCCTCGGCATGACCGCCAGCGACCTCGATGTTCGCCAAGGCAACGGCACCGTGACGCTGGCTCTCACCGAGGCCGGCCTCACCGATCGCACGGCCGCCGCTGTCGAGCAGAGTCTGGAAATCATCCGCCAGCGCATCGACCAGGTGGGCGTCGCCGAGCCGACCATCCAGCGGGTGGGCGCCGACCGTATCTTGGTGCAACTCCCCGGCGTGCAGGACCCGGCGCGCATCCGCGAACTGCTCGGCTCGACGGCCAAGATGAGCTTCCACCTTCTGTCCGGCACGGCCACAGCCGATTTCGTGCCGCCGGGCGTTACCATGCTTCGCGACGACCAGGGCAGGGCCTATCCCGTCGAGGACCGTGTGGAGCTGTCAGGTGATCGGCTCACCGACTCGCGTGTCGGTTTTGACCAGACGACCAATGAGCCGATCGTTTCCTTCCGCTTCGATTCGGCCGGTGCCGCCCGTTTCGCCGACATCACACGGGCCAATGTCGGCCGCCCCTTTGCCATCGTGCTCGACGACAAGGTGCTGAGCGCGCCGGTGATCCGCGAGCCGATCACCGCCGGCTCCGGTCAGATTTCCGGCAGCTTCTCGGTTCAGAGCGCCACCGACCTCTCGGCCATGCTGCGGGCCGGCGCGCTACCGGCCAAGCTGACGGTGATCGAGGAACGCACGGTTGGCGCCGACCTCGGCGCCGATGCCATCAAGATGGGCGTCGTCACCGGCCTTGTCGGCTTTGCCCTGGTGTTCGGCTTCATGCTGGTGCTCTACGGCGCCTGGGGGCTGCTCGCCAATCTGGCGCTTGCCCTCAACGTCATCCTGACCTTCGCCGGCCTGACGCTGCTCGGGGCGACACTGACGCTGCCGGGCATCGCCGGCATCGTGCTGGGCATCGGCCTCGCCGTCGATGCCAACGTGCTGATCAACGAGCGTATCCGAGAGGAGTCGCGCAAGGGCCTCAGCGCCATCGCCGCGCTGGACGCCGGCTTCAAGCGTGCCTACTCGACCATCGTCGACGGCAACGTCACGGCGCTGATCGCCTCGGTGCTGCTGTTCTGGTTCGGCTCCGGCCCGGTGCGCGGCTTTGCCGTGACCATGGGTATCGGGCTCGCCATCTCCATGTTCACCGCCGTGTCGGTGGTGCGCGTGCTGATGCTGGCGATCGTCCGGCGCAAGAAGCTCAAGACGATGAACATCCGGCCGCTGTTGCCGATCAAGCTGATCCCGGACGGCACCGCCATTCCCTTCATGCGGGCGAGGTTCTTCGGTATCGGCTTCTCGGCCTTCCTGTCGCTGGCCTCGATCGGCCTGTTCATCTATCCCGGCCTCAACTATGGCGTCGATTTCCGTGGCGGCATCCAGCTGCGGGTGGAAACGGCGGGGCCGGCCGACCTCGCCGCCTTCCGCTCCGGTCTCGACGGTCTGGGCCTCGGCGAAGTGGCGCTGCAGGCCTTTGGCGACGCCAATCACCTGCTCGTCCGCGTCGAGCGGCAGGCTGGCGGCGAGGAGGCGCAGACGGTGGCCGTCGAGCAGCTGCGCCAGGAGGTGGCGAAGATCGATGCCTCGGCAAAGGTGATCGGCACGGAGGTGGTTGGCCCCAAGGTATCGGGTGAACTGGCCACAGCCGGCGTCCTCGCGGTGATTTTCGCCAGCCTGGCCATGCTGGTCTACATCTGGGTGCGCTTTGAGTGGCCCTTTGCCGTCGGCGCCATCGCCACGCTGGTGCTCGACGTGACCAAAACCGTCGGCTTCTTCGCGCTGACGGGGCTCGACTTCAACCTGACGGCCATTGCCGCGCTGCTCACGCTGGTCGGCTATTCGGTCAACGACAAGGTGGTGGTCTATGACCGGATGCGTGAAAACATGCGGCTCTACAAACAGATGCCGCTGCGCGAGCTGATCGACAAGTCGATCAACGAGACGCTGGCGCGCAGCCTCTACACCTCGATAACGGCCTTCCTGTCGCTGTTGCCGATGGCGATCTGGGGCGGTAGCGCGGTGGAAAGCTTCGCCATTCCGATGATCTTCGGCATCGTCATTGCCGCGTCGTCGTCGGTGTTCATCGCCGCGCCAATCCTGTTGTTTCTTGGCGATTGGCGGATGCGGCGGCGGCGCGACCATGCGAAATCGACCGTCGTCGTGCCGTCCGAAGCCTGACGAAAAAGAGGAAGCCGGACGGTCCTGGCTTCCTCGCCTCTCCTTAGAAAAAATCTCAAGTTAGTAGGTCATTTCACGGGGTTGTCCCGATACTCGCGGTTGGGGCGTGAGGCTAGTCTTGTGGGGTTGAGGGGACCCGCGACGTCCCCTCTGTCGTTCAACCATAAAAAGGCAAGTACCATGCCCACCACAACGGACAACCTCAAGGAAGCCTTCTCCGGCGAAAGCCAAGCCAACCGCAAGTATCTGGCCTATGCCGACGCGGCCATCCGCGAAGGTAAGCCGGGCGTCGCCAAGCTGTTCCGCGCCGTTGCCGCCGCCGAGACCATCCACGCCCACGCTCACCTTCGGGCGCTCGGTGCCATCAAGGGCACGGCCGACAACCTCGCCGATGCCATGGCTGGCGAGAGCCACGAGTTCACCTCGATGTATCCGCCGATGGTGGCCACCGCCAAGGCGGAGGGCCATAAGCGTGCCATCCGCTCGATGACCGAGGCGATGGAAGTCGAGAAGATCCATTACGAGTTGTTCGGCGACGCGCTCGAAGCGGTGAAGGCCGGCAATGATCTCGGCGACGTCGTCATCCGCATCTGCCCGAACTGCGGTCACACCGTCATCGGCGACGCGCCGGAAGCCTGCCCGGTCTGCGCCTGCGCTGGCGAGCACTACAAGATTGTCGAGTGATTGACCCCGGCGCCGTCGCGACGGGCGGCGGCGCTGGCCTCAATGATTGAGACACTCACAAGAGTCGATGGCTGCGACTTTCACCCTCGCCACTTCCTCACCAGCCCGTCAGCCCACTCAGGCTCATCCTTAATCCGGTACACAGTGCCCCGCTGTAGCCCCGTAGCCTTCGCTATGTGAGCCATAGGCAGCTCCTCAGCGATCATTCGGCGGACCTCTGCGAGCTTCTCAGCGTCAAAGGACGGTGCCTTGCCACGGTACTTCTGGGGCTGGTTCTCTTTGGTCCACTTGATGCCGGCAGCTTGAGCTGCCGAACGGGCCTCAACCTCGATCTGGGCGAAGTGAGAGAGCAGGACGATGAATAGCTCGTTCTGCATGCGCTCCATGGTGCTGATGTCGGAACCAGCCTTGAACACCAGCTTGCCGATCACCGTCTTGATGGTGATGCCCTTTGCGAGGAAGGCCCGCATGGTGTCGCCAACGTCCGCGGCATCGCGGCCTAAGCGGTCAATGGCACGGATGATTAGCTCGTCACCCTCTCCGAGGTAGTCGAAGAGACGGCGAGCCCGAGGCCGCTCTTGGAACGGAACCTTCACACCAGAGACGCCAGCATCAATGAAGGCTTGGTCGAACTCAAAGCCCTCTGCCTCTGCCATGATCTCCTGATAGGCTGCGGTCTGCCCCTCGGTGCTGGTCCGTCCGTAGAAGGCTCGCCGGCTCTTTCTCATGGTGTCCTCGGATAGGCTCGATGACGCTCAAGACTGTCATTATGGGTATCTCGTTTCTAATGACACGTCATCTATAATGACAACCCTTAATGACGAAAAGGCTCAGAGCTTTTCGCCTGTCACTACGGGAGTGCCCTGCTATCTTATTGATCTCTAAGGAGATCGTTGGTGCCCCCAGGCCGGCAATGAATTCCCTATTCGCTTGATGGAACGTCGTGGCATTCAAGCGCGACCGCGCGGCTTGCGTTCCTCTTTGCGCGACTGGATGGCGGAAGCGACCAATACACCGCGCGAAATCGCAGAGACCATGCTTGGCCACAGCGTTGGCGGGGCTGTGGAGCGTGCCTACCGCCGAACCGACTTCCTTGCGCGGCGGCGCGCCATCATGGAGCGGTGGGCGTTGGTCGTGACAGGGAAGACTGTTGCCGCGAATTGCCTTGCCGATGCGGCCTGATTCGCGGGAGCCGACAAGATCGGCCGGCGGCGGGCCGGAACCCCTCGCCGGATGCCGGTTCAGAAATCCCGGAATCTGGTCTATTTCCCACCCGCCTAACCAGTCAGACCATTACAAGGCCACGACGCAAACCACCTGATGCAAGCTTTGCCACATCGGACCAAACCAACCCGATGAGGTGAAGATGAATCAGGTCATCGTCAATACGGCTCCTTCAGATCCGTGGCTTTCCGACGTAGAAGCCGCCGCGCTCGTTGGCATCAGCAAATCAACCTTCAGACGCGGCGTAATAGATGGGCGTTTCCCCAAACCCGTTCGTCTCGGCGGATTGGTTCGCTGGCCGCAGTCGGAAATCTTCCAGGCGTTGGAAGACCTCAAAGCCAAGCGGCACTGAGGGCTTTATGCAATCTCGGAACAGCACATCTAAAATCGACTTCGACGGCATCAACCGGGCAGCGTTGCGCTGTCTCCCGGCTCTTCTGGCGCGCTGGCTGCCCGATGGCCGGCGCATCGGTCAAGAGTGGACCGCCCGCAATCCCCAGCGGGCGGATCAGCGCGCCGGCAGCTTCCGCATCAATCTCAAAACAGGGAAATGGGCGGACTTCGCAACCAAGGACAAGGGCGGCGATGTCGTCTCGCTGCTGGCGTATCTCACCGGCGACAGCCAGGCAGACGCGGCCTGCACGCTGGCCAGTATCGTAGGGGTCGACATCTATGAACATTGATCTGTCGCCCCTCAGCACTGAGGAGATCGGCGGCATACCGCTCGACGCCGCAGTCTCCGAAGAGTGGCGCCCGGTACTGCCGGTGCCGGAAACCGCCCCACCGCTGACGGGCAGCTTGCTCGACCAGTTCGCGCCGCGTGGGTTCCAACGCGTCGGCGCCTGGAAGTATGTCGACGCTCAAGGCCGCATGCTGGGCGCCATCGCCCGCTTCGATCGAGGCGGCGACGCGCCGGCAAAGCAGGTGCTGCCGATCACCTATTGCCACGGCACCGGCGGCCGGCGCGAGTGGCGCGCCAAGGGCTTCCCGACACCGCGCCCATTGTTCGGCCTGGACGCTTTAACGAGCCGGCCCGATGCCCCGGTGATCATCGTGGAAGGTGAGAAGACCGCCACGGCGGCCGGAAGGCGCTTCGGGGATTTCGTCGTCACCACCTCGCCGGGTGGATCGAAAGCGGCCCGCAAGGCCGACTGGTCGCCGCTCAAGGGGCGCTGCGTGATCATCTGGCCGGATGCCGACGCGCCAGGTGCCGCCTATGCCGCCGACGTTGCCGACCTTGCTCGCGCGGCCGGTGCCGTATCGGTGTCGATTGTCACTCTGCCGGAAGGGCTTCCGAAAGGTTGGGATCTGGCCGACGAACTGCCTGTCAGCATGACCGAGGCCGACCTTGCTCGCATGCTGGAAGCGGCGGGCGCGCCCGCCGCCTGGGCGGCTCCCGTCGCGATCACATCGAGCCTGCCGCCGGTCGATCCATTCGAGCCGGAAATGCTGCCGGAAGCCCTGCGCGGCTATGTCTTCGATGTGGCCGATCGCCAGCAATCGGTGCCCGACTTCGTCGCCGTCGCCGCGCTGTGTGGCCTCGCGGCGATGATTGGCAACCGGGTTCGAGTGGGGCCGAAGCAAAACGATGATTGGATCGAAGTCCCCAACTTGTGGGGCGCCATCATCGGCCCGCCGTCGGCGATGAAGTCGCCGGCCATGCAGTCGGCGCTAGGTCCGGTCTACGCCCTTCAAGATGAGATGCGGCAAGCGTGGCAGGCCAGCATTGAGGCCGGCGACATAGACGATGTGCTGTCGAGCATCGACGAAAAGGAAGCCAAGAAGCGGGCGGCCAAGGCGATCAAGGATGGCGATCGGGACGCAGCCCGGTCGATCCTCGCCGATCTTCAGAAGGATGACGAAGACGAGCCACCCTGTCCGCGCATCGTTGTCAACGACGCGACGGTCGAAAAGCTCGGCGAATTGCTCAACGAGAACCCGCGCGGCCTGCTGCTGATCCGCGACGAACTGCCGGGCTTTCTGGCGAAAATGGAGAGCGAGGAATACGCCAGCGAGCGCGCCTTCTACCTCGAAGCCTTCAATGGGGCCGGGCGCTTCACCTATGATCGCATCGGGCGCGGCACGGTTCACATTGCCAACTGCACTCTGAGCCTCATCGGCGGTGTGCAGCCGTCTCGCATTGCTCCGATTGTGCGCGGCGCCGTCACCGGCACGTCTAACGATGGCCTCATCCAGCGCCTTCAGCTCGCCGTCTGGCCGGATGTCCGGTCCTCGTGGCGGTGGGTGGATCGTCATCCCGACAAGGACGCCCGCGACGCTTTCGAAAAGGTGTTTCGCGATCTCCACGACTTCCCGCTCGGGCGCCCCGATCAGCCGTTGGTGCTGCGCTTCTCGCCCGATGGGCAAGACCTGTTCCGAGCCTGGATGGAGGAGATCCAGACCGAGGCAAGAGCCGGCAACGTGTCGCCCGTTCTGGAAGCGCATTTCCTCAAGATGCCGAAGACCATCGCCAGCCTCGCCTTGCTGTTCGAATTGATCGACGGCGGCAAGTTCGACATCGGCCGACCGGCGACGCTCAGGGCGCTCGCCTGGGCCGACTACCTCCGCAGCCACGCCCGCCGGCTCTACGCCTCCGGAGGAACGATGGTCGAGGACGGCGCCCGGCTGATCGTTGAGCGGCGCGGCCAGCTCCCCGACGAGTTCTCGGCGCGGGATGTCTACCGCAAGCACTGGGCCGGCCTAGGCGACGGCGAGACGGTGGCCAATGCCATCGACCTCCTGATCAAGACCAACCATTGCCGTGAGACCAAGCGGACTGAAACACAGATGGGCCGGCCGACGGCGGTCTACCAATGGAACCCGGCGCTCGGAGAGCCTGCGCAATGAACCGATGGATCGCGGCCCTGAATAAACGCGAGATCGGGCCTGAGACGGGGGGCCAAAAGTGCCAAAACGCTCCTTGGAGGACTTTCGGCACTTCTGGCACTGCCGCCTCTGGGCAAAACGCGGATTTTTCGGAGCCGCGAGACGACAGCGCGGGAGGATATGCCGACTGGACCGAGGAAGGCCGGGGCGATCTCTTCGAAGAACGGGCGGCCATCATGCAATTTGATGGCGGCCTAGCCCGAGGGAAGGCTGAGGCGCAGGCGTCGCGCGAAGTGTATGGCGGCAAGCTACCTTTACGTGTTCAAGGCAATTGAAGGTTGCTCACTTTTCCATCAAAGCTTGCGCTTGCTTTGGCAAAATCGCGCGGTGGAAGTTTGACCGCTGGGGGCTTTTTTGGGGGGGGGGAAGATGAAGGTCTTTATCAGTTGGAGTGGTAAACGCAGCAAGGCATTGGCGGTAGCCCTCAAAGAGTGGATTCCGCTTATACTTCAATATGCTAAGCCCTGGGTCTCCGATAAGGATATCTCCGCCGGAGAACGTTGGGCCAAGGCGATCGCTGGAGAACTTGAGGCGTCAAATTTCGGGATATTATGTGTAACTCCAGAAAACCTGACATCGGAATGGATATTATTCGAAGCTGGCGCCTTATCCAAGTCAATGCTTGACGCAAAGGTGATACCGCTTCTTTTCGGCCTTGAACTTAGCGATTTAAGCGGCCCTTTATCGCAGTTCCAAGCTCTTAAGGTCGACCAGCAAGGCATGATGGAAGTAATTAAGGCCATCAATTCAGTATCTGAAAATAAAGCTGCCGACGAAACAATAAACAAGTTGGTTCCTGCACTGTGGCCGCAGTTCCAGGATAAGCTTGATGGCATCCCGAGTAATGATGAGGATGAAAAGCACATGCGGCCGCAGGCTGAGATACTAGAGGAATTAGTGACTCAGGTTCGGGGCCTCAGTGCACGGGTACGGGAGGTTGACCCGGAAACGGTTGAGCGTGATTTCAACTATGCTAATCAGAAAAAGTTTGAATTCGATCCACGCGTATTACTTGATATTATGCATTCTGGAATAGACCCCAGCGATGGCGACGTAGCATTTTTGTTAATTGCAGGATTCATCCGAGATCGGATGCCCTGGTTGGCGGAGATTTTGTTAGAAACACACAGGGAGCTTAAAGTAGCAAGCTTTCAAGAAGCTAACGAGATCGGTCGACGGCTTGGTCGTCTCATGAGGACTATTCTGCGCGGGCCTTATGCGGAGAAGGCGTTTATTCGCAACAAGTATGACAATATTCTTTTGAAGGAGATGCCTCATCTGATCGACCGAGCTATGATTTATTGGTTCGAAAGTCGAAAATTGGCCGTCGAACTCAGAACCGATGGTGAGATGTCGGGGGCTAGCTAAAGCTCAAGGTTTTTCTCGGTGTAGTTTTGCATCTTGAAACAGTTAGTTCTCGGCCTCTCACTTCATATTGGAGGGCCGAGAGCTCACAATTCTCTACCAAGCTGTAGCCTCCCGGTTCTTTACCGAAGGCTCGGAAGCGCTTGTGTACCATCTATGCCATAGGACCGATAACAGTCGGCGACATCCCCAAAATCTCCGTTCACCAAACCAGCGATCGTTGGTGAATGAGGGCGGCACATGCCAAGGGGATCGGCTCCAGGCAAGCGGCGGGCCGAACGGCGGAAGGGCATCCCTAACCGGCCGGCTTCCGTGCGAGCGTTTCTAGACGGTGCCGGCGTCAATCCGGCCGAACGGCTGATTGCCCTCGCCACACGGGCCGAAAGTGCCGGCCAGATCGCTTTAGCCGCCGACATCTCGAGCAAGCTACCAGTCTCGCCCTCTGTTCGAATTGATCGGCGGCGACGGGTTTGACATCGGCCGGCCGATGCCCTCGAGCTGCTCATCAAGACCAACCATTGCCGTGAGACCAAGCGAACTGAAGCGCTCATGGGCCGGCCGACGGCCATCTACCAATGGAACCCGGCGCTCGGAGAGCCTGCCCGGTGAACCGATGGATCGCGGCCCTAAAAAAACATGAAACCGGGCCGGAGACGGGGTGCCGAAAGTGCCAAAACTCCGCTGGAAGTCCTTTTGGCACTTCCGCTTCCGAGCAAAACACGAATTTTTTTGGGGGCCTGACAGCGGAGCATGGCGCTATGCGGGCCGACACGTGAGGCGGCGGCGCGGTTTCAGGCATTATGTTTATCAGGAAGAGTGGTGCCGCACGACGGATTCGAACCGCCGACCCCATCATTACGAATGACGTGCTCTACCAACTGAGCTAGTGCGGCGCCTGCGCGGAGTTACCCCCACGGGACGGGGCGTTGATACCGGCATCGCTGGCTAATTTCAAGCACCGCTTCGGAAGAAAATGAAGCCGGCGCCGATCGTCTCAAGAGAAGGGCGACTGTGGTGCCAGGCTATGGGCAAGTCCCTTGCCGTTGGCCGGCCCCGGATCGTCGGGCGGGGGAGGCAGTACAGCCAGCGGATCGATGCTGGGGCCGCTCGCCGCGAGCGGCGGCTCAACCTTGGCGGCCGGCCTGATGGGCGCGCCATCGCTGACGGGAGCCTTGATCGTCTCGACTTTTGGCGGAGCTGGAACCGCCTCCTGCTTGGGGGTGACAACCGGCGCCTGGGGCACCGTCTCCGGTTCGATGACGTGAGGCTCGGCGGTCGACAATTCTTCCGGCTCACCGCTGGAGAGTGCCTGTTGCGGGGCGGGCGGATTTGGCTTGGCCGCGATGACGGCAAGGTCATTGCCATCGATCGCTTCCCCGACCTCGCGCTCTGCGGGCACGCGCCATTCCACGGCATCGAGCCGGCCGGATAGCGGGGAAAGAGGCTGCCAGGCATCGAGCACCAGGCCATCGGCGGTCCAGGCGGCATCGCGTGGTGCCCGCACGGCACGGCCGAGCCATTCGCGGACGCGGCCGATGTCATTGCTCTCGCTCTCTTCGAGTTCGGCCATCATCAGGCAGACACGCTCGGTTGGCGTCTGCCGCAGCGCCTTGGTCAGCGCCTCGCGGGCCAGCGCGAATTCGCGGGCATCGATAGCGGCGCGGGCAACGGTGACCGCGCCCTCGGGATGGACCGGCTTCAGGTTCTCCAACATCTGGGCCCGCTTCAGGCGATCGCGCGCCGAATCGCCGGACCTGAGATGAAGGTAGGCGGTGGCAAGGTCGGGATGCGGGGTGAGCTTCCAGGTGGTTTCCAGCACTTTCGCCGCCCGGCGCGTATCGAGCTGGCGGGCCAGCGTGCGGGCGCCGATGGTGGCGGCCGGCACGAAATCCGGGGCAATCTTGTGGGCCTCAAGGGCGAAGGCGCGGGCTTTGTCCGGCTCGCCATCTTCGACTTCAAGGGCGCGGGCGGTGAGCAGGACCGCCCGGAGGCGGTTGGCGTCGCCCTTGCCGACCAGCCGTCCCGCGACGTTCTGGTCGAGCACCGACAGCGCCTCGCCCCAGTTCCGGTCGGCGGAGAGGTAGTCCATCATCGCGGCGCCAGCCCACGGCAGGGCGGGGTTTTCCTTCTGTGCCTCGGCGGCGAACTGGCGGGCAGCGGCGGCCTCGCCGGCGCGCGTTGCCTCGATGTAGAGGCCGCGCAGCCCGAGGAGGCGCGTTTCCGGCGCTTTCAGCATGCGGGTGAAGGCTTGGCGGGCGGCGTCGCTGCGTCCCTCCAGCTGGGCCGATTGGGCCGCCAGCAGCAACACCAGTGGCTCACCTTCAAGAAAGCGTTTGGCCTCAGCGGCTTCGCGCTGGGCGAGACGATAGTCGCCCGAGCCGACAGCGATCATGCCGCGAGACAGCGCGCTGTAACCGCGATCGCGACGGCGGCCGGCAAAATAGCTGCGCAGGCCGCTCGGCGCCCGCCAAAGGCCGGAAACGAGCTTCCAGACGACGAGCAGGACGACGGCGGAAACCAGCAGCGCGACGATGACGACGCGGAGCGGTGGCGCCGCTGCGCCACCCGGCCAGCTGACCGAGACGGCGATCGGCACGCCACCCAGCCAGTCGAAGGCGAGGACGGCGAGGAATAGCGCGGCGACCGACAGGAGAATGCGGATCATCTCGGGGCCTTTCCGAAGCGGTAGGCGGGTGTCAGTTGGTGGCGGGGACCGACAGGCGGTCGACGATACGAGCGGAGAGGGCCTTCACGCCAGCGTCGACGCGCGCGCGGGCGTCGAGATCGGCGAGCCAAGTCTCCGCTGGAGGGCGCGCCCAAACTGGCAGGGTTTCGCTGGCGGCCGTGGCAGCGGCGGAATCGCCGCGCTTCAGCGCCTCGCGGATTGCTTCAACGGCCGCTGATGCCGGATCTGTGGTCGCCGGGCCGGTTTCCCGATAATTGACCAGGGACTTGGCGCTGTCAAAGAAGCCGTCCACCCAGCCTTTGCCAGCTTCCACTGGGCGTCGGGCCAGCATGGCGTCGACCGGCAGGCTCGCCAGCAGGCGATCGCGGGTGGGCACTCCCTTGTCGGCAAACGCTTTGAGGCTATCGAGGCCGGGAAGATCGGGAGCGACGGCGGCAATCATGGCGAGATCGGTCGTAAACGGCAGGCCGGCGTCGATCTTGCCCGACATCGAGGTGAGGGCGAGAGACAAGGCGGCGATTTCGCCACCCTTGGGTGCGTTGGCGAGGCGCTCATCGATGGCGGCAAGCCGGGCCACCGCGCTGGCGTTCTCCGCTTTCAGCGCATCCGTTGTCGAGGCCAGTTCGGCAGCCCGGCCTTGGAGGGCGCTTATCTCGGCGGGATCGATGACCGGCTGGGCGGCGGCGGCTTTCTCGGCGGCGTCCAGGCGGGCGGCAAGGTCGTCGACGCGGGCGCCGAGCGGCGCGAGATCGATGGCGGGGATTTCTTTACCCTCCAGCGAAGCAATCCGATCGGCGAGCGTCTCGGTCGTGGTTTGCCCGGCGGCCAAGCGGTCGCCGACTTCGCCAAGGCGCGCCTCCAACATGGCCGGGTCGATGCTGCCGGCCTCGGGACGCTCGCTGGCGCGTGGCATCAAGGCCAAGATGACAACGGCGGCAATACAGCCGCCAGCAACGCCTGCCCCCAGAAGGGGCAGGAAGGCTTTTATCTGGCTGGGACGATCGGTGCGTGGCGCCGTCGCGGCTTCCGCCTTGGCGGTTTCAGCTTTTCCCGCCCCCAGCATGGGGTTGTCCAGCGGTGGATCCCCAAACGGCGGTTGTTCGTCCGGCGGTGTGTTCGGGGGTATGTCTGGTGCCGGCGGGTCGCCGAACGGCGGCTGTTCTTCCGGCGGCCGGATCGGCGGCACATCCGGTCCCGGCGGCTCGGTCACCGGTTTTCCCGGTCCCGGTCCCGGGGGCGTGGGAGCTGGCGGCGTGGGAACCGGCGGTTCGGGAACAGGCGGTTCGCGTGGTGGTTCCTGAGGCGGCTTTGGCGGCTGGGCAGCCTGTACCTCGGTCGCATCGAGATCAATGACGGGAGCTTTCGGGCGATTGCGCCGGTTGGCTGCGTCGTTGCGGTGGTCTTCGGATACCATGGTTTCAAGTCCCTCCGCTTCATGCTCGCCGCCGGCAGTTTCGCGCAGCCGGACAGCAAGCGCAACGCTGGCTTCAACCAGTGCCGGACCGGTCGGTTCCGCTGCGACGATCAGTTCGGCAACCCGGCCGGTCAGCGGCGCCGCCGCCGCCTGTGACAACGCCGCCGCTCCGAGGCGAGACAGACGCGGCGCCCAGTCCATTATGTCCATCAAATCAACGAAAGCTTGCGCGGAGCGCCTCGATGCGACGACCAGCCCATCGATGCGCCCCTCGGCGAAGGCGGCGGTGACCTCGGGGGCGAGGGTCTGTCGCGGTTCGGCGCGATAGAGTTCGGCCTCGGCCACCGTAACGCCGAGCCCGGCCAGCCGGCCGGCGATGTCGCCGGCCTTGTCGCGGCCGCCGGCATGGACGAGGCGATGAAAGCCGCTTCGGGCGACGAGATCGACGAGGTCGTCGGCGTTGCCGTCGGCCGAACGGACGTCAGCAAAGCCGGCGGCGCGGGCGTCGTGGGCGGTGCCGGCGCCAACGGCGATCACCGGCAAGCCGGTGAGAGCATCGAGCCCACCGGCGCCTTTCAAGATGGCGACGGTTTGGCGCGAGGTGAGGATGAGCGCTTCGGTGTTGGGATCGGCTGCCCGCACAAGGCCCGCCGGGTCATCCGCCGGCTCGATGGTCAGCATCGGTTCGGCGAGCGCCGCGACGCCGCGGGCGACGAGGGCCGCCACCATGTCGCTCGCCTGCGGTTCGGGACGAAGGACGAGGAGAACCATCGCCTAGCTCCCGCTGAAGAAACCGGGCCCGGCCAGCGCGGCGAGGCGGGCACCGAGGCGATCGCCGACGCCTTCGGGGTCAGAGCCGTTTTCCCGTCCCTCGTGGGCCACGCGGCCGTCCGGCGTCAGGATCAGGCCGTGGAGGTCCACCCCGCCTTCGCTTGCCACGGCATAGCCGGCGATCGGCGTGCGGCAGGAGCCGTCGAGCCGGGCGAGATAGGCCCGCTCGCAAGCCAGTGCGACGGCGGTCGGGCCATGATGAATGGGCGCCAGAACATCGGCGACCCGCGCGTCGTCCACCCGGCTTTCGATGCAGATCGCGCCCTGGCCGACGGCTGGGGGAAAGGATTCGATATCGAGGATCTCGGTGGCGACCTCGAGCATGCCGAGACGCTTCAGACCGGCGACGGCGAGCAGCGTCGCGTCGGCGATGCCCTCACCGAGTTTGCGCAGCCGCGTCTGGACGTTGCCGCGATAGGGCACGACGACAACGTCGGGCCGGAGGCGGCGGACGATCGCGGCGCGCCGCAGCGAGGCGGTGCCGACCACGGCGCCTTCAGGCAGTTCGGCCAGCGAGCGGTATTTCAGTGAGACGAAGGCGTCGCGGGCGTCTTCGCGTTCCAGAAAATGGCCGAGCACCAAGCCTTCGGGCAGCGCCGTCGGCATGTCCTTGGAGGAATGAACGGCGATATCGAGCGCGCCACTCAGCAGGCCGGCCTCGATTTCCTCTGTAAACAGGCCCTTGCCGCCCACCTCGGACAACGGCCGATCCTGAATGCGGTCGCCGGCGGTGCTGATCGGGACGATCTCGACCTCCGGCGCACGCGCACCCCAGGCGGCGACCAAGCGGTCGCGCACCTCGTGGGCCTGGGCAAGGGCGAGCGGACTGCCGCGCGTGCCGAGACGGATGGGTTTTGGTTGCACCGGTTCGCTCCCCGTGTGATAGAGCCGTGAAACGAAGACGTCGGCCGGCCGACGGTCGGAAACAGCGGCGAATCGTCCCTAATGTCTCGCCTTGCCATGGCAACACTTGGACCATGGAGCGCCGCGAGGCAACGTGTTCTTGGGTCTGGCCTTTCCAGGCGGGCCGACCCCCGGCAAAGATGGATTGACCAGGATGGACGACCTCAGGGATATCGTCGTTCTCGGCCTCGAAAGTTCCTGCGACGAGACCGCCGCCGCGCTGGTGCGGCGACGCGCCGACGGATCGGGCGAGATTCTCTCCAACGTCGTCTTCTCGCAGATCGAGGAACACGCGGCTTTCGGTGGCGTGGTGCCGGAGATTGCCGCCCGCGCCCACGTCGAGGTTATGGATGGTCTTGTCGTGGCGGCGCTGGCCGAGGCCGGGCTTTCGCTCGCCGATGTCGACGCGGTGGCGGCAACGGCGGGACCTGGCCTGATCGGTGGCGTGCTGATCGGCCTTACCACCGCCAAGGCCTTGGCCTACGCGGCGAGGAAGCCGCTGGTCGCCGTCAACCATCTCGAAGGGCACGCGCTCACCGCCCGGCTCACCCATGGCGTCGAATTCCCTTATCTGCTGCTGCTGGTCTCCGGCGGGCATAGCCAGATCCTGAGGGTCGACGGCGTCGGCCACTACCAGCGCATCGGCACCACGATCGACGACGCGCTCGGCGAGGCTTTCGACAAGACGGCCAAGCTGTTGCAACTCGGCTATCCCGGCGGGCCGGCCGTGGAAAAAATGGCGGCTGAGGGCAATCCTCGCCGCGTCGCGCTGCCCCGGCCGCTCATCGGTCGTGACGAGCCGAATTTCTCCTTTTCCGGCCTCAAGACGGCGGTGCGCCACGAAGCGGAGGCTTTGGCGCCGCTATCTCGGCAGGACGTGGCCGACATCTGCGCATCTTTCCAGGCGGCGGTGTCCGATGTGGTGGCCGATCGCGTCGGTATTGCCGTAAGGCGTTTCGCCAGCACGCTCGCCGACGGTCGTCCGCCGGTGCTGGTGGTGGCCGGTGGCGTTGCCGCCAACAAGGCCATCCGTAGCCGGCTCGATGCCGTGATGACCAATCTCAATGGCCGCCTCGTCGTGCCTCCCGGCAACCTGTGTACCGACAACGGCGCCATGATCGCCTGGGCTGGTGCCGAGCGGTTTGCGCTGGGGCATACCGACGGGTTCGACGTGGCGGCGCGTCCCCGTTGGCCACTCGATGACGTTGCCGCGCCGCTCATCGGCCACGGCCGTTTGGGAGCTAAGGTATGAGCAACACCATCGGTGTCTATGGCGCCGGCGCCTGGGGCTCGGCGCTGGCCCTGACCGCGGCGCGCGCCGGCGCCGAGGTGATCCTGTGTGGCCGCAAGGCCGAGGAGGCGGAAAGTCTCAACGCCACGCGGCGGAGCCCGCATCTTCAGAACGTCATTTTCCCGCCGATGGTGACGGCGCACGCCGACCCCAAGACCCTTGCTGGTGTCGACCTATTGCTGCTCGCCGTACCCGCCCAGGCCTGCCGGTCAGCGGCGGCCGCGCTTTCCGGCATCACCGGACCGGAAACGGTGATCGTTTCCTGTGCCAAGGGCATCGAACAGTCGACCGGAGCGCGTCCCTCCGTGGCGATCGCGGAGGCGCTGCCGGGCCGGCGCGTCGGCGTCTTGTCAGGTCCGGGATTTGCCGACGACGTGGCGCGCGGCCTGCCGACGGCGGTGACCATCGCCGCGCAAGATGCATCGCTCGCCGACACCATCGCTCGCCGGCTTGCCGGCCCCACCTTCCGGCCCTATGCCGCCACCGACGTCGCCGGCGTCGAACTGGGCGGCGCACTGAAGAACGTGTTGGCGATCGCCGCCGGCATCGTCGCCGGACGGGCGCTTGGCGCCTCGGCGCAGGCGGCCGTCATCACGCGTGGCTTTGTCGAGATGCGACGGCTCGCCGCCGCCTTTGGCGCCGAAGCGGAGACCCTGATGGGCCTCTCCGGCTTTGGTGACCTGATGTTGACCTGCTCATCCATCCAGTCGCGCAACTATTCTCTCGGCCTGGGCATCGGTCGCGGAGAACAGCCGGCGCGCTTCGGCAAGCTGGCCGAAGGGGCGGCCACCGTTGGTATCGCCGTTCAGAAGGCATCGGAGTTTTGGGTCGAGGTGCCGATCATGACGGCGGTCGCCGAGGTGTTGGCCGGTCATCTTTCCGTCGACGACGCCGTCGACCGTCTGATGGCGCGTCCGCTCAAACGGGAAAATGTCATCTGAAGCCATGTGACTGTTGCATTTTGCAACGGCGGCTGGGGAGTGCTGCCGAGGCGATCAACATATAGTGTGTCGTAGCCGCGCTAAGCCCCATATTTTGAAGCTGTCAAAATTACGGCCGGAAACCGAATCGCAACCATGATCGACGAAACTGCTGAGTGTCGGCATCAGGTCGTGCGTAGCCGGCCGGTCCGAATGGACACCGGGTCTGCCCTTGTATTGTTCTTGCGTCTAGGGCGACCCGAGCTCCATCTTATACCAAGATGCATTGAAAATGACTCTTGGTATTCTACTTGCTGATTTCTTATGCCGCTGATGCAAAAGAGAAATCAGCAATGGCCTCAATGAGCGGATGCGTCAGCATCTTCGCGAATTGGTATATTGATTATCCCAGGAGTTCCTTGAGCGGCTTCGTCTCGATATCGAGACGGGAGACGTTCTTGCCGGCCTCCAACACCTTCTTGGCGGTGACGAAGGCGGCCGGGAAGTTGAGGGCATCGACGGCGATCATCGTCCCTCTCGCGAAATACCATACGGCGTGACTGCCAGGGCGCGGCCCGTCGGTTGCCAGCGTGTCGTCATAGCCGTGGTGCAGGCCGGCAATCTGCAGCTTGGCGTCATATTGATCGGACCAGAACCACGGTTGCGGCAGGTAAGCGCCGCCTTCGCCGATGAGAGCCGCCGCCGCGGCTTCACCTTGGTCGAAGGCATTTTGCACCGACTCAAGGCGAATCAGGCGATCGTCATAGGGGAAGCGGGCACAGTCGCCGATGGCGAGGATGTCGGGATCCGAGCTACGGGCAAACTGGTCGACTAAGATCCCATCGTTGACGGAAAGCCCCGCCGCCTCGGCCAAGCCGGCATTGGGCGCCACACCGATGCCGACGACGGCGAGATCGGCGGCAATCGTCCTGCCGTCCATCAGGTCGGCGCCGGTGAGACGACCATCTTCGCCGACAAGGCGGACGATGGCGGAGCTCTCCAGAATGTCGACACCATGGCTTTGGTGGAGGTCGCGGACGAGGTCGGCCGTTGCCGGCGCGGCGACGCGCTTCAGAATGCGATCGGCCAGTTCGACGACCGTGACGTCGAGGCCACGCGTTTTGGCGACGGCCGCCGTCTCCAGGCCGACGTAGCCGCCACCGATCACCACCAGACGGCGTCCGGGCTGGAAGTCAGCCATCAACGCGTCGGCGTCGGCTTTGTCGCGCAGCGTGAAGACGCCCTGGAGATCGCCGCCGATCACAGCCGGCAAGCGGCGGGGCGTTGCGCCGGTGGCCAGTACCAGCGTGGCGTAAGCAAGCTCTTCGCCGCCTTCAAGGCCGACGATCCGCCTCGCCCTGTCGATCTTGAGGGCGCGGCGGCCGGTCAGAACGGTGACGGCGTTGGCCTCGTACCAGGCCGGTGGTTTCAGGAGCAGCCGGTCGAAGGTCGCCTCGCCGACGAGGTATTTCTTTGAAAGAGGCGGACGCTGGTAGGGCAGCACCGGCTCGTCGCCAACGATCGTCACGGGCCGGTCCGAGCCGAGTGCGCGGAGCTTGCCGGCGAAGGCGGCGGCCGCCTGGCCGGCGCCAATGATGACAATAGGATCGCTCATTGATTTCTCTCGCTTCGACGGGCCTACAGGCTGGCTCGGGGGTCAAGCTATATCGGGATCGGAGGGCACGCGGAAGCGGTGGCCATCGGCCGCGCGCTCCCCGTCTTCCGTCTTTGGTCGCATCGACCGGACAGCTCTGCTCCAAAACCATTTTCCCGCAAGGTCGGGGCTTGCTACCTGCTTTGAACCGTCACAACATGCAAAGCGTGGGTGTACGGTCCGCGATCGTGGCCGCGACCCGAAGATAAGAAAATGGGCCGTCCTGCCGCCTTGCGAAGTGGGATGACCGGAGGAAACGTGGAGCCGCGCGGCCGGGGAGGGCCCGGCACCGGCGGATTGGAGTGACCCGATGTTCCGTCTTGACGAAAAGCTTGCCCGCATTCGGGCGGGTGCCTACACGCGCGCCGATTTCATCATCGCCGATGCCAAGGATCCCGATATGGGACCATCGATCCCCGGCGCCGGCCCGCTCAGAGCCAAGGACGGAACGCTCGGTCGCTATCAGACGCGTCCGGAGTTTCTCAACAACGTTCGCGCCATCGTTGAGCAGGACGTCGTCGACATCATGCTGACGTCGGCTTCCAGTTTCGAACTGCTCAACGAGCAGGGCGTCTACAAGAATTCGAAGGTCAAACCGGCCATTCGCGCCAACGACACCACCGATATCTGGTTCGTGCGCGGCGGCATCTATCCCAAGAAGCCATCGCGGCCGTTCCGCACGGCGTCGCTGTCCCGGGTCGCCACCGGCACCCTCGATGCCGCCCCCGGCGCGCCGCTGGTCGGTACCGACCTTGGTCTCTATTCGATGACCTTCAACAACGATCTCGAGCACGACTACGCCTCGCTCGAAGCGTTTGCCGAGTTCCGCTATGAGGCGGCGCTGAACGGCTTCAAGTATTTTCTTGAGGTGTTCAATCCCAACGTCGACACCGGCATCGATGCCGATCTTGTGCCGCATTACGTCAACGATTGCATCGCCCGCTGCCTCGCCGGCGTGACCCGTGCCGACCGGCCGGAGTTCCTGAAGATCGCCTATAATGGCCCGAAGGCCATGGAAGAGCTGGCGTCCTACGATCCGAGCGTCATCGTTGGCGTACTCGGCGGTGGCGCCGGCACGACGCGCGACTGCTACGAATTGATCTTCCAGTCCGAGAAATACGGTGCCCGCGTCGCGTTGTTCGGCCGCAAGATCAATCTCGCCGAAGACCCGCTCAGCATGGTCAAGCACATGCGGGCGGTGGCGAGCGGCGATTTGTCGCCTTCCGAAGCGGTGAAGTCCTATCACGGCGATCTTGGCAAGGCCGGCATCAAGCCGAGCCGCGAGCTGACCGCCGACCTTGAGGTGACCGAGAAGCCGCTCAAGGCCGGGCTTGCCTGATCATGCCGGCAAGACACGGCATCATCACCGGCGGCACCTGGTGCGTCGACAACAATCGCTTGGTCAGCTTCTGGCCGGAGGAGGACGGCATTGTCGAAATCCTCTCCCAGGAGCGAGCCGGCGGTGGTTCCGGCTGTAATCTCGCCGTCGACATCCGTCATCTCGATCCGGCGATGCCGGTCGAGACCATAGCTATCGTCGGCGACGACGAGGGCGGACGCTTCCTCCGCGACATCGCCGAGGAGGCGGGCATCGATCATCGGCAGATGCACGTCGACGGTTCGCTGTCGACGCAGTTCACCGACGCCTACGCCTCAGCGACCACGCACCGTCGTACCCATCTGTTCGCCAAGGCGGTGGCGGCGGCGCTTACGCCTGATCACTTCGACTTCTCGGCGACGACCGGACGCATCCTGCATCTCGGGCTGCCGGGCTTTCACAAGCAGCTCGACGGCGTCTGGGCGGATGGTGACAACGGCTGGGTGAGCGTGTTGAAGAAGGCGCGCGCCCTCGGTCTCAAGACCAACATCGAGTTGGCCAGCCTTGAGTCACGCGTCCTCACCGACACGGTGATGCCCTGCCTCGGCCACCTCGATTATGTCGTGGTCAACGATTCCGAGATCGGCGCGCTGGCCGGTCTTCCCACCGTCTCCCATGGCGTGACCGACGCGGGCCTCTGCGAAGCGGCGGCGCGCAAGGTGCTTGAGGATGGCGCCATGGAGCTGGTGGTGGTGCACTGGCCCAAGCTCGCCATCGCCGTCACCCGCGACGGCACCCTTGCCACTAAGGCATCGGTGGCCATTCCGCCGGATCTGGTGGTCGGTGCCAACGGGGCCGGCGACGCCTTCGCCGCTGGCATGATCTACGGCATCCATGAGAGTTGGCCGCTCGAAAAATCGCTGGCTCTCGCGCACGCCACGGCGGCCTGTTCGCTGCGTTCGGTGACGACGTCCGGCTCGGTGGTCGGCTGGCAAGAGACGCTGGCGCTCGCCGACCAGTGGGGTTGGCGGACCTGAAACAGGGCTACCCTCGGCAGAGTGATCTGCCGGGGGAGCATTGGCTACCAAGCGGAAAAAGCTGCCCGTGCCGCGTTGAACGGTTTCAGCGCCGCGTAGAGGGTGCGATATTCGCCATAAAGGAAATCCATCCGCTGGCGCCGCGACGGGTCGGGCTCGAACAGGCGATCGGTGACCACCAGACGGCCGGCCGCCTCGCCGATCGACGAAAAGCAACCGGCACCAACACCGGCGAGGATTGCCGCTCCGAGAACGCCAGCGTCGAGCGTCTTGAGCCGACGGATCGGCCGACCCAGCATGTCGGCGCGAATCTGGCACCAGGGATCCGAGGCGGCGCCGCCACCGGCCATCGAAAAGCCCGTTGCCGCCAGTCCGGCCGATGATTCCAGCGCTTCCAGCAGCCAACGTACCGATGATGCCACGCCCTCGAAGACGGCGCGCGTCAGATCGGCTGGTCCCATCGAGCCATCGAGGCCGACGAAGGCGCCGCGTGCGCCGATGTCCCAGATCGGTGCCCGCTCGCCCTGAAGATGCGGCAGGAACAAGGGCGTGGGGCGGTGGGGATCGCCAGCGACGACGAGGGCGGATAGCTCGGAGGGCGCGCGTCCCGTGAGGTTCGACAGCCAGGCGAGCGAGGCGCCACCGGCCTGCGTCGGTCCGGCATGCAGCGTGATGCCCTCGCAGGTTGGAAAGGCGACGACGCCGGCGGCGGGATGGCGCGTGCTCGATACCAGGCCGACGATTTCCGACGTGCCGGAGAGATACATGCAGTCTCCGTCGGCAAGGGCGCCGGTCCCGATCAGCCCGGCCCAGGCATCCATGGCGCCGGTGACCATCGGCGTGCCGGCGAGCGGCAGTCCCGGCCGGATCGTGCCGGCTGCTTGCGTGAAGCCCCTGAGGGGGGCAGCCGATCGGCGACCCCTGGGACGAGGTCGACGAGGCGGGGAACGTAAGCGAGCGACTGGTCGATAAGACCGAAGGCGGTCATCGGGTCGGCGGTGGCCTCGCCGGTCAGCTTGAAGATGCAATAGTCCTTGGGCGCCATCAGCCAGCGCGTCCGTGCCCAGAGGTCGGGGCGGTGACGCTGTAGCCAGAGAGCGCGGGCGAGCGGATGGCTGGCGTCGATGGGAAGCGGGGCACCCCACCAGCCGATGCGTTCCTCGGTGGAGATCCGCGCATCGAGTTCGGCCGCTTCCGCGCCGGCGCGGCCGTCCTGCCAGGTGATCGCCTGTAACAGCGGCGCCCCGCCGCCGTCCAGGAAGACATGGGTATTGACCTGACTGGTCAAGCCGATCCCGGCGACGGCGCCATTCGGCAAGCCGTCGGACAGGTGGGCGAGGGCTGCGATGACGCGGCTCGTCCAGTCGTCAGGGTTCTGTTCGGCGAACCCGGATGCCGGTCGCGCCGTCGGATGATGATCGGCAAAGGTTCGCAGTGCCTTGCCGCGTTCGTCGAACAGGGTGGCTTTGACCGAGGTGGTGCCGACGTCGATGCCGACGAGAAGGGGCGTGTTCATCGAGGAATCCGAGAGGCGGAAATGCGCTGCCGAGATCATCACGCCGGGTCCTATCTGTCCATCGCGGTTTGTCTTCCGTCGAGCAAAAAACTCCACCTGGAGAGGTGCTTGGCCGCGCCGGCACGTTCGCGAACCGGCTGCGATGATCCGGCTTCGTGTTGAACGCGGCTCTTCTGACTGCTAACTGTTTTCAGGCCGGCGAGACGAACGAGGGCGCGCGCCTACGACGACCGGCCTCAGAGAAAATGGGGAACGCACACATGACAGTTTCGCTCCGCACGCGGCTTCCGGCCGCCGCGCTGTTTCTTTCCGCCGTGTTGGCGGCCGGCACCGCCGTGGCAGCCGGCAAGATCGCGGTGATCACGCCCTATCTCGCCCAGCCGGGCACCCAGTTCTATGTCGAGGCCTTCCAGGCGGCGGCCAAGGACAAGGCGTGGGACGTCAATGTCATCGACACCAAGGGCGATGTGGCCGCGGTCATCTCGCGCCTCGAGGACGCGGCGACGCAGAAGGTCGACGCGGTGGTGATCAATGTCGATCCGGCTCAGGTCGAGGCGGGTCTGGCCGCCGTCAAGGACGCCGGCATCCCGGTGGTCGGCATGGACGCCGGCGCCAGCCCCTATCTCGTCACCAACGTCACATCCAATGGCTATGCCATGGCGGCCGACACCGCCGCCTATGTCGCCAATCGGATCGGTGGCAAGGGCAACGTCGTGATGTTCGTGTTCGACGCCTTCCCACCGGTTCAGGTGCGCGGTGTGATCGCCGACGCCGTCTTCGGCAACAACCCCGACATCAAGGTGCTCGATCGGGTAACCCCCGACGTTTCGGACGGTGGCATTGCCGACAGCCGCGCCAAGATGGAGGCCCTGCTCGCCGCCCATCCCGACAAGGGGTCGATCTCGGCCGTCTGGGCGGCCTGGGATCAGCCGGCAATCGGCGCGCTGCAGGCAATCGAGGCGGCGGGCCGCCAGAACGAGGGCATCGTCATCACCGGCATCGACGCCAACCCGCAGGCGCGTGAAGCAATCGCCGCCGGTGGCAACTTCGAGGCGTCGATGGCGCAGGATTTTCATGGTATCGGCAAGGCCGCGGCCGAGGCCGTCGCCCAGACGCTAGCCGGCAAGCCGCCGAAATCGTCGGTCATCTATGTACCGACCAAGCTGATCACCGCCGACAACGTCAAGGATTGACGGCGTTCTGTAACGACGGATGGCGGCATTGCCGCCGTCCCGACCAGAGTTTTTCTCATGACGCTGCTTTCGATCCGCAATCTCGACAAGAGCTTCGCCGGCGCCCGGGCGCTCGGCGGCGCTTGCCTTGAGGTCCGGGCCGGCGAAGTACATGCCCTGATGGGCGAGAACGGCGCCGGAAAATCGACGTTGATCAAGGTTCTGGCCGGGGTGGTGAAGCCCGATGCCGGGGTGATCGAGATCGACGGCGCGTCGGTTGCCATCGCCTCGCCGGCCGATGCCCTCCGCCTCGGCCTGCGCTTCATTCACCAGGAACTGTCGGTGGTGCCGCACCTGTCGGTCGCCGAAAACATCTTCCTCGGCCGTGACTATCCGCGCCGCTGGCGCTTCATGATCGATTGGGATGGTCTCAACCGCGCGGCGGCCGCCGTGCTCGCCGGCCTCGGCGTCAGCCATATCAATCCGGCGCGCAAGATGGCCCGCCTGTCGATCGGCGACCAGATGCTGGTCAAGATCGCCACCGCCTTTCAGGACGCCAGTGTCGAGGGGGGCGTGCCGGCCCGCCTCTATGTGATGGACGAACCGACGGCGGCGCTATCGGCCGAGGAATCGCAACGCCTGTTCGCGGTGATTCGCCGGCTGCGAGCCGACGGCGCCGGCATCATCTACGTGTCGCATCGGCTTGATGAGGTGATGGAACTTGCCGACCGCCTCACGGTGCTGCGCGACGGCGCAACGGTAGCGACCCGCGACATCGCCGGTCTCCAGAAGATCGAGGTGATCGAGCTGATGATCGGCCGTCGGTTTGCCGAGGGCTACCCGCCTCGCCTCGCGCCGGTGTCCGACGCGGTCGCGCTCAGTGTCCAGCACCTGTCCACAGCTTATCTACAGGATGTGTCCTTCGAAGTGCACAGGGGCGAGATCCTTGGTCTGGCCGGACTCGAAGGCGCAGGACAGAGCGAGGTCATCCGGGCGATCGTCGGCGCCGACGGTGGTCATGATGGGGCCATCAGCCTCGCCGGCCGGCCGGTGAAGATCGACGAGCCGGTATCCGCTTGGGCCAAGGGGCTTGCGTTTCTGCCACGCGAGCGACGCCAGGAAGGGCTGGTGTCGTCGGCGTCGATTGCCGGCAACGTGTCGCTGCCTCATCTCGATGATCTCGTCCGCTTCGGCCTTGTCCTCGACCGCGCGGCGGAAGCCGAGCAGGCCGTGAAACTCGGCCGGCAGGTGAAGCTCAAGGCCAAGGGCCCCCGGCAGAAGGTGCGCGAGCTCTCCGGCGGCAATCAGCAGAAGGTGGTGTTCGCCCGGGCGATTGCCGGCCAGCCCGAGGTGTTGCTGCTCGACGAGCCGACGCGTGGTGTCGATGTCGGCGCCCGCTACGACATCCACGCCTTGCTGCGCGACCTGACGGCCGAGGGTAAAGCGGTGGTGCTTGCTTCGTCCGATCTGCCGGAACTCGTCTACATGGCCGACCGCGTCATCGTCTTCCGCGATGGCAAGGTGGCAATCACCGTTTCCACCGAGGGCCTCGACCAAGCTGGCCTTGCCGCCCTTTGCTTCGGCGCGCCGGCTGCGCCCTCCGCTTGAAGGAACCTCCCGTGGCTTCCGCGCTCAAGACCTACGGCACGCTGATTGGCTTTGTCCTCGTCGTCGTTTTCTTCTGGATCGAGATACCCGATACCTTCATGACGGCGAAGAACTGGCTGAACATCAGCCAGCAGGTGTCGATGCTGGCGGTGGTCGCCTTCACGATGACCATCGTCATGGTGATGGGCGATTTCGATCTGTCCGTCGGCTCGATGGCCTCGCTGGCCGGCATCGTGGCGGCGCTCGCCTTCCACGATGGCTATGGCGTGTGGGCCGGCGTGGCGCTGGCGCTCGTTATCGGTCTTGCCGGCGGGCTCCTCAACGGTGCGCTCGTCGCCTATGTCGGCATCCTGCCCTTCGTGGCAACGCTCGGCACGCTGACCATATACAGCGGCCTTGCCTTTCTGGTGTCCGGCGGCAAGACCATCTTCGGGCGCGATATTCCCGCCGGCTTTTCGGGCTTTGCCCGTTCCGGCATTCCGCTCTCGGATACGGTGAGCCTGCCGAGTTTGACGATTGTCGCGGCCTTGGTGCTTCTGGCCGTCTGGTTCGTGCTGGAGCAGACGACGTTCGGCCGCCGGCTTTACGCCATCGGCGGCAACAAGGAGGCGGCGCGCCTTGCCGGCATCCGGGTCAAGCGGTTGCGCTTTTTTGCCTTCGGGCTCAGCGGGCTCGGCGCGGCGACGGCCGGCCTGATGTATGCGAGCCGGGTGGCGTCCGCCAATCCGACGCAGGGCTCGGGCCTGATGCTCGACGCCATCGCCGCCGTCTTCCTCGGCATGACCATGAGCGAGGAGGGCGAACCGCATGTGCTGGCAACGCTCGTCGGTGTGCTGATCCTCGGCGTGCTCGGCAATGGCCTCACCCAGATGAGCATCGACAGCTATGTGCGCGAGGTGTTGATCGGCACGATCATCGTGCTGGCCGTCGCGACCTCGTCGATCGGCAAGGCGAGAAGCTGAGATGAAAACGCCGCCGGGGCAAGCCGACGGCGCTTCGCAGTTGTTGGATCTTCAGATCCGGACGCCATCGGTCATCAGGCCGCGTACCAGGCTGCCGGAGGTCGGCAGCAGCGGGATCAGGCAAGCCTGCACCGAATGATAGATATCGGGCCGGCCGTAGAACGGGTTGGTGGCCGGCCGGTTTTCCGCGTCGAGCTGCGGGATGAAGGCGCCGGTCGCCCGGTCGATCAGATGATCGGCGGTAAAGCCCCAGATGCGGCGGTACCATTCCTCATAGAAGGCATCGCCGGTAATCGACGCCAGGAAATGGGCGGCTCCAATACCCTCGCAGCAGGGCCACCAGAAGCGGTCGGGCACCGACGGCTTGCCGTCCCAGCCGACGGTGTAATAGAAGCCGCCGCGCTCACTGTCCCAACCTTCGCTGACGGCGAGGCGGAAGAGGCTCTTGGCTGCCTCCGGCAGCCAGCCGAGTTTGCGGCCGCCGAGCTCCCAGAGCTGGAGGAGAAGGCGCGCCCATTCCAGCCAGTGGCCAGGCGTCGAGCCGTAGGGCTTGAACATCGGGTTGCCGACATGCTCGAGCGTCACGTTCCATTGGCCGTCGAAATGCTCGGGCAGACGCCAGCTGTTGTGCGCGGCGAAGCGGTCGACGATCAACTCGGCGATGCTTACGGCTTTGCGAAGATAGGTGGTGTCGCTGGTCACCTCGAAGGCCGCCATCAGCGACTCGGTGAGGTGCATGTTGGAATTCTGGCCACGGTAGTCGCCGATCGGCTGCCAGTCGGCGGTGAATTCCTCGGCGACGGCACCCGGCTCCGCCTCCCAGAAGCGAGACACCAGGATTTCGGTGACGTCGGCGATCAGCCTTTCAGCGTCGGGATGGCCGGCTGCCTTCGCCGTGGCGCCGGCAAGCAGGACGTGGGCATGGCCGTAGGCTTGCTTGGTGGGGTCGGTCAACGTGCCGTAGCCGACGCCCCAGTGATAACCACCGTTCGTCGCGTCGCGGTGGCCATTCCAGAGGAAATCCATGCCTTGGTCGACGATGGCGTCGGCGCCTGGCCGGCCCATCAGCGAGGCGATGCCGAAGGCGTGCACGAGACGCGTGGTGATATGGAGGTTGCGCGATGGCGGCAGGCCACCATCGGCGCCCGGCGCCATCGGCCGTCCGGCCTCGTCGAGTTCAAAATAGCCACCCAGCGGATTGCGGCAGCCTGCTTCGAAGAAAGAAAAGAGCGCGTCGGCGCGGCCGAGCAGCCATAAACGATGGGGCGCGCGCTCAATCCAGCGGCTGCGCGCGGCGGATTTCATTTCCCTGAGCATGTCTTCTCCTCCCGGACGGCGGTGCGTCGGTTCCTTCTTTTTTAGCACCGCCAATCGCCGGGACAACTTCAGGAGATCACAGAGCTCAGCCTTTCGTTGGAAATGGTTGATTACTCGATCGGCCGCAGCTCGAGGAGAAGGGCGGTTTCTGGTTTTTGCATCGGCAATGGCAGGCCGGCGCTTGCCAGCGCCGCCGCGCTGAAGGTCATCTCACCAGAGATAAGCTTCATCTGGCCGTCGCTCACCCGGATGAACCCGGAGGGGCAATCACCGTGGGCGGCGGCGATCCGCCACATCCGTTCGGGCGCGCCCGGCAGGCGAAGAACCAGCGGTTCCGGCTGCTCGGCGATCATGGAGGGTCCCTGCGCCACGAAGACGGCGGCATGATCGGGCATCATGGCGCCCCAGACATAGCGGCCGTCGCGTGGGTCGAGGTTGAAATTGGCGCCCGGCGCGTGCAGCAGCGGCCTCAGGCGCTTGTGAAGCGCGATGAAGCCTGCGAGCTCCGTGCGTTCGGCGGCGCTCATGTCGAGCGGGTTCAGTTCGACGCCGAGGTGGTAGGCCATCGCCACCAGCGCGCGGAAGGTCAGCGACAGCGTCCGACCGCTCTGGTGGCTTGGGTTGGCCGAGACGTGGGCACCCATGATTTCCGGCGGCAGGAACAGGCTGGCACCGCGCTGGATCTCCAGCCGATCGAGGGCATCGGTGCAATCCGATGTCCAGACGCGTTGGGTGTTGGCCAGCGCGCCGTAATCGGTGCGGCCGCCACCGGAGGCGCAGCTCTCGATTTCGACATGCGGGAAGGCGGAACGGATGCGGGCCATCAGCGCATGCGTAGCGCGGGTCTGGGCGGTGGTCACGGCCCGACCATCGGCGCCACCGACATGCGTCAGGTCGCGGTTCATGTCCCATTTGATGTAGGAGATGGCGAGCGAGGACAGCACCGCCGACATCTTCTCGAACAGGTAGTCGGTGACCTCGCGCCGCGTGAGATCGAGCACCTGCTGATTGCGCGAGCGCAGGAAGGGGCGCCCTTCCACCTTCAGGGCCCAGTCGGGATGGGCGCGGTAGAGGTCGGACTCCTCGTTGACCATCTCCGGCTCGAACCAGATGCCGAACTGCATGCCGAGACCGGTCACATGGTCGACCAGAGGCTTCAGGCCATCGGGATACTTGCGCGGATCGACCGTCCAGTCGCCCAGCGACGTGGTGTCGTCGTCGCGGCGACCGAACCAGCCGTCGTCGAGGACAAAGCGCTCGATGCCCAAGGCAGCGGCGGCGTCGGCCTGGGCCTTGAGGGAGTCGAGGCGGTGGTCGAAGTAGTTGCCTTCCCAGGTGTTGAGCGTGACCGGGCGCGGGCTCATGCCGCCGCCCGGCCAGGACAGGATTTCCGACCGCGCGAAGGCGTGCAGCGCAGCGGCGTCCTCGGCGGCGTAGACGACGGGGCTTTGATAGCTCTCTCCACGGGACAGGCGAATTTCGCCCGGCTCGAACAGCGCGCCGAGATGGACGAGGCGACGACCATCATCGAGCGTATCGACGGCAACGAGATGGTTGCCGCTCCAGCCGAGGTGGAAGGCGAAGCGCGCCGCGCCAACCGAAAGGCCGAGGTAGGGCTGGCGGTCGTGACTGGTGCGTCCGCGCCGGCTCTCCTGCAGGGTGATGCCGGGCGCGAGGTGGTGGCGGCGAATTTGGAATTCCCGCCCCCACATGCCGGTGAATTGGGTGGCGGTGGCGGTGCCCGCCGGCACCAGGAAGCTGCCGGCCATGCAGCGATCGAGCGTGTAGAGGCCGTCTTTGGTCGAGGTGAGCCGGGTCGACAGGCCGAACACACCGGTCTCGCTCGCTTGGATGGAGATCTCGATATCGATGCCGGCGATGGCGTCGCTTGCCGCGAGAATGGTCTTCGCGCCGTCGTGGCGGACCGTCCATCCGGAAAAATCGAGGATAAAGTCACGTCCGTCGCGATGGCCGGAGATGGCCGGCCAGCCGAACGCGCCAAGACCGGTCACCGGCAGCAGCACCGCCGAGGGAACGTCGATGTCCATGCCGTTGATACGGCTCGAACGCGGCACGTCAGGCCAGAAGCCGGGCGCCGCCGCATCGCGGCCAAAGGCCAGGATTTCGGGCATGCCGCGATCGGGCAGCCCGAGGGCGAGCGAAAGCGGACCGGCGGAGAGGGTGGCGATGGACGGCATGGACAGATCCCGGTTCGTTGGTCGGGCGAGGGTGGGCACAGGATTCCCCCATGCTTTCCCATCGCGATCATTGAGCCGGTATAGTTCGTCCTTAGTCCGCCGTTCCAGTGGCATTTCTGGTGAATCGAGATTTTGAGCCGAGATTCCCTGCTATCAGCACGAAATTACTTGTTGGATCGCAATCCGCGTCACCGCCAGCAGTGTTACTGCTTCGGCGCGAGCGCCTCGGTGAGTGTGCCGATGTTGTGCCTGATCATGTCGACGTAGGTCGGCGCGGGGCCATCCTTTGCCGAGAGTGCGTCGGTGTAGAGTTCGCCGCCGACCACCGCCTTGGTCTCGGCGGCTATCTGATCGATGAGCCGGCGATCCTTGATGTTCTCGACGAAGATCGCGGGGATGGCGTCTTGGCGGATTTGCCGGATGAGGCGCGCGACGTCGGAAGCCGAGGCTTCGGATTCGGTGCTGACCCCCTCGGGGGCGAGAAGTTCGAGGCCATAGGCGGCGCCGAAATAGCCGAAGGCATCATGGCTGGTGATGATCTTGCGTCGATCGGCTGGCAGCGTCGACATGGCGGTGCGCGCCTCGGTGTCGAGCGCCTCCAGCTCGGCAATGTAGGCGGCGGCGTTGGCGTCGTAGATCGCCTTGCCCTCGGGGTCGGCGGCGTCGAGACCGGCGGCGACGTTCCTCACGTAGGTGACGGCGTTGGCAACGTCCTGCCAGGCGTGCGGGTCGACGCCTTGATGGTCGTGGCTGCTCGCCTCGGCGTCGCTATGGCCTTCTTCTTCGGCCATTTTTCGCGGGACGACGCCATCTGAAGCCACCGTGACCGGTCCTTTATAGCCCGAGGCTTCGGCAAGTCTGTCCATCCAGCCTTCAAAGCCGAGGCCGTTGACGACGAGAAGCTTGGCCGCCGCGACCGCTTTGACGTTGTCGGGGGTCGGCTCGTAGACGTGGGCGTCTCCATCGGGGCCGACCAGCGTGGTGACGGCGACCCGGTCACCGCCGACGCGGCCGACCATGTCGCCGAGGATGGAGAAGGAGGCGATCACCGGCAGCCGATCAGCGGCGCTGGCGGGGCCAGCCGCCAAGACGGCGAGAAGGCAAGCAAGAAGGAGGCGGCTCATCGGACTCTCTAGGTTATGTTATAACATAACTATGGTTGGGCCGGACCGACGGCCCTGTCAAGGGGCGACACAACCTATCCTATGTCCGTCTGGGAGAGGGTGGCAGTCGAAGCGCCAGTGCCGGAGATCGCTTGGATCTGGAGCTCCGATGGAAAACCTTTATCCCCTGGCGATCGTGAACCGCAGGATGGGGCCGTCCTTTTCCGTGGCCACCAGCTGGTGTCCCTGCTCGCGGCAGACATGGGGAATATCGATGGCCGCCATCGGATCGGTGGCCTCGACGATCACGAGGCTGCCAGACGCGAGCGCTCGTAGCGCCTTGGCTGTCCTCAGCGCCGGCAAAGGGCAGTTGAGCCCCTTGAGGTCGAGGTACAAAGGGGCGTCCATAATCACGGCAGGGCCGAACGGCAGAGATCGACGAAGGCGCGGAGGTTGTCCGATCCCGCCGACAGCGCCACACCGAATGCGATGACGGCCAATGGCAGGGCGACCGAAGCGAAATAATCGGACATCCGCGCGCCCTTGCTCTTTTGGCTCTCGCGTTGCTCTGGCATCGGCTCAGCTCCCGGCGATCAGCGTCTTCAGCTTCTGAAGCGCGCTGTCCTGATCTTCCATGTAGGCAATGGTGCCGTGGAAGCGACCATCGGCGCCGAACATGAAGCTCGATGCCGTATGATCCATGCCGTAGTCGCCATCGGTGCCGGGCACCTTGCGCGCGTAGACGCGGAAGGCCTTGATGGCGGCGTCGATCTGCTCGCGGCTGCCGGAGAGGCCGACGACGATATCGCCGAAGGACGACAGATAATCCTTCAGCACGGCGGGTGTGTCGCGCTCGGGATCAACGGTGACGAACAGCAAGTCGACCTTGGCGGCGTCCGTACCGAGCCGCTCCTTCAGGGCCGCGTATTCGCCGAGCGTGGTGGGGCAGACGTCGGGGCAGTGCGTATAGCCGAAGAAGATGACATGTGGCCGTCCGGCAAAGGTCTTGTCGGTCACGGCGTTGCCGTTCATGTCGACAAGGCTGAACGGGCCGCCGATGTCGGCCGCGGCGATACTGGTATTTTCCATGAAGGGAAGCCGGCCGCCGAATACCAGCCAGCCTGTGGCGCCGAACAGCACCGCCACCAGCACCCATACGATGATGCGCAGAGCTTTCACTTCTTCCCCCAACGTCGATAACCGACCCTAGATCAACATGCGTTCTGACGAACGCAAATCGTTGCTCTAGGTCTTTGTTGTCGCATTGTTTTGCGGAAAACCGGCTTCCACTTTTCCGCACAATGCCCTAGCGAAGAACGCCCATCGGTGAAATGCCATTCTTGCCGACGCCGAGCTGTCCGTCAGATCAGTGCGTTGCGACGAGCGAAGATGCCGCGCCAGCTCATGATGCCGACGAATATCATCGACAGCGTGTCCCAGCCGGCAAACGACAGGCCGAACAGGCTGATCGTGGCTTCCGAACAAGAAACCAGCCGGGTGCCTTTCACCGCTGCCATCAGATCGGCGGCGCTGTTGACCACGGTCGGCGTGCCGCCGCAGTCGGACGGGCCTTCCCATAGCTTCCACTCGGCGCCGGTATGATAGCCGGCGAGCACCGAACCGCACAAGAAAATGGCGCCGCCAACGAAATAGAGAAGGCGAGCAAGGCGTGGCATGCGTTTGGACAGGAGAAGGCCGACGAACAGGATCGGCAGGCCGGCATAATAGAAAAGGCGCTCTTCAAGGCAAAGCTTGCACGGCAGGTAGCCGCCGATGATTTGGAAGCCCCAGGCAGCGATAATGGCCAGAAGGCCAGCCAGAAACGCAAGGCCGGGAGCACGAATTGCGGCGGGAGCGGACATGGAAACACCTGATCGTCGAGTGAGGCGAGTCCGGCCTAACAGCTTGGGGCGAGCCACGCAATCGGCGATTGGACATCTCTGATACACGGCAAATGGCAGCCGATTGCTCGTTTGCCACACGTATAAAGCAAGCCAGTGGGGGAGCGCCCCCGGCCGCGCCTAAAAGGCGCAACACATGCAAAACGAATTCCGGGGGGCTGGGGGGCTGGATTGAGCCGGAACCCGTCCGCAGCGTCATTGCCGGGGGACGAAGACATCCTGCTGGCCTCCCTTGGCGGCTCCAAGGCGGGATTGGGGCCAAACTGTGAAGATGATCAGAGCTTCGTGATATTCGAGTGATGGTCGCGTCTCAGAAGTCGGCGGCGATGCCCTTTACCTCCCAATCGCCGTAGCGGCTCGGTTCGGGGCCGTTTCGGCCGCCGATCTCCTTCGGCCGGCTTTCGATGGCGGCGCGGCGGCGCTCCTCCGCCTCGGCCAGTGCGCGCCGAGCGGCGGGCGAAAGCACCTTTTCAGGCTGAGGGCTGGGTTTATCGGCGGTGTCGGTCATGCCAGCATCCTTGATGGCAGAGGGGAGACATACCATCTTGTTGTACTGAAAATCTGGCTCAGTTTAACAGCCGGAGACCGGAAGGACAGATGAATTTCTTCAAGACCTCCCTCCTCCTCGCCGCCATGACGGCGATCTTCATGACCGCCGGCTATCTGATCGGCGGCCAGGGCGGCATGCTGATTGCGCTGGTGGTCGCCGCCGGCATGAATCTCTTCTCCTACTGGAACGCCGACAAGATGGTGCTGGCCATGCACCATGCTCGTCGCGTCGATCGGGCGGGTGCCCCGGAGTATTACGGGATCGTCGAGCGTCTTGCCGCCAACGCCGGCCTGCCGATGCCGGCCGTCTACGTCGTCGATAATCCGCAGCCGAACGCCTTTGCCACTGGCCGCGATCCGGAGCACGCCGCCGTCGCCGCCACGACCGGCCTCTTGCAGATGCTCGACCGTGACGAGATCGCCGGTGTGATGGCGCATGAACTTTCCCATGTCCAGAATCGCGACACGCTGATCATGACGGTGACGGCGACGATCGCCGGCGCCATTTCCATGCTGGCCAATTTCGGCTTGTTCTTCGGCTCGATGGGCCGCAACAGCGACAACCGGAGCCCACTCGGCGGCATCGGCGTGTTGCTCGCTGCCATTGTCGCGCCGCTCGCCGCCATGCTGGTACAGATGGCGATTTCGCGGACTCGCGAATATGCCGCCGACCGGCGTGGCGCCGAAATCTCCGGCAATCCGCTGGCGCTCGCGTCGGCTCTCGACAAGATTGCCGGCGCTGCCCATCGCGTGCCGAACATGACAGCGGAGCAAAATCCTGCTACGGCGCATCTGTTCATCATCAATCCGCTGTCTGGCACCAGGATGGACAACCTGTTTTCGACCCACCCGGACACCGACAACCGCATCCGCGCCCTGATGGCGATGGCGGATGACGGCGGTTTCCGGCGACCTGTTTCCGAGCCCGTGGCAGATGGTCCCTGGACCGCGCCGCGTCGTTCTCGGAGCGGCCCGTGGGGTGGGAGTGGTTCCGCCGGACGGCCTTCGAACCGTGGACCGTGGGGATGACCGCAGACAACAATGGCCGCAAGGGCGGCGGAAAAGCCGGCAATGGATTCAGGCCGGCACGTCCCCAGGATGGCCAGAAGGGCGCGTTCAAAGGCGCGCGTCCGCCGCAGGCTGGCCGTCGTCCGCCGAGGCCGCAAGGCATTGAAGCGCGTGCCGTCGCCGTGGAACTGGTGGCCGGCGTCCAGAAAGGCAAACTTCTCGACGCTTTGCTCGATCAGGGCGCCGCGGCAGAGCGCTATCAGCGCCTTGATCCGCGCGACCGGGGCCTTGCTCGTGCCATCGTCGGCTACGCGCTGCGCCGCAACGGCCAGATCAACGATGCGGTCGGCCGCTTTCTGACGCGGCCGCTACCCGACGATGCCGGTACGCTCAAGGCGGTGATCGCCGTGTCGGCCGCTCAAATCATGTTCATGGATGCCGCCGACCATGCCGCCGTTGCGCTTGGTGTCGAGCTTGCCGGCATCGACAAGGCGGCCGCGCCCTTCAAGGGTGTGGTCAATGCCGTGCTGCGTCGCGTCTCCGAGAACAAGGCGGCCATCCTCGCCGAGCAGGATGCCGTCGCTCTCAACACGCCCGAGTGGCTGATGGAGCGTTGGAGCGCCAATTATGGGGCCGACGTCGCTCGCGATATCGCCGCCATGAACGCTTTCGAGCCGACCCTCGACCTCACCGTGAAGTCGGATCCCGACGGTTGGGCTGCCCGCCTTGGTGGCGTCAAGCTGCCCAACGGCTCGGTGCGCCTTCCCGTCACCGGCGCCGTCGAGAAGATCGACGGCTATGAAGAGGGTGGTTGGTGGGTGCAGGACGCCGCGGCTACGCTGCCGGTCCACTTGCTTGGCGATGTCAAAGGCAAGAAGGTTGTCGATCTCTGCGCGGCTCCCGGCGGCAAGACCGCCCAGCTCGCCGCGCTCGGTGCCAACGTCACCGCTCTCGACGTGTCCTATCACCGCCTGCAGCGTCTCGAGCGCAATCTCCGCCGGCTGGGTCTCAAGGCGGACCTCATCAAGGCCGACGCCACCGAATGGCTTGGCGGCACCTTCGACATGGTGTTGCTCGACGCGCCGTGCACGGCAACCGGCACGCTACGCCGCCACCCCGACGGCGCGGTGAGCAAGAAGCTGGCCGACGTCGCCTCGCTGGCCGCGATACAACGCCGGTTGATTGATCAGGCGATCCGCTTGCTGAGGCCGGGCGGGCTGATCGTCTTTTCCACCTGCTCGCTGGAGCCGGAGGAGGGCCCCGATCAGATCCGCCGCCTCAGGCTGATCGAAGCGCCGCTCGACGTGGTGCCGGTGACGGCGGACGAGGTGTTCGGTTTGGAGGAAATCGTCACGCCGGACGGCTTTATCCGCACGCTGCCGTCACACCTCAAGCTGGAAGATCCCAGGATGTCCGGCCTCGACGGTTTCTTCGCCGCGCGGTTGCGCCGTCAGTGAAAGCGGAATGCAAGGCTGGGGCGTTTCCGCGTTCATGAACTGCGGAAGCGCCCTATCTTATTGAAGAAAAGAGATTTCTTCGGGCGAGCCGATATCTGCCCCGCTCGGAAATGCCGCATCTGTCGATAAAATTGATCGGCTCCGCATACCAGTTGGTAACCAAGCCGGGCGTCTCATGCCGTGATGAGCGCCTCCGGTCCCGCCGGAGGGCGAGTGATTCTTGCTCCAGCACCGAAAGGGGGCCTGACGATGCGCGCACAAGTCGCCGGCACGGCCCGGCTGGTGCTGTTCGCCAGCGAACTGGCCCTGCGCCGGTTCGTTCTGGCGCTTGAGCGTGGCCCCTTCTCGCGCTGGCGTTGGCCTGGATCGACACCCGAGCGGCTGGTCATCGCGCCGCAGGATATTCGCACGACCGACCCGACGGTCGCCGCCGACATCTACGCCGGTCTCTATGCCTTTGCGGGCAAGATGGTCGAGACGGGCGGCCGATCCCCCTTCGACATGCCGTCGCCATCGCAGGAATGGACGCGGGCGTTGCACGGCTTTTCCTGGCTGAGGCATCTCAGGGCGGCCGAGAACGCGCTCGCCCGCCAGAACGCGCGGGCTCTGGTGGCCGACTGGATCGCCCAGGAGACACACGCGCCGCCGGAGGCCTACGAGACCGAGAACATGGCCCGGCGGGTAATCGCCTGGATCACCCAGTCGCCGCTGATCCTCAAAGATGCCGACCGTGCCTTTTACCGTCGTTTCCTGCGTTCGCTGGTCCGGCAGGTGCGCCGGCTGCGTGGCCGTCAGAGCGACGCCGTGGACGGCTATCCGCGCCTGCTTGCCGCCGTGGCCGTCGGGGTGTTTGCCCTGTCGGCCGACAACCAGGGCCGGCTCGCTCGGCAGGCTGGTCTGCGGCTCGAGCAGGAACTCCGGCGCCAGATCCTACCGGACGGCGGTCACATCAGCCGCGACCCATCGGTGATCGCCGACCTCCTGACCGATCTCCTGCCGCTGCGTCAGGCCTATTCCAACCGTGGCGTCAACCCGCCGCAAGCGTTGATCGTGGCCATCGACCGCATGATGCCGATGCTGCGCTTCTTCCGTCATTCGGATGGCAGCCTGCCGCATTTCAACGGCATGAGCGTCAGCCACGCCGGCCAGCTTGCCACTCTCAACGCATACGACGACACGCACGGGCGGCCGGTGGAGAACGCCAGCCATTCCGGTTATCAGCGGCTGGAAGCCGGTGGCACGGTGGTCTTGATGGACGCCGGCCCCATTCCCCCGGTTGGCGTCAGCCAGAAAGCGCATGCCGGCTGCCTTTCCTTCGAGATGTCGAGCGGTTCCAACCGCTTCATCGTCAATTGCGGCGCGGCTGACGATCTGCGCTGGCATTCGGCTGCCCGCTCGACGCCGGCTCATTCGACGCTGTCGCTCGAAGATATTTCTTCCGGTGTCTTCCTCGATACGCCGCGACTCGTCCGCCGGCTCGGCCCGGTGATGATCGATGGTCCGCGCAATGTGCCGGTGGCTCGCGAGGACCGAGACGATGTCATCGCGCTGGTGGCCAGCCACGACGGTTATGCCCACCGTTTCGGTGTCATCCACGAGCGTCGGTTCGTCCTGCGCATCGATGGTGGCGAGATCGTCGGCTCCGACCGGATGACCTTCGTCGGCCGCAAGCCGCGCCACGATCGCTTCGCCATCCGCTTCCATCTGCATCCGCTGGTCCGGGCCAGCCGCACCGCCGGCGGCGATGTACTGCTCGTTGCGCCGGACGGAGAAGCGTGGACCTTCACCTGCGGCCTGATCGCTCCCGAACTCGAGGACAGCGTCTTTCTGTCCGATACGCTGGGTCGCCGCAAAAGCCTGCAGATCGTGCTGCCGGGGCGGGCGCGGGTGACACCGGAGGTCGCCTGGGCGATGACCCGGACGGCCGAAGGGCAGCGTGGCCGGTCGCGTGGTCGTGACGCTCGGCCCGGTCCGGATCTGTTCGCCAGCACCTGATCGCCAGTTTTCGCCGTAGAAAGCGGCGATTAGCGACCCAAATCGATTGGGCGCGGGTTCCGCGCGGCGACCTTTCGTGCTATCGCGCGGCCATCCCCATTCCCGGAGACATCCTCATGGCTGGCCATCCCGATCGCGTCGCCCCCAAGCGCGCGCTGCTTTCCGTTTCCGACAAGACGGGCCTCGTCGAGCTCGCCCGTGCCCTCGCGGACCGTGGCGTCGAGCTCCTGACCACCGGCGGCTCAAAGAGGCTGCTGAGCGAGGCCGGCATTCCCGTCACGGAAGTGGCCGATTTCACCGGCTTCCCCGAGATCATGGACGGTCGCGTCAAGACACTGCATCCCAAGGTGCATGGCGGCCTTCTCGCCGTTCGGGACGACGCAGGCCACAAGCAGGCGATGGCCGATCACGGCATCCTTCCGATCGACATCCTGGTGGTCAATCTCTACCCGTTCGAGGAGACGATTGCGCGCGGTGCCGGCTATGACGAGACCATCGAGAACATCGATATCGGTGGCCCGGCGATGATCCGCGCCGCCTCCAAGAACCATGCCTACGTCACGGTTCTGGTCGAGCCGGCCGACTATGAGGCGGTGATCGTCGAGATGGACCAGGGGGGCGTCACCTTCGAGACCCGCCGCCGTCTCGCCGCCAAGGCCTATGCGCGCACCGGCGCCTATGACGCGGCGATTTCCGGTTGGTTCGCCAGCGTGCTCGGCGGCAAGACCGGCGATTTCGTCGCCATCGGCGGCAAGCTTGCCGAGGACATGCGCTACGGCGAGAATCCGCACCAGTGGGCCTGTTTCTACCGCTCGACGGAAATCCGCCCCGGCGTTTCCACGGCGACGCAGCTGCAGGGCAAGGTGCTGAGCTACAACAACATCAACGACACCGACGCCGCTTTCGAGCTGGTGGCCGAGTTCGATCGGGCGGTACCGGCCGTCGCCATCATCAAGCACGCCAATCCCTGTGGCGTTGCCACTGGTGCGACGCTTCTTGAAGCCTATACCAAGGCGCATCGCTGCGACCCGGTCTCGGCCTATGGCGGCATCGTGGCGCTGAACGGCACGCTCGACGCCGATACGGCCAAGAAGATCGTTGAGATATTCACCGAGGTGATCATTGCGCCCTCGGCCACCGACGAAGCGATCGCCATCGTCGGTGCCAAGAAGAACCTGCGTCTCCTGGTCACCGGCGGGTTGCCCGATCCGAAGGCGCCCGGCATCACGGCCAAGACGGTGGCCGGCGGCCTGTTGGTCCAGTCGCGCGACAACGGCGTGGTTACCGCCGCCGACCTCAAGGTGGTGACCAAGCGGGCGCCGACGGAAACCGAACTTGCCGACCTCCTGCTGGCTTTCAAGGTTTGCAAGCACGTCAAATCCAACGCCATTGTCTACGTGAAGGACGGCGCGACCGCCGGCATTGGCGCCGGCCAGATGAACCGCGTCGATTCCTCGCGCATCGCCGCCATTCGTGCTGGCGAAGCGGCTGAGACGGCTGGGCTTACGGAATCGCTTGCCAAGGGTTCAGTGGTCGCCTCCGATGCCTTCTTCCCCTTCGCCGACGGCCTTGAATCGGCGATTGCCGCTGGTGCGACCGCCGCCATCCAGCCGGGTGGTTCCATCCACGACGCCGAGGTGATTGCCGCCGCCGACAAGGCCGGCATCGCCATGGTGTTCACCGGCATGCGGCACTTCCGGCACTAAGGTGAAGGGCAATCCGCTGTTCTGACAGGTGCTCGACAGGTTTCTCGACCCATGGTGAGCGGGCCGGCGCGATCAACGTGTCGGCCCGTTTTTCGAGGAACCACGCATGAAGACCGCTTTGATCGCCGCCGCTTTCGCTGTCATGCTCACCCCTATCGCCGCTTTCGCCGATGATGAGAACGCCAAGTGCACCGATGCTGCCAAGGACACCTGGCTCACCATCGATGCCATCAAGGCCAAGGCCGAGGCCGCCGGTTACAGCAAGATCAAAAAGGTGAAGGTGGAAGGTAGCTGCTACGAGGTTTACGCCTTCGACAAGAATGGCAAGAAGGCTGAAGTGCTGTTCAATCCGTCCACCGGCGAGAAGGCCGGCGACGAGGCGGGCCAGAACTGACACCATGGCCGATGCGTCCGCTGGCGGCAGTACGCCGCCGCGGACGGTCCGGGTCTGGGATCCGGTCGTCCGCTTGTTTCACTGGACGGTGGTTGTTGCCGTCTCCCTAAATCTCTTCATTCTCAAGCCAGGCCGGCTTTATCATCGCTACGCCGGTTATGTGGTGATCGCCGCGGTGCTCATTCGGCTCGTCTGGGGCTTCGTCGGCACCCGCCACGCGCGCTTTGCCGATTTCTTCCCGACACCGTCGCGCCTTGTTCCCTATTTGAAGGCGCTTGTCCGAGGCGAGGAGCCACGTCATATCGGTCACAACCCGGCCGCCGCGGTCATGATGCTGGCCCTCATGGGCTTGCTTCTGGCAACGGGTATCACCGGTTGGATGACCACGCTCGACGCCTTCTGGGGAGAAGACTGGCTTGAGGAGTTGCATGGCGGCTTTGCCAACGCCATCATGGTGCTGGCGCTGGTCCATGCGGCCGCCGCCATCATTGAAAGCCTCCGCCACCGTGAAAATCTGGTCTGGTCGATGGTGACGGGCAGAAAGCGCTCCTGATGCGTCTTCTTCTCGTCGAGGATAGTGCCCGCCTCGCCGCGCTGCTTGCAGAAGCCGTGCGCGAGGCCGGCTGGCGTCTCGACGCTGTCAGTACCTTTGCCGACGCGGAAGCGGCTATCGCAGCGACCGAATTCGACCTGATCCTGCTCGATCTGGGGCTGCCGGACGGTGATGGGCTGGATCTGCTGCGGGCCATTCGTCGCGCCGCCGACGTGACGCCGGTGCTGATTATTACCGCTCGCGGCACTGTCGAGGAACGCATTGCCGGCCTCGATGCCGGCGCCGACGATTATTTGGTCAAGCCTTTTCATCACCGCGAGTTTCTGGCGCGTTGCCGGGCCATGCTGCGGCGGTCGCCGACGGCGTTGCAGCCGGTGCTGGTCGCCGGTCAGTTGGCCTATGATCCTGCAACCGCCCTGCTGACCGTCGACGGCGAAATCATTGCGTTGCCGCCGCGCGAGCGGGCGCTTTGCGAAGCGCTGATGCGCGATGTCGGCCGCCTGGTACCACGCCGTCGGCTGGAAACCACGCTGTCGGACTATGACAGCGAACTGACCACCAACGCGCTCGATCTTGCGGTCTCTCGGTTGCGCAAGCGGCTTGAAGGCTGCGAAAGCAGGGTCGAGATCGCCACGGTGCGCGGCCTCGGCTACCTGATGCGGGAGTGCCTTGACGTCGATTCCGGCGAGGAGACGTCATGAGCGGACGTCGCCGCAAGCGGCTTGCCGGGCTGGTGGCCCGCCGCATTCTGATTTTCGCGCTGCTGGCCATGCTGCTGCAAGTGGCCCAAATCTTCGCCCGCTATTGGTTCGACGACGCAGAACTCGGCTATATCCTGGTCGAACGCGAGACCGCGGCGATCGCCGCTTCCATCCACCGCGTGGCCGGTGCTCTCAAGATCGATCCGGCAGCGCCGGTTCTTCATCGCTACAGTGGCATTGCCGACGAGGCCGATGAGGCCGGCTTTGCCCATGACGATGCCAATCTCGCCGACCACCTGCCGCCGGCCACTTTCGTGCGTATCGCCACCGAGGACGGGCAGTCCGTCTATTCCAACTGTGGCGAAGAGTGCCAAGAGCACTTCCTTCCGGCGTTGGATAACACACCGGATTTCTGGCAGCGAACGATCGAGCCGGGCAAACCGCTCAGCGTCGCCGGGGGGCGTGCCTTCGTCATCGATGGCGAGCGGGTGATCGTCGACGTTGCCGTTCTGCACGATCCCGATGATTTCCTCGCCTCGATTCTGACGGGCGAGATCATCGATCATATGCTGGTGCCGATGGGATTGATGCTGGCGCTGACGATCGGTGCCACCATCCTGTCGATCAGCGCGGCGCTGCGTCCCGTGACGGCGGCGGCCCGAGCGGCCGATGCCATCGATCCTCGTTCTCCGTCCCCCTTGGCAATTGATGACGCCATGCCCGCGGAGATCGTGGGTCTCGTCGAGGCGATCAACCGGCTGTTCGCTCGGACCGCCGAGATGGTTTCGGCACAGAAGGTGTTCTCGGCCGCCGTTGCCCATGAGATCCGAACACCGCTCGCCGTGCTGCGACTTGAACTCGACCGGATCGCCGATCCGCGCGCCCGACGGGCCGAGGCCGATATCGAGCGTCTGTCGCATATCCTCGAGCAATTGACGGCCCTTGCTCGTCTCGATGTCGTCGATGACGCCGCCTTCGTCTCGACAGACCTCGCCGATCTTGCCGCCGATGTCGTGTCCGACATGGCGCCTCTGGTCATCGACCGGGGCGCGAGCATCGCCTTCGAAGGCGATGGTCCTGTGAGGGTGAGATTGGTACCTTCGCTGATACAGAACGTCGTGAGAAATCTGATAGAGAACTGCCTCAAGCACGCTGGCCGTGGCGTCGATATCGTCGTAGCGGTTGGTGAGGATGGCAGTCTGACTGTCGCCGACAACGGCTCAGGTTTTGTTCCTTGCGAGGTGCAGGGTGAATTCGGTCGTGTAAAAGCGTCGGGGTCGCTCGGCCTTGGCCTTACCATCGTCGAGCGGATCGCCAAGCTGCACGATGCCGCGCTTTCCATCCGCTCTCGTCCGGGTGAAGGGTGCCGGGTCCACTTCGCTTTCGCCCATCTATGAGGAAACGATGTTCAACTCACTTGGCAACCGCCGCCGATTTTCCGACCTCAACGAGCAGGAGATCCTGGCGCTGGCCATCTCCAGCGAGGAGGACGACGCCCGCATCTATGCGAGCTATGCCGAAAAGCTGCGCAAGGACTATCCGGCGACGGCGGCGATGTTCGATGAGATGGTCAAGGACGAAGACGGCCATCGCCGCTTCCTGATCGCCGAGCATGAGCGGCTGTTCGGACCGGTGATCCCGCTGATCCGTCGCGAGCACGTGGCTGGCTATTACGCCCGCCAGCCGGTGTGGCTGGTCGAAAACCTTGGCGTCGAACGCATCCGCGAGGAAGCGGCGCGCATGGAGGCGCAGGCTTATAAATTCTATCTGGAGGCGGCCAAGCGCGTCTCGGATACCGGCGCCCGTCGTCTGCTCGGGGATCTCGCCGAGCAGGAGCGCCACCATATGGAAGGCGCCGAGACTGCCCGCGAGGAAAACGTCGGGCCGTCGGCACAAGAAGAAGAGGCGATGGTCGCCCGTCGCCAGTTCATCCTTACTTATGTTCAGCCGGGTCTCGCCGGACTGATGGACGGCTCGGTGTCGACGCTGGCGCCGATCTTCGCCACCGCCTTTGCCACGCAGAATTCCTGGACGACCTTCCAGGTGGCGCTCGCCGCCTCGGTTGGTGCCGGCATTTCCATGGGCTTTACCGAGGCCGCCCACGATGATGGCGTCATCTCCGGCCGTGGCTCGCCGATCAAGCGCGGCCTTGCCTCGGGCATCATGACGGCGCTCGGTGGTCTCGGCCACGCGCTGCCCTATCTGGTGCCGAATTTCCATATGGCGACGGCGATCGCCCTCGTCATCGTGTTTATCGAGCTGTGGGCTATCGCCGGCATCCAGAACCGCTACATGGAGACGCCGTTCTTCCGGGCCGTCATTCAGGTGGTGATCGGCGGCGCGCTGGTGCTGGCGGCCGGTATTCTGATCGGCGGCGGCTGAGGCAGCTGGCAGGAAGTCTGCAGATTTTGCGAAAAGGTTTGGGGCGGCATGGGCCGCCCCTCTGTTTTTCAGGCGTGGCGGTTCTGGCGGTGGTCGATCAGATCTGTCACCACGGACGGATCGGCCAGTGTCGAGGTATCGCCGAGCGAGCCGAAGTCATCCTCGGCGATCTTCCTGAGGATGCGCCGCATGATCTTGCCCGAGCGCGTCTTCGGCAATCCCACGGCGAACTGGATCTTGTCCGGCGAGGCGATCGGGCCGATCTCTTTCCTGACCCATTGCGTCAGTTCGGTCGCCAGGGTGTCGGTCGGCATCTCGCCTTCCATCAGCGTGACGTAGGCGTAGATGCCTTGTCCCTTGATGTCGTGCGGATAACCGACGACGGCGGCTTCCGCCACCTTCGGGTGGGCGACCAAAGCGCTCTCCACCTCCGCCGTCCCCATGCGGTGGCCGGCAACGTTGATGACGTCGTCGACGCGGCCGGTGATCCAGTAGTAGCCGTCCGCATCGCGCCGGGCGCCGTCGCCGGTGAAATACATGCCCTTATAGGTCGAGAAGTAGGTCTGCACGAAGCGGTCGTGATCGCCGTAGACGGTGCGCATCTGGCCGGGCCAGCTCGTGAGCAACACGAGGTTCCCCTCGGCGGGGCCATCCAGCACGTTGCCGAGCGCGTCGACGATGGCCGGTTCTACGCCGAAGAACGGCCGCGTTGCCGATCCCGGCTTCAGGCGGGTGGCGCCGGGCAGTGGGGTGATCAGGATGCCGCCGGTCTCGGTTTGCCACCAGGTATCGACGATGGGGCAGCGATCCTCGCCAACCACATGATGGTACCAGAGCCAGGCCTCTGGGTTGATCGGCTCGCCGACCGTCCCGAGGATGCGCAACGACGCCCGCGACGTGCGCTTTACCGGCTCCTCGCCTTGAGCCATCAGCGAGCGGATGGCCGTCGGGGCGGTATAGAAGATCGTCACCTTGTGGCGGTCGATCACTTCCCAGAACCGCGAGGGGTTGGGGTAGCTCGGTACGCCCTCGAACATCAGCGTCGTAGCGCCGTTGGCAAGCGGGCCGTAGAGAACATAGGAGTGGCCGGTCACCCAGCCGACGTCGGCGGTACACCAGTAAACGTCGTCGTCGTGGCAGTCGAACACCCACTGGTGCGTCAGTGAAGCATAGACCAGATAGCCGCCGGTGGTATGCAGCACGCCCTTGGGGCTGCCGGTGGAGCCGGAGGTATAGAGAATGAACAACGGGTCTTCCGCGCCCATCGGGGAAACAGGGCAATCGGCGGGCTGACCTTTCGCCGCTTCGTCGTAGTAGACGTCGCGACCGTCCCGCATGGCGATCGGCCGGCCGGTCCGTTTGACCACCAGTACCTTGGATACATCGGGGCATTTTTCGAGGGCGGCATCGACGTTGGCCTTGAGTGGCACTTTGCGGCCACCGCGAACACCCTCGTCGGCGGTGATGACCACCGAGCTGCCGGCATCACGGATGCGGCCGGCGAGACTGTCGGGAGAAAAACCGGCGAACACCACCGAGTGGACGGCCCCGATGCGGGCGGCGGCCAGCATGGCAAAGGCGGCTTCCGGAATCATCGGCAAGTAGATCGTGACGCGGTCGCCACGCCTGACGCCCGACGCCTTCAGCACGTTGGCAAAGCGGCAGACCTCCTCCTGAAGCTCGCGATAGGTGATGGCGCGCTGTTCGGCGGGGTCGTCGCCTTCCCACAGGATGGCCACCTTGTCCGGCGTACGGTCGGCGTGGCGGTCGACGCAGTTATAGGCGGCGTTGAGAATGCCATCCTCATACCAGCGGATCGATACATGGTGCGGGTCGTAGGAGGTGTTCTTCACCTGCGTGAATGGCTTGATCCAGTCGAGCCGGCCGGCCATCGATGCCCAGAAGCCGTCGGGGTCTTCGATGGAGCGCTTATACAGCGCCAGATACTTGTCGTTGTCGATAAAGGCCGACGCGGCAAGCGCCGCCGGCACCTCGAACACCTCACCGGACATCTAAAACCTCCTCGCGCCAGGGCCCCCCTAGGCCATGCGCCAATCGATTTCAGTATGGTCCGTCAAAACACTTAAGTCCATTAGCCGCCCGGCTAATTGGCATCACTGGGTGCCGGCTTGGGTCAGGTAAAGTGCCAGACGCGGGTGGTCCGGATATCTCGATCCTCGATGGCGCGCGGTACCGGCACGTCATAACTTGCAAGCGGCGCGATGCCGGCGGGCGGCAGATAGGCGCGGCCAGGGTCGCCGAACAGAACGGCGGCGCCCGCCGCTTGCGCCGCGCGCAGGAAGGGCTCGACGCGGGTGGCCATCGGTCGCTCGTAGAACACGTCTCCGGCCAGAACGACGTCGAAACCGGCGGGGCCGCAATCGAGGAAATCCGTGTCCGGCGCGGTGAGCGCCACGCCGTTGTCGTCAGCATTGATCAGGACGGCGGCGCGGGCGTAGGCATCGATATCGGCCGCGACGACCTCTCGGGCGCCGGCGAGCATGGCGGCGATGGCCACAATGCCGGAGCCGGCGGCGAAATCGAGCACGCGGGCGCCGCGAACGATCTCCGGATGATCGAGCACATGGCGTGCGAGCGCCTGCCCTCCGGCCCAGGCGAAAGCCCAGAAGGGCGGAGGCAGACCAACCCGACCGAGGTCGTCCTCGGTGGCTTGCCAAAGATCCATCGCCTCGTCGGCGAGACGCAGCCGGATCTCCGGCACTAGGGGCGGCGTTTTGGAACGGGTTTCACGCAGAATGAAGGCGCGCTCGCGGGCAAGGTCGCTCACCGCTCCGCCATGGCGAGAACGATCGCCCATTCTTCGTCGGTCACCGGCTGAACCGAAAGACGCATCGAGGTGACCAGACTCATCTTGGAAAGCGAAGGTTCGGCCTTGATTTCGGCAAGCGTGACAGGGCGCTTGAGGTCGCTGACCGCCCGCAGGTCGACGCAATCCCAGCGCGGATCGGCACTGGTGCTGTCGAGGTGGGATGGAGCGATCACCTCGCAGATGCCGACGACGGCCAGGCCCTCGTTGGAATGATAGTAGAAGCCTTGGTCGCCCACCTGCATCGCCCGCATGTTGTTACGGGCGAGGTAGTTGCGCACGCCGTCCCATTCGGTGCCGGCGGCGCCCCTTGCCTTGAGGTCGGTGAACGAGAACTTGAAGGGCTCGGACTTAAACAGCCAATGGGCCATGGTGCTCCCCGTCGCGGCGTAGCGGCGGCGTCAGCCGGGCGCGCCGATGACCCATTTCCACGGCTTGATGTCGACGCTCTCGAACAGACCGGCCCGGGCATAGGGATCTTCGGCCAGTACCGTCTGCAATGTTTTGAGGTCGACCGCTTCAGTGATCAGCAGCGAGCCGACCATGCTGCCGGTTTCGTCGAGATAGGGACCGCCGACCAGGATGGTATCGGCGTTGGCCTTGACATATTCGAGATGGGCAGCCCGGTTGGCTTGCCTGACGGGCAGAAGCCCCACTTTGTCGATGCAACTGACGACGTAATGCATGGTTCGCCTCGAATGCCGACGATGGACTGAGGTGGACCCTAGAGCATTTCCCGGCCGGATGGAACACTCTGATCGAAAAGGAGATGCACCTGATCGGAGGCTTCGTCGGGTTGAGCAGATCACGGCATGCCGGGCGGTCGGTTTGGGCCGGCGGCCGCCAAACGCAAGCAGCCCCAACGGGACTGGCCGTTGGGGCTGCTTGGGGAAGATATCAGGCCTCGATCACCCTGTCGGCCGTCCGCGTTCCAGCGGCCGAAGCGGGGGAGTCAGATGGCAACGACTTCCGGCACGGCCGAGGTGGCCGGCGCGCCGAGGGCGCGTTGATAGGCGGCGCCGATGCCGCTGATGATGCCGGGGGCGAACACGTTGATCACCTCGGCACGGACGCGGGCGGCATAATCACCAGCCACCGACAGGAAGGTGAGCGGCGGGAAAACCAAGGTTCGCTCGGCGGAGCTGACGGTCGGTGCCTCTATGGCGGCAACAATTACCGACTTCGGGACGTTCATATTGAAAGCGAAGGCCCCGGTGGAGGAGGCGGCGACTAGGAAGGAAGCGGCTGCCGCGGTGACGAGAAGGCGTTTCATCTTGCATGACTCCGGAACGCGATTGCCTGCCTTGTATCAGTGCCGATTGAAGGCCTCGTTCCGACGTAAACGGCAATTTTTTCCTTTTCGGCAGGCTTTCGTTAACCCGCGTCGCGACCGCCTTGACGGACCATTAACCATGCCGGCGCCGCATTTACAGTACCTTGGTGGAAATGGCGCGTCTTCGCGGTTTTCGCGGTGAATGACCGTTAGGATTTGTGAATATCCGGGCCGCATTAAATGTTATTACTTATGAAGTTCCCCCAGAGAGTGGTGGTAAGACTTTGTTGATGCTGTCGAGAGATTTTCGCCCATGACGTTGACGAGCTTGCTGACATATCCCGATCCGCGGCTTCGGGCCGTTGCTCAGCCGGTCATTGCTTTCGATGATGAGCTCGCAGGCCTGGCAGACGATCTCGTCGCCGCCGTCGAGGCGGCGCCCGCTGTTGGCCTCGCCGCTTCGCATCTCGGTATCCTCCGGCGGGTGATCGCGGCGCGGCCACCGGGCGGCATGGCCATCCGCGTCTACGTCAACCCCTTGATCGAGTGGGTTTCGGCCGAGACCATGGTCAACGAGGAGGGGTCGGTTTCCATGCCTGGCGTAAGCGCTGAAATCGAGCGGCCACGGGCGGTGCGTGTCGCTTATTCCTCGCTTGACGGGATCGCGTCCACCGAGGAGGCGGAAGGCTTCCACGCCGCCGTGCTGCAACATGAGATCGACCAACTGGACGGCGTATTCTGGATCGATCGGCTGTCGCGTCTCAAAAGGGAGCGGCTGATCAAGCGATATCAGAAGCTTTCCAGCTGACCGGCTTCATTCGCCATTCGGCCGCCGCGAGATTTCCCCATTTGTAGCTACACTGAGCCCGCTAAGCGATTTTCCCTGGAGAGCCATGCTGATCGATCGCCAACACGCCATCCTGGATCTTGCCCGCGAGGTCGGCCGCGTCCTGGTTGACGATCTTGCCGCGCGCTTCGAGGTGTCGCCGCAGACCATACGCAAGGATCTCAATGAACTCTGCGATCGCCGCCTGCTCGCCCGTGTGCACGGCGGAGCCGTGTTGGCTTCAACGGTCAAGAATGTCGGCTATGAGGCGCGGCGCCTGATCGCCGCGGCCGAAAAAAGGGCGATCGGCGAAGCCGCCGCCGCTCTCATTCCCAATGACGCATCGCTGTTCATCAACATCGGTACGACTACCGAGGCGGTGGCTCAAGCGCTGCTGCAGCACTCGGGACTGATGGTGATCACCAACAACATCAATGTCGCCAACCTGATGCGCGCCTATTCGGGAATCGACGTGGTGATCGCCGGCGGTCAGGTCCGCCATGCCGATGGCGGGATTATTGGCGAGGCGGCGGTTGATTTCATTCGCCAGTTCAAGGTGGATTTCGCCATTGTCGGCACCTCGGCGATCGACGAGGACGGCGCGCTCTACGATTACGATTTTCGCGAAGTGAAGGTGGCGCAGGCGATCATCGCCAACGCTCGCCGGGTCATCCTGGTGGCCGACGAAACCAAGTTCGAGCGTACGGCGCCGGTAAGGATCGGCTCGGTCGCCCAGGTGGACGTCTTCGTCACCGATAGCTGTCCGCGCGAGAGCGTGCGCCGGCTATGCGCCGAAGGGGAGGTGGAGCTCGTTGAAACCGCTTCCAGTCATGGCGGACATGCGGGCGCGGATGTATAATTTCGATAGCTGGCGACGTATGGTTCTATGCACCATCGTGTCGGTCTGGTATCCACATGACATGTTGGAATCCAACGGGGTAAGAGGGCATTTTCGGGAAGCCGGACGAGCCGGCGCCGCGCCGTGGTAGTGGAGTGGGAACTTTACCTCCCGCTCGCTGTTCCCGCGCCCATGTGAATGACGAGTGGAGCCGCTGTGGACCTTTCTGTCGGGAATCCCATGATCGATCGCCGTGACTTTTTGACGCGAGCGCTGACGGCGGTTGGTGCCGTTGTGGTTGCGACCGGCGTGCCAGCCGTAGCGCTGGCGGCGACTCAGCAGCACCAGTTCGCCGTCACCGGACCATTCACCCGCTCGACGGTGGCCGAAATCGCCCGTGCCCTTGCCAAAAAGGCCTACGAGGCGCCGGATACCAGCCTGCCGCCCATTCTCGAAAATCTCACCTACGATCAGTATCGCGACATTCGTTTCCGTCCCGAGTCGGCCCTTTGGGCGGACAAGGGATTGCCCTATCAGATGCAGCTCTTCCATCGCGGCTCCTACTTCAAGGAACCGGTGGAGATGGCGCTCGTCGAGAATGGCCAGGCAACGCACGTTGCCTACGACCCCAATCTGTTCAATTACGGGCCGTTGGTGCCGCAGCCGATTCCCGCCGAGGATATCGGCTTCTCCGGCTTCCGCTTGCACGCGCCCCTCAATAAGCCCGACGTATTCGACGAAGTTCTGGTTTTCCAGGGAGCGAGTTATTTCCGCTCGCTGGGCAAGGACCAGACCTATGGTCTGTCGGCGCGTGGCCTTGCCCTCAAGACGGCCGATCCGGAAGGCGAAGAGTTTCCGCTGTTCCGAGCCTTCTGGGTGGAAACGCCGGCTGCCGGTTCGGATACCTGCGTCGTCAACGCCCTGCTCGATAGCCCTTCGGTGTCGGGCGCTTATCGTTTTACCATTCGGCCCGGGCTGCCGACCACTATCGACGTCGAGGCGCAATTGTTTCCGCGCGCCGATCTCGAAAAGGTCGGTCTCGCGCCGGGTACGTCGATGTTCTTCTTTTCGGCCAACGGTCGCACAGAAATCGATGACTTCCGGCCCGAGGTTCACGATTCAGACGGCTTGCTGATGGTCACCGGTCACGGTGATCGCTGGTGGCGTCCGCTGGCCAATCCCAAGGAATTGCAGATTTCGGCGTTCCAGGATCGCAGTCCGCGCGGCTTCGGCCTCGTCCAGCGTGACCGCAGTTTCCTGTCCTATCAAGATCTGGAAGCCTCTTATCAGCGCCGCCCGTCGCTCTGGATCGAGCCGGTGGGCGACTGGGGCGCCGGCGCGGTGACGCTGGTGGAGATTCCCACCAACTCGGAAATTCACGACAACATCGTCGCCTACTGGGCACCGCAGGACAAGATTCCAGCCGGTACCGAATATTTCTTCGCCTATCGTCTGTTCTGGGGCGGCGATCCGGCGCTGGCTGCCGGCGCTGCCTATGTCACCGCGACACGGTCGGGACGGGCGGGGGTCGGCGGGCCGACGCCGGTGCGCCTGTTCGTCATCGATTACGGCTATTTCCAGGGCGTGGACCCGGCCAAGCTCGGTGCCTCGAAGGTGTCGGTGCAGGCCTCCAAGGGTACGGTGAGGAATGTCGTCGTCGCTGCCAATCCTGAAACTCATGGCATGCGCCTCAGCTTCGAGCTGGATCCCCAGAACGAGACGCTCATTGAGCTGACGGCGGCGCTCGCCTTCGAATCGGGGCAGTCGGCCGAGACTTGGGCCTTCCGATGGACAGCATAGTTCGTGATGTCGCCGTTAGTGGGCGATATGCTCCCGGCATGCCGCCGGAACATCCCGCCGACATGCCGGCGCAAAATCTCAAGCGCTTTCGTCGTAAGGACCGACGGCGTCTGGTCAATCCTCGCAGTCGCTCGTCGTTCCTGAAGCGTTTCGCGGTGATCGGTGGTACGGCGGCGTTGCTCGCCTATGCCGTCAACGAGATGTACGCGGTGCTGGCGCTCGGCGACCTCACGCCGGTCGAACGCGTCGTGCTCGCCCTGTTCACCGTGACTTTTGCCTGGATTGCCTTGTCCTCGGTCGCCTCCGTGTTCGGCTTTCTGAAGCTGGTCAGCCGGCACTTCGCTCGGCCGGTGGCTGGATCGGACGAGCCGCTGCGCAAGCGCACGGCTATGCTGATGCCGACCTACAACGAGGATCCCTCGCGCGTCTTCGCTGCCATCGAAGCCATGGCGCGCGATGTCGAGGCGCTCGGCCAAAGCCACGCCTTCGACTGGTTCGTGTTGGCCGACACCACCGATCCGGAAGTGGTGCTGCAGGAAGAGGCGGCGTTGTTGGCCGCCCGCGAGCGCATCGGCAGCTTCACCCGCATCTACTACCGTCGGCGGCGCAACAACACTGCCAAGAAGGCGGGCAACGTCGGCGACTTCTGCAAGCGTTGGGCGAGCGCCTACGATCATCTCCTGGTGCTCGATGCCGACAGTCTGATGGAAGGGCGAACCATCGTCGAGCTGGCTCGCCGGATGGAAGCCGATCCCGACGCCGGTCTCATCCAGACCATTCCGATGCTCGTCAATGGCACGACGGTGATGGCGCGGCTGCAGCAGTTTGCCGGCCGGGTCTACGGACCGGTCGTAGGAACAGGTTTGTCCTGGTGGGTCCAGAAGGAAGGTAACTTCTGGGGTCATAACGCCATCATCCGCACCGAGGCCTTCCTGAGTTCCGCTGGCCTGCCCGAGTTGTCCGGCAAACCGCCGTTCGGCGGCCACATCATGAGCCACGACTTCGTCGAGGCGGCGCTGATCCGCCGCGCCGGCTGGAATGTCATCATTGCCGATGATCTCTCGGGATCCTACGAGGAAAGCCCACCGTCGTTGGTTGATCTCGCCGTCCGCGACCGCCGCTGGTGCCAGGGCAACTTGCAGCACCTCAAGGTGATCGGCGGACGGGGCCTGCACTGGGTATCGCGCTCCCATATCCTCACCGGCATCATGAGCTACCTCGCCTCGCCGTTGTGGCTGCTCCTGATCCTGTCCGGTCTCGCGCTGACGCTGCAGGCCCACTATATCCGGCCGGAATATTTCAAGGACGAGTTCCAGCTGTTCCCGTCCTGGCCGCGCATCGACGCCGAGCGAGCCCTCAGCTTGTTTGCGCTGACGATGGGCGTGCTGTTCCTGCCAAAGGTGCTTGGTCTCCTGGCTTTCTCTCTCAATTCGCGTGACCGCAAGGCATCGGGCGGCTTCCTCGGCCTCTTCCTGTCTTTCATCTTCGAAATGGTGGTGTCCGCACTGGTGGCGCCGATCATGATGCTGATCCAGACCGGCGCGGTCACTGAGATCGTGCTGCATCGCGACGCCGGCTGGAAGCCGCAGCGGCGCGACGATGGCGGCTTGCCGCTCCGCGATCTCATCGTGCGCCATCGCTGGCACGTACTGGCTGGCCTCGCGCTGGCCTGGGCGGCGATCGCCGATAGCTGGGAGCTGTTCGCCTGGCTGTCGCCAGCCATTGCCGGCATGGTGTTTGCCGTGCCGATCTCCAGTCTTACCGGCTCCAATGCCGTCGGGCGCTTCATCAAATGGCTCGGTCTTCTTAGGACCCCCGAGGAACATCATAGGCCCAACATCCAGGGACGTTTGGACGAGGCCCGGCCGGCTTATGTCGAGGCGGTTGCCACTGCGCCGAGCTTGGTCGACATCGTCGCCGATGACGATCTGCTGATGCAGCATCTCGCGCTGATCGACCGTATGGCGCCGCGGCAGCCCGGCCGCGTGGATCCTGTCTCCGCGTTGGCCCTCGCCAAGGTCGGAGAGGCAGAGACCATCGAAGAAGGGGTTTCCTTCCTCGATGCCAAGGAGCGGGCGACGCTGATCGCCACGCCACGCATTCTCGACGCGCTGGCGCAGAAGCCCCTCAACCGCCATGTCCTGGTAGAGGCGGCGGCGCGGTCCGCCTGAGTGGAAGCGATGGTGGGCTTCCGCCATCGCCATGCACCGTGGATAAGGCCGGCATGCGTGTTTTGCATGGCCTATTCCGCTTTCGACTGGGGCGCCCGATGGCGGCGCGCCGTAAGTCGCGGCGAAATATAGCAAATCTAAATCGGTTTGATCGTTCCGACGCTCTTCGTCGATTCTCGTCTTCTCCCAAAGGACGAGGGCGAAAAGTGTCGTCGGGATATGACATTAGCCGTCAAGCCTGCTAGGGAAACCACCAACGTAGTTTCCCGTATGGAGCTTGCCGTGCCCATCACCAAGGTGCTTGTCGCCAACCGATCCGAAATCGCCATCCGCGTTTTCCGCGCCGCCAACGAGCTCGGCCTCAAGACGGTTGCCGTCTTTGCCGAGGAGGATCGGCTGGCGTTGCACCGCTTCAAGGCCGACGAGGCCTATCAGATCGGCGCCGGCCTTGGACCGATCGAGGCTTATCTCAGCATTTCCGAGATCTTGCGCGTCGCCAAGGAGTCCAAGGCCGATGCGATCCATCCCGGCTATGGCCTTCTGTCGGAGAGTCCGGAGTTCGCCGAGGCCTGTCGCGACGCCGGCATTACGTTTATCGGCCCATCGCCGGAGACCATGCGCCAGCTTGGCAATAAAGTGGCGGCACGCAACCTGGCCATCGAGGCCGGCGTGCCGGTGATGCCGGCCACCGATCCGCTGCCCGACGACATGGAGGTGGTGAAGGCGGAAGCCAAGCGCATCGGCTACCCGCTGATGTTGAAGGCCTCGTGGGGCGGCGGCGGGCGCGGCATGCGCGTCATCCGCGATGAGGCGACGCTGCTGCGCGAGGCGGTTACCGCCAAGCGCGAGGCGATGGCCGCCTTCGGCAAGGACGAGATCTATCTCGAGAAGCTGGTGGAGCGGGCTCGCCATGTCGAGGTGCAGATCCTCGGCGACACCCATGGCAATATCGTTCATCTGTTCGAACGCGACTGTTCGGTACAGCGCCGCCACCAGAAGGTGGTCGAGCGGGCACCGGCGCCCTATCTGACCGATGCCCAGCGCGCGGAAATCACCGGCTATGGCGTCACCATCGCCAAGGCGGCCAATTATTACTCGGCCGGCACCGTCGAATTTCTGATGGATTCCGATACCGGCGCCTTTTACTTCATCGAGGTCAATCCGCGTATTCAGGTCGAACACACCGTCACCGAAGAGGTGACGGGTATCGACGTGGTGCGTGCTCAGATCCGTATTCTCGAGGGTGCCAAGATCGGCTCCCCCGAGTCCGGCGTGCCGCTGCAGGAAGATATCCGGCTTCACGGCCATGCGCTGCAATGCCGCATCACCACCGAGGATCCCGAGCAGAACTTCATTCCCGACTATGGCCGCATCACAGCCTATCGCGGCGCCACCGGCTTCGGTATCCGCCTCGATGGCGGCACAGCCTATGCCGGCGCGGTGATCACTCGCTTCTACGATCCGCTGCTTGAGAAGGTGACCGCCTGGGCTCCGACGCCCTTGGAAGCGATCAACCGCATGATGCGGGCGCTGCGCGAATTCCGCATCCGTGGCGTTGCCACCAACCTCACCTTCCTTGAGAGCATCATCTCCCATCCGAAGTTCCAGCAGAACCGCTACACCACGCGTTTCATCGACGAGACGCCGGAGCTGTTCCAACTGGTCAAGCGCCGGGATCGGGCGACCAAGCTCCTGACCTACATCGCCGACGTCACCGTCAACGGCCATCCGGAAACGCGCAGCCGTCCGAGGCCGGGCGAGGGGGCAAAGCCAGTGGTGCCGGTGTTTTCCGGCGGCGTCACGCCGGGAACCCGCGATCTGCTGACATCGCGGGGGCCAGAGGCGCTTGCCAAATGGATCCGCGAGCAGACCAACGTCCTGATCACCGACACCACCATGCGCGACGGCCACCAATCGCTTCTGGCGACGCGCATGCGCACCCACGACATGGCGAACATCGCCGAGGCCTATGCACGCGGCCTGCCTGGTCTGTTCAGCCTGGAATGCTGGGGTGGCGCCACCTTCGACGTGGCGATGCGCTTCCTGACCGAGGATCCGTGGGAGCGGCTCGCCAAGATCCGCGACAAGGCGCCCAACATCCTGATGCAGATGCTGCTGCGTGGCTCGAACGGCGTCGGCTACAAGAACTACGCCGACAACGTCGTCCGTCATTTCGTGCAGCAGGCCGCGTCCAGTGGCGTCGACGTCTTCCGGGTGTTCGACTGCCTCAACTGGATCGACAACATGCGCGTCTCCATGGACGCCGTGCTCGATCAGGGCAAGGTGCTGGAAGCGGCCATCTGTTACACCGGTGACATCCTTGATCCCGACCGCGCCAAGTATGACCTCAAGTACTATGTCGGCATGACGCGGGAACTGGACCATGCCGGCGCTCACATCATTGCCATCAAGGACATGGCCGGCCTGTTGAAGCCGGCGGCGGCGCGCGTGTTGTTCCGGGCGATGCGCGAGGCCACCGACCTGCCGATCCACTTCCATACCCATGATACGTCCGGCATTTCCGCCGCGTCAGTGCTGGCGGCGGTGGAGGAGGGGGTCGACATCGTCGACGCTGCCATGGATGCCTTCTCAGGCAATACTTCGCAGCCCTGTCTCGGCTCGATCGTGGCGGCGCTGGAAGGCGGGCCGCGGCCGACCGGCCTCGACCAGCAGGCTATTCGCCGCATTTCCTTCTACTGGGAGGCGGTGCGCCACAAATATGCTGCCTTCGAGAACGACCTGAAGGGGCCGGCTTCGGAGGTCTATCTCCACGAGATGCCCGGTGGCCAGTTCACCAATCTCAAGGAACAGGCCCGCTCGCTGGGGCTCGAGACGCGCTGGCACGACGTGGCCAGGACGTATGCCGACGTCAACCGCATGTTCGGCGATATCGTCAAGGTGACGCCGTCGTCCAAGGTGGTGGGCGACATGGCGCTGCTGATGGTCTCTTCGGCTCTTACTCCCGCCGATGTACTTGATCCGGAGAAGGATGTCGCTTTCCCCGATTCGGTGGTGGAAATGTTCCACGGCGATCTGGGGCAGCCGCCGGGTGGCTGGCCGAAAGACCTTCAGGCCAAGATCCTGAAGGGCGCCGAGCCGATCACCGTGCCGCCGGGCTCGCTGATCCCACCGGCCGACCTTGAGGCAATGCGTGCCGAATTGGCCGAGAAGGTGTCCTGGGCGCCGACCGAACAGGACCTGGCCAGCTACCTGATGTATCCCAAGGTGTTCCTCGATTTTGCCAAGTCGCAGGAGACTTACGGACCGACATCGGTGCTGCCGACCCCTGTCTACTTCTACGGCATGCAAGCTGGTGACGAGCTGACCATCGAACTTGAGCGAGGCAAATCTCTGGTCCTGATCTGCCAGGCTGTTGGCGAGTCCGATAACGAAGGCATGGTCCGGGTGTTCTTCGAGCTCAACGGCCAGCCGCGCATGGTGCGCGTGCCTGACCGTTCGAACGCCGCTTCGGCCCAGACGCAACGACGCAAGGCCGATGCCGGCGATCCGAGCCAAGTGGCGGCGCCGATGCCGGGCGTCGTGTCGACATTGGCCGTCAAGCCGGGCCAGACGGTCAAGGCCGGCGACGTGCTGCTTTCCATCGAGGCGATGAAGATGGAAACGTCGATCCACGCCGAGCGCGACGGTACGATCGCCGAGGTGTTGATCGCCGCCGGCGCTCAGATCGATGCCAAGGACCTGCTGGTGGTGCTGAAGGAGTAGCAAGCATTGTGCGGAAAAGTGGAAGCCGGTTTTCCGCGATAACAATGCGACAACAAAGACCTAGAGCAACGATCTGCGTTCGTCAGAACGCACGTTGCTCTAGCACGGCATGAGAAAAGATGGTCGGCGATAGCCGACCATCACGTATTCCAGATACCGGATTGCTTATCCGCGGAGTGCCGTCGCGAGCTCGTTCCAGCTTGCTTCGTCGGGGGCCATCAGCAGGCCGCCGGCCCTGAGGTCGGGCCGGTAGGGCGAGCCGTCGATCAGCGCCGAGTAGCCGCCAGCCTCCTGATGGATGAGCCAGCCGGCGGCATGGTCCCAGGGCGACAGCTTGTGGTAGTAGCAGAAGTGGATGTGGCCGGCGACGAGCAGCCGCATCTCCTGGCCGCCACAACGGTAGTTCATGATGCCCCAAGTACGCGCGAATCCGGACAGTAGCCGTGTGCGCTCCTCGGGCGAGGCGTAGTACCAGCCGGCGCTACCCTGCATGTCGGACAACGGAGCGGCGGGCGCCACTCGCAGCGGCTGGTCCGGCTGGCCGTTGCCAGCGAGGAAGGCGCCACCGCCGGTAATGGCGCAGGCGGCGTCGCCGCGCACCGGATCGTAGATGATGCCGCCTTTGACTTCGCCGCGCTCAATCACCGAGATGATCACCGCGAAGGCGGGAACGCCGTTGGCGTAGTTGAAGGTCCCGTCGATCGGATCGACGACGACGGCGCGCGGGGCCTGCATCAGCCGGTCGATCAGCGTCGGCTCGCGCTCCATGACCTCCTCGCCGACGAACAGGAAGTCGTTGCCCCAGGCGGCACGAAAGCGTTTCTCGATCAGCTCTTCCGACGCGACGTCGGCGATGGTCACGAAATCCGAGGCATGTGCCTTCGTCTTGATATCGGCGGCGGTTAGCTTGGAGAAGTGCGGCATGATCTCGGTTTCAGCCGCTTCCTTGGCGGTGGCGACGAGAAAATCGATGTCCTGGCGGGTGACGGTCATTGCGAACTCCGGATTATCTTAAGGATGGAATGCACCCAAAGGACGACGGGAGCAAGACGGCAGGCGGGAACGCGCCCTTGCATTTTTCTTGGTTTAGCCCACCTTCTTCAACCGATTAGGGAGAAATGCCGTGCGGGCTCTCGGACACTTCATCGGCCCGTTCTGGCGGGCGGCCCTGACTTTCAATGCCGCCGACGGCTGGGCGATCGCCTCACATGTGGCGCTGTCCGCCCTGATGGCTCTCTTTCCCTTTCTGATTTTCTTGACCGCCATCGCCGCCTTCTTCGACCTCAGCGCGCTTTCGGCCACGGTGGTGGCTCTGATCTTCGAAAGCGTGCCGGCCAGCATCGCCGGTCCCATCGCCGGCGAGGTGAAGAACGTGCTGCTGGTGCCGCGTCGCGACGCGCTGACTTTCGGCGTGGCGCTGGCACTCTGGTTTGCCTCGTCCGGCGTCGAGGCGATGCGCGTCGGACTCAATCGCGCCTATGGCGTGGTCGAGAACCGCAATTTCATCCTGCTCAGGCTTGAGAGCATAGGCTTCGTGCTGCTGGGCACACTGACCTTCCTGACCATTGCCTTCCTGGTGGTGCTGGCGCCGGTGGCGTGGAACGGACTTGTTCACCTGTTGCCGGCGATCGAGAATTTCGTCTGGTCGCTGACATTGCTGCGTTTTGGCCTGACGTTGCTGATCGCCGGTGGCGGGCTACTGGCGGCCCATCTCTGGCTGCCGGCCGGTCGCCGCCGCGTCGGCGAGATCCTGCCCGGCATTGGGTTGACGCTGGCCGCCTGGATCGCCGGTGCCTACGGCTTCTCGCTCTATCTCTCCGATTTCGCCAACTATGCCTCAACTTACGCGGGCCTCGCCGGTGTCATGACGGCGATCATCTTCCTCTACCTGATGGCCCTCATCCTACTCTACGGCGCGATGCTCAACGCCGCCCTCGTCGAAAGGCGAAAGCGGAACGTCAAAGCTGCTTCGTCGGACGAACCATTGACATCCCCATGGCCATGATGGAAGCCGTAGGCTGCGTTACCGTCGCCGGACCGACTTGGCTGGCGGCCGCCCTGACAACCCTCGAAGCATCCGTCCGGTCGTCTCGCCCGGACAACAGGAGACAGCCATGTACACGCTCGAAATCGCCGGCATCGCGATTGCCACCACCGACGCCGACGAGGCGGAAGCGCGCGAGATCTTCGAGAGCGAGGACTTTCTCGACGACGTTCGCGGCTTCACGAGCGCCGGCGCCCCGATTTGGGACGGCGTTTCTGCCTTCGTCATTCGCTCGGCTACCGAGGACGAAATCGAAGCCTTCAGCGAGATCGAAGATATCGAGGATGATATTGAAGGCGAGGAAGGGGACGAGTTCGACGAGGAAGGTGCCAACATCATGTTCCTTGTCGACATCGATCAGTTCGATGACGAAGGGGAATAAGACCACTTTTTGTTGAAGCGGTCGGAGCCGTGTCCGCAACAGCGCGAATTGGAATCGGCGCGCGGACCGGCTTGACTGGATACCTCAAGCATCCGGGCGGTGGCTTTGCCGCCGCCCTTCCGGTTGTGTCTTTCTGATTGGCCGGGGTGGCGCAGCGGCCAGTACCGGCCCGTCGGGAGCGGCGGGAGTTGTCGATGAAGCGCGTGATGGAAGTGCTGAAGGAGGCACGCCTCAATGAGGCGGCCGACCTCGTCGCCCGCGGCAACCGGCCGGAACTCGCCGGCCTATTGAAGTCCCTCTACGGCAAAGGCGCCGCCGAGGATGTCGTCGCCTATTCGGCCAGCGAACTGATCGCCTTTGCCGAGGGAGCGATGTCGAGCCTGTCGCTCAGGGTGCCGGGCATCCATTCCATCCGCATCTACAATCCGGTCTGGGATGACGACTCCAACCATCGCAAGGAAGTGACGGTCGTCGACATTCTCAACGACAACATGCCGTTCCTGGTCGACTCCGTGATGCAGGAGCTGACCGACGCCGGGATTGAAGTGCGCCTGATGGTGCACCCGATTCTTTCGGTGGTGCGCGGCATGAGCGGTCGTCTTCTATCGATCGGCGAAGATCTGGACGCCAGCCGTGAGAGCTTCATCCACATCCATATCGCTCGGTTGCCTGATGCCATCGCCGCTGCCCAGCTGGAAACGCGGCTTGACGGCCTGCTGACCGAGGTGCGCGCCGCCGTCGACGATTGGCCGCGTATGCAGGCGCTGGTCAAGTCGGTGATCAACGTTTACCGACATACGCCGCCGCCGCTGCCGCCCGAGGCGGTGGCTGAGGCCGTCGAGTTCCTGAACTGGCTCAACGCCGACAATTTCACCTTCCTAGGCCTCAGGGAATATGTCGTCGGCAACGACCAAAGCGGCGACGAATCGTCATCGCTTCTCACCGCCGGCGGCGGCTACGGCCTGTTGCGCGATCCGGCGGTAAAGGTGCTGCGGCGTGGCCGCGAGATGGTTCAGGTGACGCCGGAAATCACCGAATTTCTGCGCCAGACCGAGCCGCTGATCGTCGCCAAGGCCAATGTCAAGGCGCGCGTCCATCGCCACGCCTACCTCGATTATATCGGCATCAAGCGCTACGACGCCGGCGGTTGTCTCATCAGCGAGATCCGGCTGCTCGGCCTGTTCACGTCGTCGGCCTACACCCGGTCCACCCATTCGATTCCCTATCTGCGCCGCAAGGTGGGAACGATCATGGCCCGTGCCGGCTTCGACCTGGAGAGCCATTCCGGGCGGGCGCTGCGCAACATTCTCGAAAGCTATCCGCGCGACGAGCTGTTTCAGGCCGATCTCGACACACTGCTGGAATTCTCGCTGGCCGTCCTCGAACTCGGTGAACGGCCGCGTATCCGTGTGCTGGCCCGCCGCGACAAGTTCGACCGCTTTGTCTCCCTCCTGGTCTACGTGCCGCGAGACCGCTACACCACAGACACCCGGATCGCCATCGGCAGCTATCTCGCCGAAGCCTTTGCCGGGCGCGTTTCTTCGGTTTACCCAGCCTTTCCCGAAGGGCCTCTTGCTCGCGTCCACTACATCATCGGCCGCGATGAGGGGCCGACGCCAGCTGTCGCCCAGGCCGAGCTGGAGGCGGCGGTTGCTCGCATTACCCGCAATTGGGGCGATGGTTTTGCCGACTCCTGCCGGGCAAAATTCGGCCCGGCGCGCGGTCGCAAGTTGATCGAGCTCTACGGCCGTGCTTTTCCCGAATCCTACCGGGCGAGCTATGACGCCGAGACGGCGGTGGCCGATGTGGCGCTCCTCGAGCTGTTCGTCGGCGATCGCGGGACGGCGGTCGACCTGATCGGTGGCGGCTTGCCGTCGCCGCGCATCTCCATGCGCCTTATGAGCCGTGGTGGACCGGTGCCGCTGTCGGCGCGGGTGCCGGTGCTAGAAGCGATGGGCTTTACCGTCCTCGAAGAGAAGACCTTCGAGATCGAGCGCCCGGACGACATCATTGTGCTGCACGATATGGCGCTCCGCCGCGCCGACGGGGCCGAAGTCGATCTCGCCCGCGACGGCAACCGGCTGAAGGCGCTGTTCATGGCGGTCTGGCTCGGCAAGGCCGATAGCGACCGGCTGAACGCGCTGACGCTCGTCGCCGGTCTCGGCTGGCGTGAAATCGCCATGCTCCGGGCGCTCGCTCGTTATCTCGGCCAGATCGGCCTCGCTCACGGCCACGCCTATGTCGCCGAAGCGTTGGTCCGCAACGCGGGTGTTGCCCACCTGCTCATCGCGCTGTTCACGGCCCGCTTCGATCCGGCGTTCTCCGGCGATCGTTCGAACCGTCTTGCTCAGCTCCGTGGTGAGCTCGAGACGGCATTCCGAGATGTGCCGATCCTCGATGACGACCGTATTTTGCGCCGGCTTGCCAACCTGATCGAGGCGGCAACACGGACCACCTTCTTCCAGATCAGTGCCGATGGCGGTCCGCATCCGGTGATGGCGTTCAAGTTCGACGCCACGCGAATCGACAGTTTGCCGGCGCCGCGTCCCTTCGCCGAGATCTGGCTGCATGCCCCCGATGTCGAGGGCGTGCATCTTCGCTTCGGCAAGGTGGCGCGCGGCGGTTTGCGCTGGTCGGATCGGCCGGAGGATTTCCGCACGGAAATCCTTGGCCTCGTCAAGGCGCAGCAAGTGAAGAACGCGGTGATCGTGCCGGTGGGGGCCAAGGGTGGCTTTGTCGCCCGTCGCCTCGCCGCTGGCGTCGATCGGGCAGCCGCTGGCGTTGCCGCCTACGAGCGGTATGTGAGCACGCTGATCGATTTGACCGACAATATCGTCGGTGACGGCATCGTGCCGCCGTCCTCAACCGTCCGCTACGACGGTGATGACCCCTATCTGGTGGTGGCTGCCGACAAGGGCACCGCCAGTTTCTCCGATATTGCCAACCGCATCGCGCTTTCACACGGCTTCTGGCTTGCCGATGCTTTTGCCTCCGGCGGTTCGGCCGGCTACGACCACAAGAAGATGGGAATCACGGCGCGCGGCGCCTTCGAGGCGGTGAAGCGGCATTTCCGCGAACTCGACCTCAACGCCGAGGTCGATCCGTTCACCGCCGTCGGCGTTGGCGACATGTCGGGCGATGTGTTCGGCAACTTCGTGCTGCTGTCGGCCTCGATGAAGCTCGTCGCGGCGTTCGATCACCGTCATATCTTCATCGATCCCGCTCCCGACGCCGAAGTGGCGCTCGCCGAGCGACGGCGGTTGTTTGCCCTGCCGCGTTCGAGCTGGGCCGACTATGACCCGGCGAAACTGTCGCCCGGTGGCGGCGTTTTCTCGCGGACGCTGAAGTCGATTGCCCTTTCGGCCGAGGCGCGAACGGTGCTCGGCATTCAGGCTGTGGCTCTCAGCCCCGATGAGGTCGTCGCCGCTCTTCTCAGCGCGCCGGTCGACCTGTTGTTCTTCGGGGGCATCGGCACCTTTGTGCGCGGCGACGGCGAGAGCAATTCCGAGGCCGGCGACCGCGCCAATGACGGCGTCCGCATCCCGGCCGGCAAATTGAGGGCACGTGTCGTCGGCGAGGGCGCCAACCTCGGCGTGACGACGCGCGCGCGCGTCGACTTCGCCCGGCGTGGTGGCCGCGTCAATTCCGATGCCATCGACAATGTCGGCGGCGTTGCCACCTCGGATGCCGAGGTCAACATCAAGATCGCGCTCGGGCGGGCCGTCACCGCCGGTCGGTTGACGCTTTCGGAGCGCGACGAGCTGCTTGCCAGCATGACCGACGACGTTGCCGCCGGTGTGCTGCGGCTCTGCCGCCGGCAGGTGGTCGCGCTGTCGGCGACGCGGGCGCGTGGTTCCGGCGAGCTGCCGCGACTGATGCGTCTCTCCGCCGTATTGGCCGAGCGGGGACTGCTCGATCCACATCGCGAGGGCCTTCCCGACGAAGTGGCGGCCGGTCGCCTCGCCGCTGCCGGTGAAACGCTGTCGCGACCGGAGATCGCCATCCTGATGGCGCATGCCAAGCTGATGCTGGCCGACGAACTCCTCGCCGGTCGGCTGATCGCCGATCCGGCGCTCGGAGATTGGCTGACCCATGCCTTCCCGCAGGCCATGCGTGCCCGCTTTGCCGAGGATATCGCCGCTCATCGCCTCGCTCGTGACATCCTCGCCACCCGCATCGCGGGCGCGGCTGTGGACGCAGCTGGGCCGACCTTCGTCAGCCGGCTTGGCGATGAAGCCGGTGTTGGTGCCGAGGAGGCGGTCCGTGCCCTTGTCATCGCCGCCGCCGCCTTCGGTACCGACGCGGTGACAGCGGAGATTGACACCCTCGAAGGGAAGATCACCGGCGCCGTCTGGGTGGAACTGCGCCGCCGCGTTGCCGATTTCCTGATCGACGCCGCGTTGTGGGTGGCCGACAACGGGGCGCCCCAAGGCACTCTTGCCGCCGCCATTGAGCGGCTTGCCGCCGGCGTACTCCGCTTCCGCGACAGTGCTCCGGCCGGCGCGCCCGATCCGGAGCTTCTGGCTGCCGGCGTGCCGGAACCGTTGGCGATCCGCCTTGCCAGACTGCCGGCCGAACTCGGCAGCCTCGATCTTATCGTCATCGGTGAGGAAGTCGGGCGCGCCGTCGATGAGGTGCTGCCGGTGATGGCAGCGATCGACGAGGCGCTCGCCGCCGATCTGATCGCTCGTCTGTCGGCAGTGGTGCGGCCAACCGACCTCTACGAGGGACAGGCGGCCGAAATCGCCCGCCGTACCTTTGCCGCTGCCCGTCGCCGTATCGTTGCCCGAGCGATTGCCGAGGGGGGCGCCGATCTCTGGACGACGGCGCGGGAGGCCCGTATCGGCCGCCTGAGGCAGCTCGTCAGTGATTTGCTCGCGGGCGCGCCGACGGTCGCCAAGCTGACGGTCGCGGCCGGCCTCGTCGCCGAACTCGCCGAATGACGGTCGCCGCCGGAGTGTTTCCTCGTTGCATTCGGCGGCGGCTGGCGCAATCATGACGGTGACGTGACGATCACGGCCCGGAGGTGCGCTTGAGCGGCGAGATCGACGAGGGAGCGGGCGAACCCGCAAATCTGATCGCGCTGGCGCGCGGAGTTCCTCAAACGCCAGCGCCCGGCGATTCTCGACAGATGGTGCGCGAGAAGCCATATGTCGCCTTCGACCGGCATGAGCTTTCCGAAATCCTGAAGGTCTATGGCCGCATGGTGGCGGCGGGTGAATGGCGCGACTACGCCATCGACCACCTTGCCGATCGCGCCGTTTTCTCGATCTTCCGCCGATCGTCCGAGGTGCCGCTCTACCGGGTGGAAAAAAATCCGAAACTGGCCCGCAAGCAGGGCGCCTATTCGGTGATCGCCCAGACCGGCATGATTCTGAAGCGCGGCGGCGAGCTCGCTCGCGTGCTGCGCGTCATCGACAAATCGTGGCTTTCCATCGCCGAATGACCTCGCTCAGGGGCAGGGGTTGCCGAAGTGCTGGTGCAGGTCGTCGACAGCTGCCTGCATGTCGGCTGTCCATGGGAATTGCGCGGCGGCGAGGTTGCTGTCCAACTGCCCGTCAGCGCTCGGTCCGATGATCACCGAAGCAACCGTCGGCTGGTTGATGGCAAAGGCGAGTGCGAAAGTGACCGGATCGGCGCCGAAGCGGTGGGCAAGGTCGACATAAGCGGCGATCGCGGCGTCGGCATGCGGCTTCTCGTAGCGCTGCAAGCGGTTGAAGAGCGCCTTGCGGCTTTTCGCCGGCAGCGCGTGATTGCGGTACTTGCCGGTGAGATAGCCCTGTGCCAGCGGCGAGTAGGGCAGGAGGCCGATATTTTCTCGAAGCGCGATTTCGGCAAGGCCACCTTCCCAGGTGCGGTTAACAAGGCTGTAGGCGTTCTGCACCGACACCGGGCGTGGCCCGATGCCAGCTTCGGCGGCGGCGATGAAACGCATCAGGCCATAAGGGCTCTCATTGGAAAGGCCGAAATGGCGGATCTTGCCGGCGGCGATCAGCTCGGCAAAGGCGGCGGCCGTCTCCTCGATCGCCGTTTCGTCGGCGGCGGGTGCGAAAGGCTTGAAGCGCGTGGGCATCGTGCCCCAGTCGGAGACGACGCGGTCGGGCCAATGGATCTGGTAGAGATCGATGTGGTCGGTCCTGAGCCGACGCAGCGATTTCTCCACTGCCTCGAAGATCTGTGCTCGCGTCAGCCGGGTCGGCGCACCATCGTCGCGGAACCAGTCGTTGGCACTACGGCCACAGACCTTTGTTGCCAGGGTAATGTCATTGCGTCGGCCGCGCGCCGCGAACCAGTCGCCGAGAATCGTCTCGGTTGCGCCTTGCGTTTCACGCTTCGGGGGCACCGGGTACATCTCGGCCGTGTCGATGAAGTCGATGCCAAAGCCGATGGCGCGATCGAGGATGGCGAAGGCTTCTTCTTGGCCGGTCTGCTCGCCGTAGGTCATGGTGCCGAGGCACAGGGGCGTGACAAGAAGGTCGGAGCGGCCGAGGCGACGTTTCTGCATGGAACAGCCTTTTCGGAATTCAGTCGATGTCCGGGACGAGTGCCAGGAGGTCGGTAACGCCAACGTCGATGCCGGCCTGGGTGAGCAGCGTGGTGACCTGGCCGCGATGATGGGTCTGGTGGTTGAAGATATGCGACAACACAGACGACAGCACTTTGCGATGCGGCGTGCCGTCGGCGCGGCGATAGCTGAGGATGCCGCCGATATCGGCTTCCGTCAGGCCGTCGATGAACCCCACCATCAGCCGATCGATGCGCTCGCGGATCGGTCGCAACTGTGACAGGTCGTCGGACACGATGAAGCGGTTGCCCGTCGGTTGCGGCAGACCTGCAAGATCGAGTCGACCGGCAAAAGGTGGATGAGCGGCGAGCCGGCCAAACCAGGTGAGGTCGGAGGCGGCGAGGTGATTGAGCGTGCCGAGGATCGAGCCGAAGAAGGCGCCGCGGTCGCGGCAGAGGTCGTCGGTCGTCAGCCGTCCGGCGGCGTCGTAAACCTTGGCGTTCATCCAGGCGTTGTAAGGCGCCATCAGGCGAAAATGGTCGAGGCTGCTCACGATGGATATCCCCCAAACCGCTGTTTACTCAAAATGCTTCGCCAACCTCTGAGCAGCTAGCTCTTGCTCTTGATCCGTTCGATCAGCGCCTCGACCGATGGCAGGATGCGCCCGACGATGATTTCCACGCCGGCGGCGTTGGGATGTATGCCATCGGCCTGGTTGAGGCCGGCGTTGCTGGCGACGCCGTCGAGGAAGAAGGGGTAGAGCAGCGCGCCGTGCTTGTTGGCGAGGTCCGGAAAGATCGGGTCGAAACGGGTGGCGTAGTCGGCGCCGAGATTGGGTGCCGCCCGCATGCCGGCAAGCAGGACCGGCACGCCCGTCTCGCCGAGGCGCGACATCAGCTCATCAAGGCTTTCGCGGATAAGCGCCGGGTCGTGACCGCGCAGCATGTCATTGGCCCCGAGCTCGACGATGACGCCATCGGCGCCGTCGGCCAGCGCCCAGTCCAGACGTGCGAGACCGTCGGCCACAGTGTCGCCGGAGACGCCGGCGTTGACGATCTCGACATCAAGGCCCTTCTTGACGAGTGCCGCCTCCAGCCGATCCGGGAAGGCCTCCTGGCTGAGGACTCCATAACCGGCGGTGAGACTGTCGCCGAAAGCGACGATACGCATGGGCTTGGCCTCCGCGCTGACAATGCCGGCGACGAGGGCGAGAACGAACGCAAATATCCGATGTCTCACGGCCTTTTGACCCGGCTTGCAATGGTTTCTGAGCCGCCCATATGACAGGCTTGGGCTTTCTTCGGCAAGCCCTGCCGACTTCACGTGTGCCTGAAGCGCCAGAACTCGAAAGCCCGTCCTTGCCAGATCCTGCCATTGCTCTTTCACAGGTCGACCTCAGCCTCGGCAGCGGTGCCGCCCGCGTCCATATTCTGAAAAGCCTTTCTTTCTCCATTGAGGCTGGCTCGAGCGTCGGCATCGTCGGCCCTTCCGGGTCGGGCAAGTCGACGCTCCTGATGGTGCTCGCCGGCCTTGAGCGGGTCGATGGCGGTGCTGTCACGGTCGGTGGTGAACGGCTCGATCGTATGGGCGAAGATGCTTTGGCGCGCTTTCGCGGCCGTTCCGTCGGCATCGTCTTCCAGTCCTTCCACCTGATGCCGACCATGACGGCGCTCGAGAACGTCGCGGTGCCGCTCGAACTCAGCGGCCGGCGTGATGCCTTCGAGCGGGCGCGAGCCGAACTCGAAGCGGTTGGCCTTGCTGGTCGGCTTGATCATCATCCGGCGGAGCTGTCCGGTGGCGAGCAGCAGCGTGTTGCCATCGCCCGGGCGCTCGCTCCGGAGCCGTCGATCCTGATCGCCGACGAGCCGACGGGCAACCTCGACGCCGATACCGGCCGCGATATCATTCGCCTGATGTTCGAAGCTCGGGCGCGGCGCGATGCGACGCTGGTGCTTGTCACGCACGACCGAGCGCTGGCCGACGCCTGCGATCGGCGTATCGTCATGCGCTCGGGCGAAATCGTCGAGGACGTCCGCGCGGGAGTAGCTCGGTGAACGGCCGCGTGCCGGGCTGGCCAGTCGCCTTCCGTCTCGCTGCCCGCGAAGCGCGTGGCGGTCTTTCGGGTTTCCGCATCTTCATCGCCGCCATCGCGCTTGGCGTTGCCGCCATCGCCGCCGTCGGCTCGACCAGCCGGGCAATCACCGAGGGCATCGCCTTGCAGGGGCGAGACATTCTCGGCGGCGACATCGCCGTTCGCTTTGGTGGCGAAGTTCCGCCGGCCGATGTGGTCGCCGCCCTTGGGGCGCGCGGTCGATTATCGACGGTGACGCTGGTCAATTCCATGGCACGCCGCGTCGATGGCAGCGCCCAGGCGCTCGTCCGCATCAAAGCGGTGGACGACGCCTATCCACTCACCGGCGATCTGCGCCTCGATGGCGGCGGCCGGCTTGCCGAGGCTCTGGCACCGACGGCGGACGGGGCGATTGGCGTCGTCGTCGAGCCGATCCTCGCCGACCGTCTCGACGTGAAAGTCGGCGATCGTATCGCCATAGGTCGGGCGACCGCCGAGGTACGCGGGCTGATCGCAAGCGAGCCCGACCAGGTTGGTACCGGCGTTGCCTACGGGCCGCGCGTGATGATGAGCCGGGCGGCGCTCACGGCGACCGACATCGTCCAGCCGGGGAGCCTTGTCGAAACCACCGTCCGCCTCGCCTTGCCCGACGGCGTCACCGATGCCGCCGTCGCCGCGACGGCGACCGAAATCAAGGCCGCGCAGTCCGACAGTGGCCGGCGCGTTTCCACCCGCCTCGACGCGGCACCCGGTCTTGAACGCAATGTCGAGCGGTTCTCGGAATTTCTGACGCTGGTCGGGCTTACGGCGCTGATCGTCGGTGGCGTTGGCGTCACCAACGCGGTCAAGGGCTTCATCGATCGCAAGCGCGACACCATCGCCACGCTGAAGGCGGTGGGCGCGCCGGGTGGCTTCGTTGTGGCCGTCTACCTGATCGAGATCGGCGTCATCGGCCTTGTTGGCGTGGCGCTTGGTCTCGCCCTGGGGCTGATACCGCCATTCTTTGCCGGCGGTTTGATCGCCTCGGCGCTCGATCTCCCCATCGAAATCGCTGTCTATCCGGGCGAACTGTTGCTTGCCGCCGCTTATGGTCTCCTCACGGCCTTCGCTTTCGCCATCTGGTCGCTCGGCCGGGCGCATGATGTGCCGGTGAGCGCGCTATTTCGCGAGAAGGTGGCGCCGGAGCGGCGGCTGCCGCGCCGCGTCTATATGGTCGCAACAGCGGTTGCCGTTTTGCTGCTCGCAGTGCTGGCCATTGTCGCTGCCTCCGATCGCTTCGTCGCGGTGGTCTTTGTCCTGTCGATGGCGGCCATCTTTACCGTGCTGACGGGCGTTGCCGGCCTGATCCGGCGCCTTGCCGGCCGCGTCCCGGCGGTTGGCTCCGCCGAGTTCCGGCTGGCGCTGCGCAACATTCATCGGCGCGGCGGGCTGACGCTTTCCGTGGTGCTGTCGCTCGGCCTTGGACTGACGTTGATGGTGGCGCTGGCGCTGATCGATACCGGCCTCAGGCGTCAGCTCACCTCGACCTTGCCGGAGAAGGCGCCGACCTTCTTCATCCTCGACATCCGTTCAAATGAACTGGACGCTTTCTCCCGTTTGGTGGAAGCGACCGTCCCAGGCACGGCGCTTGCGACCGTGCCGATGCTGCGCGGCCGCATCACCGCTTTGAAAGGAATCCCGGTCGACAAGATCGAGGCGCCCGAGAGTGCTCGCTGGGCGCTTTCGGGCGATCGCGGCATCACGCTGTCGGCCGAACCACCGGCGAATTCGACGCTCGCCTCAGGCGCCTGGTGGCCGAAAGATTACGCCGGCGAACCGCTGGTTTCCTTTGAAGACCAGCTGGCGCGCGAATTCGGTCTCACGATCGGCGACACGGTGACCGTCAGCGTGCTGGGTCGCGAGATCACGGCCAAGGTCGCCAGCACGCGCAAAGTCGAGTGGCAATCGCTTTCCATCAACTTCGTGATGGTGTTCTCGCCCAATACCTTCGCCGGAGCCCCCTATTCGGTGTTGTCGACGGCGGCGCTGCCCGGCGGCGGCGACCGGCAGACCGAGGGGCGGCTGATCAAGGCCATGGTCGCCGCCTTCCCAACGGCGACCATAGTGCGCATCAAGGACGTGCTCGCCACCGTCAACGATCTCGTCGGCTCGCTGACGCTGGCGATCCGCGCAGCCGCTTCGATCGCGCTCGCCGCCTCGGTGCTGGTGCTGGCTGGCGCGCTCGCCTCCGGCCACCGCCAACGCGTCTATGACGCCGTCCTTCTCAAAACCTTCGGGGCGACGCGAGCCCGCGTTCTTCTCGCGTTTGCCCTGGAATACGCGGCGCTCGGCCTTCTCACCGCTATTTTTGCGTTGATTGCCGGCGCAGCGGCCGCCTGGGGTGTTCTCACCGGGATCATGGACGTGCCGTTTGACCTCAATCCCTGGGTGGCGCTCGGCGCCGTGGCGGTGGCGCTTGTCTTGACCATTGGCCTCGGACTGCTCGGCACCTTCCGGGCGCTGTCGGCCAAGGCGGCGCCGGTACTCAGGAATCTTTAAATCTTCGTCATGTTGGATGGTGCCGCCGCGAGTACCCTTGAGCTTTCATCATCGCGCGCCCATATTGTTTTTTCGAGCGAGGGGAGCTCGCCTCCCGCGCGACGTCTTATTTACAAAGAAGGATCGAGGCCCCAATGGCATTCCCTGAACGCAATATCCCCTCGGGCTACGGTTCCCGGGCCTATTCCGCGGAGATCGATCAGGGTCTCCGCAGCTACATGCTGTCGGTCTATAACTACATGGCGATCGGCCTTGCCGTGACCGGCGGCGTTGCCGCTCTTGCCGCCAACGCGGCGGTGGCGAGCTGGGACAAGCCGATCACCCTCACCTCCTTTGGCGCGGCGCTCTACACGAGCCCGTTGCAATGGCTGGTGATGCTGGCTCCCATTGGCTTGGTGCTGGTATTCTCGTTTGGCATCCAGCGCCTTTCCATGCCGGTGGCGCAGGGCCTGTTCTGGGCCTTCGCGGCACTGATGGGTCTGTCGCTTTCGTCGATCTTCCTGGTCTACACCCAGCAGTCGATCACGCAGGTGTTCTTCATCTCCGCCGCCACCTTCGCCGGGCTTAGCCTTTATGGTTACACGACCAAGCGCAGTCTCAGCGCCATGGGGTCGTTCCTGATCATGGGGCTGTTCGGCCTGATCATCGCCTCGTTGGTCAACATCTTCATGCAGTCGTCGGCGATGGAATTTGCCATCTCGATCATCGGCGTGGGCATCTTTGCCGGCTTGACCGCCTACGACACGCAGACGATCAAGGAGATGTATTTCGAGGGTGATGACAGGACGACCATGGGCCGCAAGGCCATCATGGGCGCCCTCAACCTCTACATGGACTTCATCAACCTGTTCATCATGCTGCTGCGCCTGATGGGCGACCGTCGCTGACAGTCGATAACGTCCTGAATTAAAGACACGGCGTCGGGTTCCTCCCGGCGCCGTTTTTATTTGAGGCGGACCGTTGAGCGTGCGATCTAGGGCGCGGGCGCACTGCCGCGTCCTTCGTCGTTCCGGATCCTATCCATGCTGACCATTCGTCCCGCTCGCCCCGGCGATATCCCCGCGATCGCCGCCATCTATCAGGAGGCCGTTCGCACCGGCACCGCCTCCTGGGAGCTCGAACCGCCAACCGACGCGGACATGCTGAAGCGCTTCGAGACCATCACCGGCGGCGGCTATCCCTATCTCATTGCCGAAATGGCTGGCACTCTTGCCGGCTATGCCTACGCCAGCGCGTATCGGCCGCGCCTTGCCTATCGCTACACGGTGGAGAATTCGATCTACATCGATCCGGCTCGCCAGGGGCAGGGCATCGGCAAGCGCCTTCTGCAGGCGCTGATCGACGACTGCGCGCGGCGCGGTTTCCGGCAGATGGTGGCGGTGATCGGCGACAGCGGCAATCTCGGTTCGCGCAAGCTGCACGCTGCCCTCGGCTTCACCTTGATCGGCGTTGCGCCAGCGCTGGGCTATAAATTCGATCGCTGGCTCGACCAGGTGCTGATGCAGCGGCCGATCGGCGACGGCGAGCATTCGGCGCCAAGCGAACTGTCACGGAGCTGAGGTCATAAAATAAGGCCGCCGCGAGGGGATCGCGGCGGCCAAAATGCTGTGCAATCGGTTTGGCTCAGGCGGCCTTCTTGGGCTTCAAGAGGCCACGATTGATCAGCACCTCGGCGATCTGCACGGCGTTGAGCGCGGCGCCCTTGCGGAGATTGTCGGAGACCACCCACATGGTCAGGCCGTTCTCCACCGTGATGTCCTCGCGGATGCGGGAGATGTAGGTGGCGTCTTCGCCAGCCGCCTCGTAGGGGGTGATGTAGCCGCCGGGCTCGTGCTTATCGATGACCAGGCAGCCGGGGGCCTCGCGCAGGATCGAGCGGGCCTCGTCGGCGCTGATCGGCTGGTCGAACTCGATGTTGACCACTTCCGAATGGGAGACGAACACCGGCACGCGCACGCAGGTGGCGGTCAGCTTGATCTTCGGATCGAGGATCTTCTTGGTCTCGGCGACCATCTTCCACTCTTCCTTGGTGTAGCCGTCCTCCATGAAGACGTCGATGTGCGGAATGAGGTTGAAGGCGATGCGCTTGGGGAACTTCTTGGCTTCGACGGGGTCGGACACGAAGATGGCACGGGTCTGGGTGAACAGCTCGTCCATCGCTTCCTTGCCGGCGCCCGACACCGACTGGTAGGTCGAAACGACCACGCGCTTGATGTGGGCCTTGTCGTGCAGCGGCTTCAGCGCGACGACCAGCTGGGCGGTGGAACAGTTGGGATTGGCGATGATGTATTTCTTGGTGAAGCCGGCGACGGCATCGGCATTCACTTCGGGGACGACCAGCGGCACGTCCTCGTCATAGCGCCAGGCAGAGGAATTATCGATGACGACGCACTTCTGAGCGCCGATCTTCGGCGACCATTCCTTGGAGATCGATCCACCGGCCGACATGACGCAGATGTCGATGTCCGAGAAGTCGACGTGCTCGAGCGCCTTCACCTTCAGCGTCTTATCGCCGAACGATACTTCGGTGCCCTGGCTCCTGCGTGAGGCGATAGCCACCACCTCATCGGCGGGAAAGCCGCGTTCGGCGAGGATCGAAAGCATTTCGCGGCCCACGTTTCCGGTGGCACCGACCACAGCGACCTTGTAACCCATGTTGGACTGACCTTCTGAAAGTATGGCTTTGCGCCGAAAAAGTCGTCCCCCGCCTTGTCTGGCGGCCGGTCGCTCTTCAGTCTGTCAGGGAGACGTTCGAGGAGGCCACCATCCGCCTCCTCTGACCCCGAGGAGGACGGTGCGGGGCGAGGAAGCGTCGATCACGTCGTGGTCGTTTTCGTCGTCGCCGTTTTCGTCATGGCAAGCCCGGCCGGGACAACACCCAGCTGGCAAGCGGCATGACGGGAACCATTCGCGAACGACATGGACCATTCCTCTCTCGAATGTCGGGCTTTATGGCGGAAAGGGCAGGGCGGGTCAAGACGAATTGGGCGGATACTCCGGAGTTGCCCGATTTCCTCATCGGTAGCAGTCGATCGATCGCCTCGCCTGTATTTACGAGATTTGCCAAGTTTATCTGCAATATTACTTATGTGTGTCATGCCCCAAATGACTAGCAAAACAAGCAATCCTTTACCGGTGAGGTTGTAGAGTTCTTGATGGCTCCCGCTAGCGGGAAAGTGTGAAATCAAGATGAGGCGAGCATGTCGCTGTTCGGACGCAGAACTTTTTCCGAAAAGATCAAGGTCAACTTCTTCGACGCCACACCCGATGCCGTCATGGTCATCGCCGATGGCAAGTTCATCGAATGCAATGCCGCGGCGGTTAAAATGTTCGGCTCTTCCTCGAAGAGTGCCTTGACCGCCAGTACGCCGGCCGCGCTATCGCCGCCCACACAGCCGGATGGCCAGTCGTCGGGCGCCAAATCCGAGGCGTTGATCGGCGAGGCGATGGCAACGGGATACAAGCGTTTCGAGTGGGTTCATCGTCGGACCGACGGCGTAGACTTTCCCGTTTTGGTCACCCTTATCCTTTCCAAGGTCGATGGTCGACCGGTGGTCCTGACCAATCTCGCCGACTTCTCGGGGGCCTTGCGCGAGCGTGAGGCGCGGCGCGAAGAAGAGGCGCGGAGCGCCAAGGCTTCGACATTGCAGCAACTTACCTCCGAGTTCGACCGCAACGTTTCGTCGGCGCTCGGAACGGTGGGGCAGGTTGCCGGCCAGCTTGAATCATCGTCGCAGGCCATGTCGGGCTCGGCCGACCAGACCAATCACCAGCTCACCGAGCTGGCGGCGGCATCCGAACAGGTATCGGCGGCCGTTGGTATCGTCTCCGAATCGGCGGGGGAACTGTCGGCATCGATCGCCGAAATCGGCCATCAGGTCCGTCAATCGAGCAGCATCTCGAGCGCCGCCAACGAAGAGGCGCGACACACCAACGAGATCGTCAAGGGACTGGCAGAGAGCTCCGCCAAGATTGGCGAGGTGATCAGCCTGATCAATGGCATCGCCAGCCAGACCAACCTCCTGGCCCTCAACGCGACCATCGAGGCGGCCCGGGCCGGTGAGGCGGGACGCGGCTTCGCTGTGGTTGCCTCGGAAGTGAAGGCTCTCGCCAACCAGACGACACGGGCCACCGACGAAATCGGCGCGCAGATCGGCGCCGTGCAGTCGGCGACCACCCAGGCAGTGGGCGCTATCGGCGGCATCGCGACGCGTATCAGCGAGATCAACGAGATCGCTGGTGCGATCGCGGCCGCGGTGGAACAGCAGTCCCGCGCGACCGCCGCCATTGCCAGCAATATCCAGCAGGCTTCGGCTGCGAGCCAAAAGGTGTCGATCAACACCGGTGGTGTCGCTCATGCCTCGGTGGAGACGCGCAAAGCGGCCGAAGCGGTGTTGAGTTCGGCCAAGGCCCTGTCCGGCGAGGCCGGTGGACTGCGCTCCACCGTCGATCGCTTCCTGCAGGGTGTGAAGCGGGCGTAACGCATACGCAGGCATCAAAGGAAAAGGCCCGCCTGGGAAAGGTGGGCCTTTTGTGTTGGGTGCGGATTTGCTGACCTGTCGGGTCAGGCGGCGAGCTGCCTCAGCACATAGTGCAGGATGCCGCCGTTGCGATAGTAGTCGAGTTCGTCGAGCGTATCGATGCGGCAGAGGAGCGGTACGTCGATCTCGGCGCCGTCGGTTCGGGTGATCTTGGCGGTCAACGTCTGGCGCGGCTTGACGTCGGCGATGCCCTCGATGGTCACCGTCTCCTGCCCGGTCAGGCCGAGGCTTTGCCAGTTCGTGCCTTCCTCGAAGGTCAGCGGGACGATGCCCATGCCGACCAAGTTGGACCGGTGGATGCGCTCGAAGCTCTCGGCGATCACCGCCTTGACGCCGAGGAGGTTGGTACCCTTGGCCGCCCAGTCGCGCGACGAGCCGTTGCCATATTCGACACCGGCGAAGATGACCAGCGGAACGCCTTCCTCCTTGTAACGCATGGCGGCGTCGTAGATGTACATCCGGTCGCCCGAGGGATGGTGAATGGTCCAGCCGCCCTCGACCACGTTGCCTGCGTCGTCTTTGACCATGTTGTTCTTGATGCGAATGTTGGCAAAGGTGCCGCGCATCATCACTTCATGGTTGCCGCGCCGCGTGCCGTACTGGTTGAAATCGGCCGGCCGCACCTGATGACCGGTGAGATACTGGCCGGCCGGGCTCGCCACCTTGATCGAACCGGCCGGAGAAATGTGGTCGGTGGTGATCTTGTCGCCGAACAGGCCGAGGATGCGAGCGCCGACAATGTCGGTGACCGGCGGCGGCGTCATGGTGATGCCGGCGAAATAGGGCGGGTTCTGAACGTAGGTCGAACCGATATTCCAGCTGTAAGTCTGGCCGATGCCGGCTTCGACGGCACGCCAGCGGGCATCGCCCTTGAAGACGTCGGCGTATTTTTCCTTGAACATGCCGGCGGTGATGTAGGTGGCGATGGTCTCGTTGATTTCCTTGCTCGACGGCCAGACGTCCCGAAGATAGACCGGCGCGCCATCGGCGCCGGAGCCGAGCGGCTCGGTCGACAGGTCCTTCTGCACGCTGCCGGCCAAAGCATAGGCCACCACCAGCGGCGGCGATGCCAGATAGTTGGCCTGCACGTCGGGGCTGACACGGCCTTCGAAATTGCGATTGCCGGACAGCACGGCGGCGGCGACGATGCCGTTTTCGTTGATCGACTTGGAGATCGGCCCAGGCAGCGGGCCGGAGTTGCCGATGCAGGTGGTACAGCCGAAGCCGACCAGATTGAAGCCGAGGGCGTCGAGATCGGTCTGCAGGCCGGACTGGCTGAGATATTCGGCAACGACCTGCGAGCCGGGCGCCAGCGACGTCTTCACCCAGGGCTTGACGGCGAGGCCCTTCTGCCGTGCCTTGCGGGCGAGCAGACCGGCGGCGACCAGCACGCTGGGGTTGGAGGTGTTGGTGCAGGAGGTGATGGCGGCGATCACCACGTCACCGTGGCCGAGGTCGAAGTTACCCTCCTCGACCGGATAGCGCGTGGCGATGTCGGTGACCTTCTTGTACTCGGTCTCCATGGCGGTCGTGAACCCAGCCTTGGCTCCGCTGAGCGACACGCGGCCCTCCGGCCGCTTGGGGCCGGCCAGCGACGGCACGACGGTGGAAAGGTCCAGTTCCAGGATGTCGGTGAACACCGGGTCGGGCGTGTCGGCGGTGCGATAGAGGCCCTGGGCGCGCGCGTAGGCATCGACGAGGGCGACGCGATCGTCGGCGCGGCCGGAGAACTTCAGATAGCGGATGGTCTCGGCGTCAACCGGGAAGAAGCCGCAGGTGGCGCCGTATTCCGGGCCCATGTTGGCGATGGTCGCACGGTCGGCCAGCGTCAGGCTGTCAAGGCCGGGGCCGAAATACTCGACGAACTTGCCGACCACACCCTTCTTGCGCAGCATCTGGGTGACGGTCAGCACCACGTCGGTGGCGGTCACGCCCTCGGTCACCTTGCCGGTCAGCTTGAAGCCGACCACCTCGGGGATCAGCATGGAAACCGGCTGGCCGAGCATGGCGGCCTCAGCCTCGATGCCGCCGACGCCCCAGCCGAGCACGGAGAGGCCATTGACCATGGTGGTGTGGCTATCGGTGCCGACACAGGTGTCGGGATAGGCGTAGGTGACCTTGTCCTCTTCGTTGGTCCAGACCGTCTGGGCGAGGTATTCCAGGTTGACCTGATGACAGATGCCGGTACCCGGCGGCACAACGCGGAAGTTGTGGAAGGCGTTCTGGCCCCACTTCAGGAAGTTGTAGCGCTCGATGTTCTGCTCGTATTCACGGGCAACGTTCTGGGCCAGTGATGAGGCGCTGCCGTAATAATCGACCACCACCGAGTGATCGATGACGAGGTCGACGGGAACGAGCGGGTTGATCTTGCGGGGGTCGCCACCGAGGGCGACCATGGCGTCGCGCATCGCCGCGAGGTCGACGACGGCCGGCACGCCGGTAAAGTCCTGCATCAGCACACGCGCGGGTCGGTAGGCGATTTCCTTGTCGACCTTGCCCTTGTTATCCAGCCAGGCGGCCATGGCGCGAATGTCGGCCTCGGTCACCGAGCGGCCGTCCTCAAAGCGCAGCAGGTTTTCAAGGATAACCTTCAGCGACACCGGCAGGCGGGAGACGCCGGCAAGGCCATTCTCCTCCGCCACCTTCAGGTCGTAGTAGACATAGGTCTTAGAGCCGACCTGAAGTTCTCTCTTGGACTTGAAGCTGTCGAGCGACGGCATGCGCGGGCCCCTTTCGTGCCGGGGGCGCCTTGCCAGCGGGCGACGGCGGTGCCGGCATCCGATCGGGCAGGACCTCGCCACCGGCGAGCAGTTTGACGTTTACGTAATGGTCAGATTACGACCGGAGACTTCCTTGCGCCTTATAGAGAATAAGGTGGCCGCTCACCAGACCTTGCGTACGAAATTCTACCATATGGAGCTCATTCCATGGTTGGCCTCTCCAAGGCCAAGCCGGGAGCGAAAGCAGCTTACGCCCCCAGCCGCGATGCTCTATTGGGAAAAGACGCCGTCCGCGCCGGAGAGAGCCTTGAGCCAGCCCTATCAGCCCTTTCGTCTCGTTGTTGAGGCACTCGGCGTCGACCGTGGCGGCCGGCGGGTGATCGAGGGCGTTGATTTCCAGATTATCGGAGGCGAGGCCATCCTGGTCACCGGTCCCAACGGTGTCGGCAAGTCGACTCTACTCCGGGCGCTCGCCGGGCTCGGCCGGCCGGCGGAGGGATCCGTGCGCTTTCTGGCTGACGGCGTCGCCGATCCTGACGAGGTTGGCCGTCACATTCATTATCTCGGCCACCGCGACGCCGTGAAACCGGCCCTGACGGTCGGCGAGAACCTCGCCTTTTGGCGGGATTTCCTGGGGAGCGACGGCGGCGCGCCGGTGGATGTGGCTCTCGATAGCGTAGGGCTCGTCGATCTTGCCGCCCTGCCGGCGGCTTATCTATCGGCTGGACAGCGGCGGCGCCTTGCCATCGCCCGCCTCATCGCCGTGCGCCGGCCGCTGTGGCTGCTCGATGAGCCGACCGCCGCCCTTGATGCCGCCTCGGAGGCGAGTCTGGTCAATCTCATGGCCGCTCATCTGCATGCTGGCGGCGCTATCATCGCAGCGACCCACCTCACCATTGGTCTTGCCGGCGCCCGCTCGCTTCGTCTTGTCGTTGGGGAGATGGTCTGATGCCGCCGCTGGCCGCTCTCTATGTCCGCGAATTGCGCCTTGCCGTCCGCATTGGCGGCGGCGCCATGATGGGCGTGCTGTTCTACCTGATCGTGGTGACGACCTTTCCTTTCGCCATCGGGCCGGATCTCAACCTGCTGTCGCGTCTCGGACCGGCCATCCTGTGGATCGGCGCGCTACTCGCGACGTTGCTTGGTCTCGACCGGCTGTTCGAGGCCGATCGCGACGACGGTGCGCTCGACCTGATGGTGGCGTCCGGCCGGTCGCTGGAACTGCTGGTGATTGTCAAGGTCGCGGCTCACTGGACCGCGACGGGCTTGCCCCTTGTCATCGCGGCTCCCTTTCTGTCGCTGCTTTTGGCCATGCCTGTCGATGTGACGCTCGCCACCGTGGCGACGCTCCTGGTCGGTACGCCGGCACTGACCCTGCTCGGAGCCATTGGTGCCGGTCTGACAGTGTCGCTGCGACGCGGTGGCCTGTTGTTGCCGATCCTGGTGCTGCCGTTCGCCGTGCCGATACTGATCTTCGGCGTCGCCGCCTCGACCGCCGTCGCCTATGATCCGGCGGCTTTCCGTACGCCCTTCCTGCTCATCGTCGCCGTAACGCTGACGGCGGCGGCGATCTCACCGATCGCCACCGCCGCCGCGCTTAGAAACGGGCTCGACTAGAGCAATTCCAGCAAAAGTGGACACCGGTTTTGCGTCCGGAATTGCGTCTTAACAAGGAGATAGAGGCTACCCGGCGAACCTGAGTTCGTCGGATAGGCTCTAGCACAGACGCGTCAGGCCGCCCGGATGGTGGCGAGGAAGAGCTGGAGTTCGCTCTGCAGACGCTCGGCCTGAGCCGAGAGGGCGTCCGAGGCGTGCAACACTTCCTGCGCGGCAACGGCCGATTCGTTTGCCGCATCGCCGACCTTGACGATATTGTAAGCCACGGTGCTGGTACCCTCCGCTGCCTTCTGCACGGAGTCAGCGATTTCTTGCGTCGCGGTTCCCTGGTCGCGGACCGAGCCGGCCACCGTGTTGGACACTTTCGAGATATGGCCGATGGTCTCGGTGATGCGCATGATGGCGTCGCTGGAATCGGCCGTCGATGCCTGGATCGAGGCCACCTGGGCGCCGATCTCGCTCGTGGCCTTGGCGGTCTGGTCGGCGAGCTGCTTGACCTCGGCGGCGACGACGGCGAAGCCCTTGCCGGCCTCGCCCGCCCGTGCCGCCTCAATGGTGGCATTCAGTGCCAGAAGATTGGTCTGGCCGGCAATGGTGTTGATGAGATCGACCACCGCGCCAATTTTCCGCGCCGCTTCCGACAGCTCGCGCACCTTGGCCGCCGTATCGGAGGCGTCCTGCACGGCTTTCGAGGCCACTTCGGTTGATTCATTCACCTGTCGGCCGATCTCGGCGATCGAAGATGCCAGTTCCTCGGCGGCGGCGGCTACGGTGCCGACGCCGGCAGAGGCCGCTTCGGAGGCCGTGGTTACGGTGGATGCCTTCTGTGTCAGGTCGGCGGAGGACTGGGAGAGGGTCTGGGCCGAGCCGTTGAGCTGGCCAGCGGCGGCGGCCAGCGAGGAGGCAATGCCGCCGACGGTCTGCTCGAACATGTCGGCAAGCTGTTGGACTTCGCTGCGCCTCGACTCGGCCTGCGCCGCCGCATCGGCTTCGCGGGTGGCACGGGCGTCGGCCGCCTGGACAAGGCTCGTTTTGAACACTTCGAGCGCCTCGGCCATGGTGCCGACCTCGTCCTTGCGGCCAAGACCGGGCACCACCGTCCGCAGATCGCCGTCAGAGACCTTTCCCATGGCGTGAGAGATGGCCACGACTGGCCGTGAGATCGAGCGGCCGATCACGAAGGCCAGCGCCACGGCGCCGACCACCGACAGGCCGGCCACGATCAGCAGCGTGCGGCGAATGGTGTCGAGAAGGCTGGTGGTTGCGACGCCGATCGATGTCGATTCGATGGAGGCGGCGGAGCGGACGCTGGCCACCTTGTTGGCGATTGCCGTCGAGGCGTTGAGCAGATCCTTGGAGGTCAGGGTACGGAGATCGGAGGCAATCTGATTGGCCTGACGATAGGCGTCCTGATAGGCGGTCGCGGACTTCAACACCTTGCCGAGCTGAGCTGCCTCCTGCCCTTCGCCGACAGCCTTGATGACCAGATTGAGGCGCTGGACGAGGCCGTTGAAACCGGCATCCGCCGCTTTGAGATCGTCGGCCGTGCCGTTGTTCAGCAATTTGTAAACCGCAAGACGCCCGGCGTTGTACTGCTCGGTTGCCTTGGTGGCGATCGGAATGAGTTCCGGTTTACCCAGCTTATCGACCTTGGAGGAGAAGAACAGCATGTCGTTCTTCAGTTTTTCTCCAAGCGGATCGACGCTGTCATGCACGATCTTCTGTTGGCCGGTCTTGAGCTCGACAAGCTTGGTAAACACGGCGCTGTAGTTGTCGAATAACGACGCGATGGCCGTCATATTGTCCTTGCGAGCGCCTTGGTCGATCTTGCTGATGGCATTGGCGATCGAGGCGCGCGCGGTTTCGGCGGCCGATTTGGCGCCTGACAGTGCCGTTTCGCCGCCGGTTACCAAGTAGGCGTCAACCTTCGCGGTGAGGTCGAGGAAAGCGTAGTCGATGTCGCGCGTCAGCTCCACTTCGTCGACGCGGCTCCGGTGCTGAGCGAAGGAACGCTCGAACGAGCTGATCGAGAAGAGCGATAGGCCGGCGCACGTAATGAGTAACGCAATGACCAGCGCGAAGGCCACGAATACTTTGGAGCCGATGGACAAATTATTGAACAGACGCGCCATCGCTTCTTCTCCCGAGTGCTCGGAAACTTCATTTGTAAGCCTGCGCTTTCCGAGATGCTTACAACTGAACTCAGATCCGCACACAGCCTTGCGTATCAGCTGAGGATAGCAATCGGCTATTAAAGTTTTCCAAACAATAGAGTAGACGACTTCACTTTCTTTATGGTGAAAAATATCAGGTGTTAAATATCTCAATGAGTAAAAGCGCGTGCGTATCGGTTCATCTATGGCGCTGAAGAATGGCGCTCGGCAATGCCTCGCCAGAAAAATGCGCCGCGAGGTTGGAGCGGACCAGCGCGCCCATGGCTTTTCGCGTCGCGATGGTCGCGCTGCCTTGGTGCGGTGACAGCACCACATTGCCAAGGCGGAAAAAGCGCGGGTCTATGGTGGGTTCGCCCAGGAATACATCAAGGCCGGCCCCAGCGATGCTGCCGCTCTCCAGCGCGGTGATCAGCGCCGCCTCATCGATGGTTGTGCCGCGCGAGATGTTGATCAGCAGTCCCTCTCGGCCAAGGGCGGCGATGGTGGGGGCGTCGACGAGGCCTAAGGTGTCGCTCCCACCGGCCACCGCCACCACCAGAATGTCGGCCCAGGCGGCAAGGCTCGCCAGCGTTGGAAACGCCCGCCAGGATGAAGAGGGCTTTGGCGAGCGGTTCCAGTAGCCGATTTCCGTTTCGAAGCTGGCGAAACGTCGTCCAATAGCTTCGCCAATGCGACCGAGCCCGACGATACCCACCTTGCTGCCCGAGACGCTGCCGGTGAGCGGCATGGCCTTTCCCGGCCAGGCTCCGGACCGCACGAAGGCATCGCCATCGACGATGCGACGGGTGAGTGACAGCGTCAGTGCCAACGCCATCTCGGCAACATCGGCGGTGAGAACATCCGGCGTGTTGGTCACGGCGACGTTGCGTCTTGAGGCCGCTTGGAGATCGACCTTATCGTAGCCGACGCCGTAGACGGCGATGAGCTCCAGCGCAGGCAACGCGTCAATCAACGCTGCGTTGGCGCCTCGGCCACCGGAGGTGACCAGGGCGGTGATATCGGTCGCGGTGGCGAGAGTGCCGGGGCCACCGGCTGGCAGCTCGACAAGGTCGTAGGCCGCACGCATCGGCGCGAGATCCCATTCAGGCATCGAGGACACCATCAGAACCTTCGGGCGAGGCGGTAGGGCGACAGACATGGGGCGGACTCCGTTTCGAGGCAAAAGAAACAACCGCCGGGACACGGCTGCGGATCCTTGACGCTTTTCAATAGTATGACGATAGTGCCGTCCCGCAAGCCGGGAGATGGCGGACGCCGCTGGGTGGCGATGCTCTGGGGGGACAGAATGGGCAGCTACGACACGTTCGATAGCCGGTTCGGGTCGCTGGTCATTGGCGCTGCCGCCATCGAAAAACTGTGGACTGGTGGCCGCTGGACCGAAGGCCCCGTCTACGTGCCCGCCGCCAAGGCCGTCGTCTGGTCGGATATCCCCGAGGACCGTATCCTGCGCTACGATGAGACGAGCGGGGCCGTCTCGGTGTTCGAGCATCCTTGCGGCTATCACAATGGCCACACGCTCGACGCATTCGGTCGCATCGTCGCCTGCGAACATGCTGGTCGTCGTATCTCCCGCCTCGGCTTCGATGGCCGCTGGGAAACGATCGTCGACCGGTTCGAGGGCAAGCGCCTCAATTCTCCCAACGACGTCGTGGTCAAGTCGGATGGCAGTATCTGGTTTTCCGATCCGAGTTACGGCATCGATACCGACTACGAGGGCCACGCAGCAGAAAGCGAGATCGGCAGCTGTAACGTCTATCGCCACGACCCGCGAACCGGCGGGACGACGGCGGTGGTGACGGGTATCGATCGTCCGAACGGCCTCGCTTTCTCACCGGATGAGCGCATCCTCTACGTTTCCGACACGTCGCTATCCGACACACCGGCAATCCATGCTTTCTCCGTTGCCGATGACGGACGCACAGTGGGCGAGGATCGGGTATTTGCGGTTTCGGATGCCGGATTCTTCGATGGCTTCCGCCTTGATCGCGCCGGCAACCTCTGGACCTCCAGCGGCGATGGGGTGCGGGTCTACGCGGCCGACGGCACCCTGCTCGGCCGGATCAATGTTCCCGAGACGGTGTCCAACCTTTGTTTTGGCGGCCCCAAACGCAACCGGCTTTACATCACTGCGACCTCGTCGCTTTATGCGGTCTACGTCTACGCAGCGCCCGCTGGCCGGCCGCTGCCTCCGGCATGAGGGTGATATATTCGGGCCAAAAAGCCGTGCGTCAGTAAGAACTATCACCTAAGCCGCGAAGTCGAAACGCGATTTTCTAGTCGATGAGAAGCAGGCTAGCGGTATTCTGAACCAACAAAACTGTCGACAGGCCCATCAAAATCGATATTGATCGGAAGCAATTGACAGTCTCCGGAGTTGACCCAACGTGGGCGATGATCGTGCTCGGCTCAATCTGAAAAGTCTGGCCCGCCACCTCGACCTGTCGATCACTACCGTCAGTCGAGCGTTGCGCAACGGGCCCGAGGTCCGCAAGGAGACCATCGAACGCGTTCAAAAGGCGGCGGCCGAGCTTGGCTATGTCCGAGACGTCGGTGGGTTGACGCTGAGGACCGGCCTTTCCTACTCGATCTGTGTGCTGATGTCGGCGGTGCCGCCGGACGATATCGCCGACACCGGTTCGGTTGGTCTCCTGCAGGGCGTGCATGAAGTGGCACAGGCGGCCGGCTATGCCGTCAGCGCCGTACCGCTCGCCCCGGGTGCCGACCCGATCGAGGCGCTGAAGACCATTATCGACGGTCGGCGCGCCGACGGGCTGATCTTCGACCATACCCTGCCGATGGACCCGCGCGTCCGCTTCCTCCTCGAACGCGACTTTCCCTTCGTTACCTTCGGGCGCACCGAGCTGTTTACGCCGCATGCCTGGTTCGACATCGACGACGAGGATGCGACCTATCGCGCGGTGCGGCATCTCCTGGCAAGTGGCTGCCGACGGATCTGTCTGATCAATCCGCCAACCGAATACATGTTCTCACAATACCGGCTGCGCGGTTATCGCAAGGCACTGGCCGAAGCCGGCATTGACATCGATCCCAGGCTGATCCTCGACCTCGACCTCACGGCCCGGCGTACGCGGGCCTCGGTGAAGGATCTGATGCTGCAGGAAAGCCCGCCCGACGCCTTCATCTGCGTCAACGATATCACCTCGCTCGGCATGATGACCGGCCTTCGCGACATTGGTCTCGACCCGGCCGACTTCGGCTTCTGCGCTTCGACGACCACGCGGCTGATCGAATATGTCGAACCGACGCCGGTGAGCTTCTATTTCCCGCTGCAGGAAGCTGGCCGCCGGTTGACCCGCCTCATGTTGCGCCGCCTCGAGGGCGAAACGGATATCTCCCAGTTGCAGGAATTGGCCGTGGCCGAGATGCACGTGCCGACACGGCGGTGACCTTCGGCCGAACGGCGAGGCATGTCAGCTACCAGATCGGGTGGTTTCTCGTTCCCGCAATCGTTTCGTTTGCCCGACTAGATCGGCCGGGTTATGGTATTGCGATTCCCCAGCGTGTGTCGCTCCGCGGGGGAAGGGGCGCCCGTGCCTGAGGAGCAGCGGCTACCGAATCTCGAGACAATCAATGGCTGACCTCGTCAATCGCGCTTCCGCGAAAGACCTCGCAGGAAACTGGACGCTTCACGCGGCGGATGAATCGATTTCCGTACCGTTTCCCTTGCCGGGCGATGCGCTCTCGGCGCTGATCGCCGCTGAAATCCTGCCTGACCCTTACGTCGGCGAGAATGAGCTGTTGGTGCGCTGGCCGGCCGAGCGCGATTGGATCGCCCGCCGCACCTTCTCAATGGACGCCGAAGCGCTCGCCCACCCCTGGGCGATCTATGTCGACGGTCTCGATACCGTTGCCGAGGTGCGGATCAACGGCCAGCTGGTCCTCGCGGCGGCCAACATGTTCCGCCCGCATCGGGCCGATGTCGGCGACGCGTTTCGAAACGGCGACAACCAGATTGAGATTCTCTTCCGCTCCAACGTTGTCGCCGCGGCCGAGGCGGCGGCCAAGCAGCCCTACGAGCAACCCTATAGCGCGCAGATGCAGGCAACGCCGCACATCAATCTTCTGAGGAAGGTGCAATGTCACGCGGGTTGGGACTGGAATATCGCCATGATGCCCTTCGGCCTCTATGGCGACATTCGTCTGGAACGCGCCGACCTGCCGACTATTGACTACGTTCAGCACCGCCAGCGCCATGACGTGGATACCGGGGCGGTCGACGTCGATGTCGAAGTTCGGATCGAAGCGAAGACGACTGGTGAGGAACTGCTCACCGTGGAGCTGGGCGGCGAAAAGGTCACCCTGCAGGTCAGCTGCGCGGCCGGTACCACCGTTGCTTGCGCGACGTTGCGCCTTGAAAATCCTCGCCTCTGGTGGCCCGTGGGCTCGGGTGGGCAGCCGCTTTATGATTTGACCGTTACCCTCGGCGGCGCGGCGCATCGGCAGAGGATCGGTCTCCGCCGCCTTGAGATGATAACCAAGCGCGATGAGATCGGCATACCGCTGACGGTCCGCGTCAACGGCCTCGATCTGTTCTGCCGCGGTGCCAACTGGATTCCCGGTGACGCATTGCCCTCGCGCATCACGCCGGAAACGGTGCGGCCGCTGCTCGAGGACGCCGTCGCTGTCGGCATGAATATGCTGCGTATCTGGGGCGGCGGCCAATACGAGCCCGACTGGTTCTATGACCTCTGCGACGAACTGGGCATTCTGATCTGGCAGGACATGATGTTTGCCTGCGCCCTCTATCCGGCCGACAGCATTTTCCTCGCCGAGGTCGATCGTGAGATCGAGCATCAGGTGCGGCGGCTGTCGCATCACGCTTCGATCGCCCTCTATTGCGGCGATAACGAAGTGATCGGTGCCCTCACCTGGTTCGAGGTGGCGCGCGCCAATCGCGACCGCTATCTGGTCGCCTACGATCGGCTGAGCCGGACAATCGAATTGGCCGCCAACCGCGCCGACCCTGACCGCCTGTTCTGGCCGTCGTCGCCGTCGAAGGGACCGATGGACTTTGGCGATGCCTGGAAGGCGGAAGGCTCCGGCGACCAGCACATGTGGGACGTCTGGCACGCCGGCAAATCCTTCTCAGCCTATCGTGGTGTGCGGCCGCGTTTCGCCTCGGAATTCGGTTTCCAATCCTTCGTGTCGCTGCCGACGCTGCGCCGGTACATCGACGAGGAGGATCTCGACATCGCCTCGCCGGCCATGGAGCTGCACCAGAAGAACGCTGGCGGCAACGCCCGCATCGTCGAGACCATTTCGCGCTACTTCCGCTTCCCGAAGAACTTCGAGAACGTCGTCTACCTCAGCCAGGTCCAACAGGGCCTTGCCATGAAGACCGCCATCGACTTCTGGCGGTCGATCAAGCCGGAGTGCATGGGCGCTCTCTACTGGCAGCTCAACGATACCTACCCGGTGGCCTCCTGGTCATCGATCGAATATGGCGGTCGCTGGAAACTGCTGCATTCGATGGCAAAGCACTTCTTCGCCCCGGTCAACGTGATAGCGATCTCGTCGGAGGACGCCGCCACGGTGGGGCTGTTCGCGGTCAACGACACGCCCTCGGAAGTGGTGGTGGCCGGTAATGCCTTCTGGCTTTCGGTCGACGGATCTCGCCGGCCGGCCGGCGAGTTCATGAAAACGGTGTCGATCGACCGGGCGATTTCGCTGTTGACCGTTCCGGCCAACGGCACGCCCGATGAAGTGCTTGTTTTCAACTGGAGCGATCCGACCGGCGAGCATGCCGATCATCATGCGGTTTCACCCTATAAGGCATTGCGCCTTCGCGACCCGGGCCTCGTCGTCGAGGCGGCAAAGCGCGGCGTGGGCGAGTGGTGCTTCACCATCACCGTCACCGCGCCCGCCTTCTACGTGACGCTGGAGACCGATCCCTATGGAGTCTTTTCCGACAACGCGGTTCTCGTGACGCCGGAGAAGCCGGCGCAGATCATCTGGACATCGCGTTCGGGCGACGTCGATCCGGTCGACACTCTCGTGGTGCACGATCTGCGTTCGAGCTACCGGCCGACCGAGATCGTCATTCGCAGGGCGTGATCGGAAAATTATCGGCAAAAAATAGCCCCCTGTTCCTCTCGTTGGAAACGAGGAACAGGGGGCTATGCTTTGAAAAGCTCTGTGTCGGCTCGTTGGGTCGAGTTCAGCGCGTCGGCACCGGCGTTGCGCCGCGGTAGTCGTAGAAACCGCGCTGCGTCTTGCGGCCGAGCCAGCCGGCCTCGACATACTTCACCAGCAGCGGGCAGGGGCGATACTTGCTGTCGGCAAGGCCGTCGTGCAGCACCTGCATGATGGAGAGGCAGGTATCGAGGCCGATGAAGTCGGCGAGCTGCAGCGGTCCCATCGGGTGGTTGGCGCCGAGACGCATGGCGGTGTCGATGGAATCCACCGTGCCGACGCCCTCATAGAGCACGTAGATCGCCTCGTTGATCATCGGCAACAGGATGCGGTTGACCATGAAAGCGGGGAAATCTTCGGAGACGGCGACCGTCTTGCCGAGCTTCGAGACGAAATTGCGCGCTGCCTCGAAGGTCTCGTCCTCGGTGGCGATGCCGCGCACCAGTTCGACGAGCTGCATCACCGGCACCGGGTTCATGAAATGGATGCCGATGAAGCGTTCGGGCCGGTCGGTCGAGGCGGCGAGGCGGGTGATGGACACCGACGACGTGTTGGTGCCGATCATCGCTTCCGGCTTAAGCTCCGGACAGAGCTGGGAGAGCGCCTTGCGCTTGATGGTTTCGTTCTCGGTTACCGCCTCAATGACAAGGTCGGTGTCGGAAAACCCCTCGAGGTCGGTCAGCAGCTTGATGTGGGAAAGAGCTTCCCGGCGCTGTTCCTCGGTGATCTTCTTGGAGGCGACCTGACGGCCGAGGTTGGCCGAAACGACGTTGAGGCAAGCCTCCAGCCGATCGCGCGCGATGTCGTAGAGCCCGACGTCGAGACCTGCGAGAGCACAGACATGCGCAATGCCGGAGCCCATCTGACCCGCGCCCATGACGCCGATCGACCTGATTTCAACCATTGAAGTCCTCGAGCCTCTCGGTGCGCTACCGGTCCGCGGCGCGCTCCTGTGACAAGTATCAGGGCATTCTAGCTCAACCGAGAGCTTTCGTCAGCTCCGGCACGAGCTCGAACAGATCGCCGACGAGGCCGTAGTCGGCAACCTGGAAGATCGGCGCCTCCGCGTCCTTGTTGATGGCAACGATGATCTTTGCGTCCTTCATGCCAGCGAGGTGCTGGATGGCACCGGAAATGCCGATGGCGACGTAAAGGTCTGGCGATACCGCCTTGCCGGTCTGGCCAACCTGCCAGTCGTTGGGAGCGTAGCCGGCGTCGACGGCGGCGCGGCTGGCACCCACCGCCGCGCCAAGGCGATCGGCCAGCGGCAGCAAGACGGCCTTGAACTGCTCTTCCGAGCCGAGCGCTCGCCCACCCGATACCACCACCCGCGCTGAGGTCAGCTCAGGGCGGTCGGCCGTGGAGAAGGCGTCGCGGACAAAAGTCGAAAGGCCGGGATCGGCCGGCACGGCAACCGCCTCGACCGGGGCCGGCGTCCTGTCTTCCACCGGTGTTGCCCGGAACGAGGCGGTACGAACGGTGATGAGGCGGATCGGATCGGCGGAGCGCACGGTGAGCAAAGCATTGCCGGCATAGGTCGGCCGCTCGAAGGTGTCGGGCGCCAGCACGGCGGTGATGTCGGAGATCTGCATCACGTCGAGCAGGGCGGCGGCGCGCGGCAGAGCGTTTTTGAAGGTCGACGTCGACGGGGCCACGACGGCGGAGTAGGCCGGAGCGAGCGACACGATGAGAGCCGCAAGCGGCTCGGCGAGGCCGTGGCCGAGCGCCGGTGCTTCGGCGATCAGCACGCGGCTGACGCCCTTGAGCTTGCTTGCCTCGGCTGCGGCGCCGGCGAGGTCATCGCCGGCCACCAGCACGTGGATATCGTCACCGATGGCCAGCGCCGCGGTCAGTGCCTTCAGCGTGGCGTCCTTGATGGAAGCGCCGTCGTGGGCAGCGAGGAGAAGAGTGGTCATTCTGTTCGCTTGCCTTTCTCAGAGAACGCCGGCTTCGGTCTTCAGATGCTCGACCAGTTCGGCAACCGAGGCGAGGCGGCGGCCGGCCGGCCGGCTTGGCGGCTCGGCAGTCTTCAGCACCGTCAAACGGGGCGTAAGATCAATACCATATTGAAGGGCCGGCCTGAGATCGATCGGCTTCTTCTTGGCTTTCATGATGTTTGGCAGCGAGGCATAGCGCGGCTCGTTGAGGCGGAGATCGGCGGTGACGACCGCCGGAAGCGCAAGGCGCACCGTCTGCAGGCCGCCGTCGACTTCACGCGTCACTTCGATACCGCCATCGCCGAGAACCAGTTTGGAGGCGAATGTGCCCTGTGGCCAACCCAGAAGAGCGGCCAGCATCTGACCGGTCTGGTTGCTATCGTCGTCGATGGCCTGCTTGCCGAGGATGACGAGGCCGGGCGCTTCCTCGGCGACGATCGCCTTCAGAAGCTTGGCGACGGCGAGTGGCTCGACGATGCCCTCCGCCTCGAGAACGATGCCGCGGTCGGCGCCCATGGCGAGCGCGGTGCGCACCGTTTCCTGTGCCTCCTTCGGGCCGATCGATACGGCGACCACCTCGCTAGCGACGCCGGCCTCGCGCAGGCGCAATGCTTCCTCGACGGCGATCTCGTCGAAGGGATTCATCGACATCTTGACGTTGGCTAGATCGACGCCGGAACCGTCGGCCTTGACTCGGATGTTGACGTTGTAGTCGACCACCCGCTTCACGGGCACGAGAATCTTCATCGGGACCATCTCTCCGGACCAATGGGACGACGGCCGAAACGGCCTGTAGCGGGCAAATTTCGAGCGCGAGGCGTGACCGTAGCGGCCGTCCGGGCCGTCGTCAACGGCAGGTCTTGGCTGTCTTTTTCCCGCTTCGATCCCAGGCGGCAGCTCCGCCGTCTTGGCTTTCGCGCTTCGCGCGGGCGCCGCTTGGCGCCTGAAGCCGCTGGTCGCGGCTTCGGTGATCGTTCTGCTATGTCTGTCCCTAGAGATCGGTCAGAAGGGAGCGATCAGCCGGCGGAGATAGTCGAGTTCAAGCGCTGGCCGGCTGGGATCGGCGTAGCGGCGGCGCAACTCCTCGAGAAGCCGGCGCGCGCGCTGTACCTCGATCTCTCCGGGTACCTTGGTATCGTCGCCGAAGTCGGGGCCGCGCCGGCCCGTCGGTCGGCCGAGCGGATCAGTTCCACCCTCGCGGACGCCGGCGGTACCTTGCCCCTGGCTGCGCATCATTTCGCGGGCACCGCGCCTCAGGGCATCGAGGGCGGTGCCCTGATTGCCGACGGCGGATTCGGTATTTCCGGCGCCAAGGTCGCGGCCGGCGTCCTGCATGGCGCGGCCAGCCCCCTCAAGCCCGCTTTTCCCGTCTTTTTCGCCACCTTGTTTGGAAAGGCCGGACATAATGTCCTCAAGGCGGCGGGACAGTTCGGATTGTTGGCGCTCGAGCTCGTTAAGCGCCTTCTGGTCATCACCTTGGTCGCCGAACTCCTCGCCGGTGTACCCATCCGGCGTCAGCTTATGAGTCCGGTTCTGCAATTCCTGCTGCCGGCGGATGATATCGGCGAGGGCGTCCAGCGTCGGGTCGCTGGCGCCGCCGGCCTTGGGCTGGGCGAACTGCAGGCCGGACAGGATGTCGTCGAGCTGTGACAACAGCTCGGAGGCCGCGTCGCGCTCGCCGAGTTCACCGAGCTGCCGCATGCGGTCGATAAGCTTCTTGAGATCGTCGCCGGTGACGCGCTGGCCGCCTTGTTGGGCGAGATCGCCCAGGCGGGAAGGATCAGTAGCCGCCGCTTCGGCCATCGATTTCAGATAATCGTCGAGAGCGGCCTTTAGGTCTTCGCTGAGGCGGGCGATCTCCTGCGGTGAGGCTCCGTCCGCCAGCGCCTTCTTCAAGGCTTCGCGCGCGGCGGCCAGCCGTTCGGCGGCTGGTGCAAGGTCCCCGGCCTCGATGGCAAGGGCCATCTGCCAGAGATAGTCGAGCACCGGCTTGAGCTCGGCGTCGTTTCGCGCGGCAAGGATGCTATTGCGGGCGACGCGCAGGCCGATGATCTCGCCGGGCTTGTCGATGAAGGCGGCGCCGAGATCGCCCAGTGTTTCGAAGGTGGCCGCCACTGTTCTTGCCCGACTGGCGTCGGAAGCCAGCAACCGTCGTTGTTCGACGATGGCAGCCGCCAGTGGGTTACGGAATGGGCGAGCCGGCAGGTCGATGAGGAGCGGCGGCGTTTCGGTGGCGTGGCCGGCGTCGTCGCGCGCTTCAAGGACAAGGCGAACGCGGCTGCCAGCCAGCGGATGGGTGGTGAGATCAGAAGTCGTTGTGGCGCGGTCTTCGCCCCGGCGAGGCATGGACAACGTCACGTCGGGCAGGGCGACGAGCGGCCTGGCGCCCTCGGTCCCGTCGATCGACAGGATGGCGCGCGCGGCGGCGACCCGATAGTCATCGGAGACGGTATAGACTAGGCGAAGCGCGCCGCGCTCCGTGGCGGCCGGTTGTTCGACGAGGTGAATTTCCGGCGGTGCATCGGCACGGACGGTGATCGGCACGCTCACGGCTGACAGGCCGTCACCGGTCAGCGTCAGTTGGCCGGAGGTCGTCAGGCGATGCTCGTAGGCGGCTTGGCCTGGGGCGGGTGCTCGTGCGTCGAGTACGACTGGCGGCTTGCCGTCGACGGCGAATGCGACTGTCGGGGAACCGACGCCGGCGAGCCGCACGGCGAGTGTGGTTCCCGCCGGCAGCGTAACCGCTTGGCTGTCCGGCGCGCTGACCGCGCCGTTCGCCGTCGTCACCAGGGCGCGCGGGGTAAGGCCGGTGTAGGTCGGCGGATTCGCCCAGACATCAACGCGGATATCCGCTGGCGTGACGGCCGGTAGCCGGAAGATGGCCCTTACCGGCCCGACGTGGTCGGACGTGGCAAAGAAGCCAACGACGACCAGCAGGAACACCGCCGCCCGAAGGGCATGCGGATCGGCGCGGTCGAGGCGTGGCGACGGCGGGCGCGGCCTCAGAGTCTCGAGATTCGCCGAAAGGCGGCGGCGATGAGCTCGCCAGAGCGCGTCGGCAAGACTGTCGCCCGCGGTTGCCGGCCGGTCGAGGAAGGCGCTGAGGGGGTGGTGCGGCACGCCGCGTTCGAGCCGGTCGGCCGCTTGCCGCCGATCGGGCCAGGGCGTCCGCAAGAGGTGGACGATCGCGGCCAGCAGACCCGCCGCGAAAACGCCGGCACCGATAAGGCGAAGGGCGGCCGGCAAGCGCTCGAAGGTACCGAGCCAGGCGAGGGCCAGGAACGCACCGAGCACCGAAAGCACCAGCGCAAGGCGTGGCCACAGCCGCTCCCAAGCGAGCGAAAGGCCGGAAAGCGCCACGGCGCGGGCGGTGGCGATCGGCAAATCGCTGTTCCGGTCCTCGGGCCGGTGCGGTCCTTCTGTCATCGAGCCTTTCCCGCAGCCTGTCGGCGCCTGTGTCGTTCCAATCACTTTAGGGGGGAAATGGGTCGAAGATAAGAGTGTCGCCGCATTCTGGCCGCCTTCGAAAGACATTCGGAAGGCGCCGGTCGTCTCGCGCCTTTGCGGAGAACACGACCTTCGGCTAAGATCATCCGTCCGTGGACGTCTGTTTTCCGGGAAGAAAGCCTTGCCGACGATTTCCGGCCCGTGTGGCCGCACACGCCGCCTTTTGCGTCTTGCCGCTACGCTGCCGCTATTCCTGAGTCTTGCTGGCGGCGCCGGCGCCGCTCCGTATCTTTCGGTCGATCTCGCCACAGGCGCGGTGTTGGCCGAGAATCAGAGCTTCGACCCTTGGTTTCCGGCTTCGATCACCAAACTGATGACCGTCTATGTGACGCTTTCTGCCATCAAAGCGGGTGAGATTCGGGGTGATTCGGGTGTGGTCATGACACCGGAATCGACGCGCGAGCAGCCATCGAAAATGGGTTTCAAGCCGGGAACGGTGCTCACCATCGATACGGCGCTCCGGATCATCATGGTGAAGTCGGCCAACGATGTCTCCTATGCGCTGGCCGAACGTGTCGGCGGCAACCTGCAGGGCTTCGTCGATCGCATGAACGCCGCGACGCGGACGCTCGGCATGGCCAACACGCGATTTTCCAATGCCAACGGCCTGCCGAATCCCAACCAGTGGACGACGGCTCGCGACTACGCCCTGCTTGCTCGCACCCTTCTCAAGGACTTTTCCGGCTATCGGGAACTCTACCGGACGACGGCGCTGTCGCTCGGCGGCAAGGTCATTCAGAATCATAACAATCTGCTTGAGCGCTATCCCGGCGCCGACGGTATGAAGACGGGCTTCATCTGCTCGTCTGGCTTCAACGTCGTGGCGACGGCGACGCGCAACGGCCGCCAGATTCTCACCATCGTGCTCGGCGGAAAGACGGCGCGGGAGCGCGACGAACTGGCAGCCAGCCTGCTCGAGACATCGTTCCGGACGCCCGCCACGGCGGCTTCGGTGACGCTCGACCGGCTGACTCCACGTGGACCGGTGGCCGCGACCGTCGCCGACATTCGCGATCTCGCCTGCCCCAAACGCAAGAAGGGCGCCAAGGCGCCGGTCGGCGAGGACCTCGGTGATGGCGATGACCAGCCGGCGAGCTATCTGGTGCCGCGCTTCAAGGTGATGGATCCGGTTCCCATCAGCCTCGGTGGCGCCAGCGATATGCCCGATCCAGTAGAGCCGCCTGTGGTGGAGGCCCAAGCCGGAAAGCCGACCGCCGGAAAGCCAAAAGCCGAGAACGCCGGGGCAGCGCCACGTCCACGGCCCAAGCCCGTTCGCTAAAGTCCAGCAGAAGAGGGTCTCAAGTCTTGCCGGAAGCCGACCGCTCGCGCGGGCCAAAGCCCGCCATCCCCGTCACCATCGTCACCGGCTTTCTCGGCGCCGGCAAAACTTCGCTGCTCAACCGGCTGGTGCGCGATCCGGCGCTGGCCGGAACCGGCTTCATCATCAACGAATTCGGCGAGATCGGCATCGACCATCTGCTGGTCGAAGCGGCCGACGACGGTATCGTCGAGTTGTCGTCTGGGTGTCTGTGCTGCACGGTGCGCGGCGAACTGGTGACGACGCTGGAGAATTTCCTGCGCGGGCTCGATAACGGCCGCATCGATACGTTGAGCCGCATCGTCATCGAGACGACCGGCCTTGCCGATCCGGTGCCGGTGCTCGCCACGCTCACCGCCCATCCCTACCTGTCGCTACGCTATGCCATCGACGGGGTGATCACCGTCGTCGACGCGGTCAACGGCGACCGGACGCTCGACGAGCACATGGAAGCGATCAAGCAGGTCGCCGTGGCGGACCGGCTGGTGATCGCCAAAGCCGATCTTTCCGAAGGCGCGGCGCGGCTGCCCGCCCTGCGCCGGCGACTGGCAGCCCTCAATCCCGGCGCGTTGCTCGTCGATGCCGCCATGGCCGCGCCGGCCGATTTGCTCGGCTGCGGCCTTTATGATCCCACCACCAAGACGGCCGATGTCCGGCGCTGGCTCAATGCCGAGGCGTTTGACGACGCGGGCGAGCACCACCATGACCACGATTGTGACGGTGGAAGCTGCGACCATCCGAGTCACCATCACGACGGGCATCACGATCATCACCACGGGCACGATCACGGGAATGAGGAAAGCCGCCATGACGGCATCAGCGCTTTCTCCCTGGTGTCCGACGAGGCGCTGCCGGCCGGCGCCCTTGAGATGTTTCTTGAACTCCTGCGGGCGGCCCATGGGCCCAAACTTCTCCGTCTCAAGGGGGTGGTGAAGCTCGCCGAGGATCCCGACCGGCCGCTGGTCGTTCATGCGGTCCAGGAACTATTCCATCCGCCGGTTCGCCTTCCGGCTTGGCCGGATGCCGATCGGCGAACGCGGCTCGTCTTCATCACGCATGACCTTGCCGAGGATGAGGTGAAGCGGCTCTTCGACGCCTTTGCCGGCGTGCTCGCCCCGGACACGCCCGACCGGTGGGCAATGACCGATAACCCGCTGGCGCTTCCGGGCTTCACACCACCATCGCGGCGCGGCTAAGCGGCGCGGTGCGGCATATGTAGTTTCCTGTAGGCTGTGAAGCTGCTGGAAAGCTCATGATTTTCACTTTTCAAGCCGCCGAGCGGGTGGTTAACAAATTATCCACAGCTTTGATGGGGTACTCGCCGCTTCAAAGTTAACCATGCTGTTGGCGTATCTATCTTTTTTCATTGTCATTTTCGATGTGCATGAAGAACGGCAAGCTTGCGGAGCGGCGGCGTTAATGCTCCGTTAACCATATTGGTTCGATCCTTGGAACCGGAGTGGTCGGGCGCTGTGGGGAGCGCTACGAACTCCCGACCAAGACGGGATTGAAAACGTGCTGACAACCCTCGCAAAGCCGGAATCGTTCCTGTTTTCATGGATGGACGGAGACCACGCAGTGGTTGTCCGCATCGTGGAGATTTCGCACCCGCGAGCGGTGGCTCGCTTCCGGGCGATGAGCACAACCGAACGTCGCAGGGCGACCGTCAGCCGTTCGGAAGGACGCGACGTCGATCAACTCGAGCGCGTCGGCGAGTGGTTCGAGCGTTTTCTGCCGCGCTTCGGCTTCGCCGGCCGCAGTCACGCTTAATAGCCATCAGCCCCGTCTCAATCGGGCTTGGCCACGGCCTCGATCAGCGCCAGCGCCGCGGGCGAATCCCATTTGGCCGGCCCGGCCAGCGAGGCCAGCACACAGCCTTGGCGGTTGACGACGAAGGTGGTGGGCAGGCCCAAAACCAATCCTTTGGATTTTAGCTCGTTGAAGGCCCGCATCTCCGGATCGCGCAGGTCGATCAGCGATGTGGCGCCGATCTCTTTGAGAAAGCGGGTCGGCCTGTCCTGGCCACCGACGTCGACATTGAGTGCCACCACCGAAAAGTCGGGACGCCCACGCTTTTCTTGCAGCGCCTGTAGATGCGGCATTTCGGCGCGGCAGGGAACGCACCAGGTCGCCCACATGTTGAGGATGAGCGTTTGGCCGGCCAGCTCCGAGACGTGGCGCTCCCCGCCGTCAGGCGTACGCAGGGCGAGGTCGGAAAAATCGGCCGGTGTATCGGCGGGCAACAGGGCCGCCAGTTCGCCGGTGGCGAACGGCCTCAACGCCGCCGCCTTCGGCGCCGCGGCGGCGCAGCGACCGCCGCTCTCGACAGCGCCCCTCTCCGTCACGTATACCGCAGCAAGGCCGGCGGCCACCGCAACGATCGCAATCGCGGCGAACACGTGGCGGGAAGGCTTGAACGGCATTGACCGATCCTCGTTCCTGGAGTGGACCCAATGAGCAACCGCATGTGGGGCGGCCGGTTTTCGGCCGGGCCGTCTGCGATCATGGAGGAGATTAACGCCTCCATCGACTTCGACCGGAAGCTCTACGCCCAGGATATCGCCGGCTCCAAGGCGCATGCCGAAATGCTCGCCGCCCGTGGCATTATTTCCATGGATGACGCCGGCAAGATCGCCGAAGGCCTCGACGCGATCAAGGCCGAAATCGACAGCGGCAGTTTCACCTTCTCGCGAGCCCTCGAGGACATCCACATGAATGTGGAATCGCGCCTCAAGGATCTGATCGGGGTCGCGGCCGGGCGTCTGCACACCGCGCGTTCGCGTAACGACCAGGTGGCAACCGACTTCCGCCTGTGGGTGCGCGACATCCTCGATCACGTCGACGGCCAGCTCGCCGATTTGATGCGGGCGCTGGTCAAGCGGGCCGGCGAGCACGCCGATACGGTGATGCCCGGCTTCACGCACCTCCAGTCGGCGCAGCCGGTGACCTTCGGTCATCACCTGATGGCTTATGTCGAGATGCTGTCCCGCGACCGTGGCCGCGTGCAGGACGCGCGGCGCCGCCTCAACGAATGTCCGCTCGGCGCGGCGGCGCTGGCCGGCACCTCGTTCCCGATCGATCGCCACAGGACAGCGGCCAGCCTCGGCTTCGACCGCCCCACCGCCAACTCGCTCGATAGCGTCTCCGATCGCGACTTCGCACTCGAGGCGATGGCGGCTGCCTCGATCATCTCGGTGCATTTGTCGCGGCTTGCCGAGGAGATCGTCATCTGGTCGTCGGCGCAGTTCGGCTTCGTTCGGCTTTCGGATGCCTTCTCGACTGGCTCCTCGATCATGCCACAGAAGCGCAACCCGGACGCCGCCGAACTGGTCCGCGCCAAGACCGGCCGCATCATCGGCGACATGAACGCGCTGTTGATCATCATGAAGGGGCTGCCGCTCGCCTACCAGAAGGACATGCAGGAGGACAAGGAACAGGCCTTCGACTGTTTCGAGAGTCTCTCCCTGGTGCTTGCCGCCATGACCGGCATGGTCGACGACCTCGTGCCCAATGTGGCCCGTATGGCCGCCGCCGCCGGCTCGGGGTTCTCCACAGCCACCGATCTTGCCGATTGGCTGGTGCGCGTGCTCGGACTGCCGTTCCGCGACGCTCATCATGTCACCGGTCGCCTGGTGGCGATTGCCGCCGAGCGCGGCATCGAGCTGTCGGACATCCCGCTCGCCGACATGCAAACGGTGCATGACGGCATCACCGAAGCGGTTTACGATGTGCTCACCGTCGAGAATTCCGTCCGCAGTCGCACGTCCCACGGCGGTACGGCGCCCGACAATGTGCGGGCGGAGGTGAAGCGCTGGACGGAGCTGCTCGACTGAGGATACCCTCTTCGAAGCAAACGGATCGAGGACATGATGGTGCTGCGTGTCGGGATGATAATGTTGATGGTCGGCCTCGCGGTCGCCGGCTGTGGCCGGAAAGGGCAGCTCGATTCGCCGAAATCGGCGAAATCGACGGCCGAGACCGAGGCCCCCGCCACTAACGATCCGGGCGCGATAAAGCCTGTCGAAGAGCCGGCAAAGCCTCAAAAGCCTTTCATCCTCGACGGTCTCATCTGAGGGGGTCCGGTTGCATCACTTCAGCTATCGCGGCGGCGTACTCCACGCTGAGGACGTCGCGGTGCCCGCCATTGCGGCGGCGGTCGGAACGCCCGTCTATATCTATTCCTCGGCCACCATCGCCCGCCATTTCCGGGTGTTTCGCGAGGCATTGGGCGATGAGCGGTCGCTCGTCTGCTATGCGCTGAAGGCCAACTCCAACCAGGCGGTGATCGGGACCCTGGCCCGCCTCGGCGCCGGCGCCGATGTTGTTTCGGAAGGCGAACTCCGCCGGGCGCGCGCCGCCGGCATTCCGGCCGACCGAATCGTCTTTTCCGGTGTGGCCAAGACGGTGCGCGAGATCGAGTATGCCCTCGCCGAGGGCATCAAGTGCTTCAACGTCGAGAGCGAGCCGGAGCTCGAAAGGCTGTCGGCGGTGGCGAACCGCCTCGGTCGCCGAGCGCCGGTGTCGCTGCGCATCAATCCGGATGTCGATGCCCGCACCCACGCGAAGATCTCGACCGGCAAGGCTGAGGACAAGTTCGGCATTCCCTGGAAGGAAGCGGGACGCGTCTATGCCCGCGCCGCCGCGTTGCCAGGACTCGACGTTGCCGGCATCGATATGCACATCGGCTCGCAGATCACCGACCTCGAACCGTTTGATGCCGCCTTTGGCCGGCTCGGTGAACTGGTGGCGAGCCTGCGTGCCGCCGGTCATGCCATCCGCCATGTCGACCTCGGCGGCGGCCTCGGTATTCCCTATAAGACCGATAACGCGCCGCCGCCCCATCCAGCTGCCTATGTCGAGGTGGTGCGCAAGCACACACGCTCGCTCGATTGCGAAGTGCTGATCGAGCCGGGCCGCTTCATCGTCGGCAACGCCGGCATCCTCGTCACCGAGGTGCAATACGTGAAGCGCGGCAAGGCGAAGACCTTCGTCATCGTCGACGCGGCGATGAACGATCTGGTTCGGCCGACCCTTTACGACGCCTATCACGATATCCGCCCGGTCAATGAGCGAGCGGTCGGCGCCGAGCAGGAGAAAGTCGACGTGGTCGGTCCGGTCTGCGAGAGCGGCGACTATCTGGCACGCGATCGCAATCTGCCGGTGGCCCAGCCGGGCGAACTGTTGGCCGTCTTCTCGGCCGGGGCTTATGGCGCGGTTCAAGCGGGCACTTACAACTCCCGTCTTCTGGTGCCGGAGGTGCTGGTGGATGGGGATCGCTGGGCGGTGGTGCGGCCGCGTCCCTCCTATGATGATCTGATCGGCCTTGATCGCCTGCCGGACTGGCTGATTTAGCGGCTTCATCTGCCCAAGTTTTGGGCTCGCCGGCTGGCGGGCCTTTTGCCACAGTGCCGGGCAGCGTAGCGCTGACCGAAGGGGCATTGGGGGGAGCTTGGCAGTAGTTTCGACCGCAGTGTCGACTCAGAAGGAAACGCCTCGGCTTGAACGGGCCGATGGCGTCGCACGTGTTGCCTTCGCGTTGCGGCAAATTGCCGGACGGGAAGAGACGCGGCTCGCCGATCTCTTCCAGGATGGTTCGGCCAAGGTGCGGTTGCCTAAGGTGTATGATGGTTCGGGGCCGGCCGCCGTCTTTCTCAACAGTGCCGGCGGTGTCACCGGTGGCGATCACCTCACCTTCGAGGCGCGTCTCGGGGCGGGAACGACGGCCACCGTCACCACCCAGGCCGCCGAACGCATCTACCGTCGCTCGGAGGGTGTCGGCCGCATCGAGAACCGGCTGGTCGTCGAGGCCGGGGCGAATGCCCGCTGGCTACCGCAGGAAACGATCATCTTCGATGGCGCCGGCCTTCGTCGCCGCTTCGACGTCGATCTCATGGGCGACGCTCGTCTTATCGCCGTTGAAAGCATCGTGCTCGGCCGCACCGCCATGGGCGAGGAGGTTAACTCCGTCGATCTCTCCGATCATTGGCGCGTCCGGCGCGATGGTCGGCTCGTTTATGCCGACGCCTTGCGCCTTTCGGGCGACAGCCAAGTGATTCTGTCGGGCGGCGCCACTGGTCGCGGCGCCCGTGCCTTTGCCAGTGTGCTGGTAGCCGCGCCCGAGGCGGCGTCTCAGCTCGACCGCGTACGCGAGCTGATCGCGGCACTCGCCCGCGACGGCCTCGAAGCTGGCGCTTCCGTTTTCGATGGCCTCTTGTCCATACGCTGTCTTGCCCTTGACGGGCGCCACCTGCGCGCCATTGTCGAACCCCTGATCGAAACCCTCACCGGCTGGCCGCTGCCGCGCGCCTGGTCGATCTGAGACGAGGAAGACCGATGAATCTGACGCCGCGCGAAAAAGACAAGCTGCTCGTCAGCCTCGCCGCCATGGTGGCCCGCAACCGCCTCGAGCGGGGCGTGAAGCTCAACCATCCGGAGGCGGTGGCCCTTATCTCCGACTACGTTGTGGAGGGAGCCCGCGACGGTCGGACCGTGGCTGAGCTGATGGCGGGCGGTGCCACCGTGCTGCGCCGCGAGCAAGTGATGGAAGGCATCGCCGAGATGATCCACGATGTGCAGGTCGAGGCGACTTTCCCCGACGGCACCAAGCTGGTCACCGTCCACGAACCGATCAGGTGAGCTCATGGCGCTCGAACTTCGTCCCAACTGCGAATGCTGCGATCGTGATCTGCCGCCAGCGGCGGAAGCCTATATCTGCTCCTTCGAGTGCACCTGGTGCCCCGATTGCGCGACGGACGTGTTGAATGGGGTCTGCCCCAACTGCGGCGGCGAATTGGTTCGCCGGCCGGTACGTCCGGCCAACAAGCTCGCCGCCAATCCGGCGTCCACCGTCCGCGTCTTCAAGGGCGCGCCCTGCGCCGCCTGAAAGGAACGATCATGATTCCAGGTGAAGTCATCACTCCCGGCGGTGACATCGAACTCAACGCCGGCAGACCGGCGCCGGTGCTCGACGTTGCCAATTCCGGCGACCGGCCGGTGCAGGTCGGCAGCCACTATCATTTTGCCGAGACCAATCCCGCTCTCATCTTCGACCGCGACAAGGCGCGCGGCTATCGGCTCGACATTCCCGCCGGTACCGCCGTTCGCTTCGAGCCCGGCCAGAGCCGGTCGGTGACCCTGGTGCCCTACGCGGGAAAGCGTGAGGTCTACGGCTTTCGGCAGGCGGTGATGGGGAAGCTCTAAACGCCTTACGTTTTGTGGTATTGTCTGACGAAATCGTATTTTGAAAGGCAAAATCCATGGGTGTCGCAAAGGTGACGTCGAAGAACCAGATCACTATCCCGGCCGATGTGCGAGATGCCTTCGGCGTCGAACCCGGCGATGAGCTGGTGTTTTTCCGCAAGCTCGATGGGGGGTTGGGGGTGCGGGTCAGAAAGATACGGGTCGGCGCCGGTTTTGGTCTGGCTTCCGATGGCACGCGGATGTCCGATCAAGATCTGCGGGAGGCCGTCGGAGAGGCAGTGGCCGAAGGCGTGGCGGAGCGGCTCCGGCAATGAGGGCTATCGATACCAATGTCCTCGTCCGCTACTTACGCAACGACGATCCCACGCAGAGCCCGATCGCTCGCGATCTGATCGACGAGGCGGCCGCATCTGATCCTCTTCTTGTACCAAACGAGGTGTTGGTGGAAATCTTCTGGTTGCTGGCCAAGCGGCAGAAATTCCCGCGCGCCCGGATTGCCGATATTTTGTGGGCGCTTCTGGATAATGCACATCTGGCATTTTCCGATCGTGTCGCCGTGTCGGCGGCCGTCGATGCCTATGCGCAAGGTCCCGCTGGCTTCGTCGACTATTTGATCGCGGCGACGGCCCAAGCGTGCGGCGCCGATTACACCCTTACGTTCGACCGCGAAGCGGCCGGACACGCGAGTTTCAAGCTGCTCTCTTGAGGAGACTGACAGATGCCCTACCGCATGTCCCGCGCTGCCTATGCCGACATGTTCGGTCCTACCGTTGGCGACAAGGTGCGCCTCGCCGATACCGAGCTGTTCGTCAAGGTGGAGAAGGATTTCACCATCTATGGCGAGGAGGTGAAGTTCGGCGGCGGCAAGGTTATCCGCGACGGCATGGGCCAGAGCCAGGCGAGCCGGGCCGAGGGGGCGGTGGACACCGTCATCACCAACGCGCTGATCATCGACCATTCCGGCATTTACAAAGCCGACGTCGGCATCACCGATGGCCGCATTTCCGGCATCGGCAAGGCCGGCAATCCGGACGTCCAGCCGGGTGTCACCATCATCGTCGGTCCAGGCACCGAGGCGATCGCTGGTGAAGGCAAGATCCTCACCGCCGGTGCGCTCGACACCCATATCCACTTCATCTGCCCGCAGCAGGTGGACGAGGCGCTCTATGCCGGCATCACCACCATGCTGGGCGGCGGCACCGGGCCGGCCACCGGCACGGCGGCCACCACCTGCACGCCCGGTCCCTGGCATCTCACGCGGATGATCGAGGCGGCCGAGGGGTTGCCAATGAACCTTGCCTTCTCCGGCAAGGGCAATGCCTCGCTGCCGGCGGCGCTCATCGAGCAGGTCAAGGCCGGCGCCTGCGGCCTGAAGCTGCATGAGGACTGGGGCACCACGCCGGCCGCCATCGACAATTGCCTGTCGGTCGCCGACGAATACGACGTGCAGGTGATGATCCACACCGACACGCTCAATGAGAGCGGCTTCGTCGAGGATACCATCGCCGCCTTCAAGGGGCGCACCATTCACGCCTACCATACCGAAGGTGCCGGCGGCGGTCATGCGCCCGACATCATCAAGGTAGCCGGTCTTCCCAACGTGCTGCCGTCGTCGACCAACCCGACGCGGCCCTACACGCGCAATACGCTCGACGAGCATCTTGATATGCTGATGGTCTGCCATCACCTCGATGGGTCGATCCCCGAGGACGTCGCCTTCGCCGAGAGCCGCATCCGCAAGGAGACCATCGCGGCCGAAGACATCCTGCACGACATGGGCGCCTTCTCGATCATTTCTTCCGACAGTCAGGCCATGGGCCGCATCGGCGAGGTGATCATCCGCACCTTCCAGACGGCGCACAAGATGAAGGTGCAGCGCGGGGCCTTGGCCGAGGACGTCGGCACCGACGCCGACAATTTCCGCGTCAAGCGCTACATCGCCAAGGTGACCATCAACCCAGCCATTGCGCAGGGCCTTTCCAAGCACGTCGGCTCGGTCGAGGTCGGCAAGCTCGCCGATCTCGTGCTGTGGACGCCGGCCTTCTTCGGTGTGAAGCCCGACCTGGTGCTGAAGCTCGGAACCATCGCCGCGGCCGCCATGGGTGATCCCAACGCCTCGATCCCGACACCGCAGCCGGTGCACTACCGGCCGATGTTCGGCGCCTTCGGCAAGGCGATGACCCGTTCGTCGGTCACCTTCGTGTCGCGCTACGCCTACGAGAACGGCATCAAGGAAAAGCTCGGTCTCGATCGCGTCGTGCTACCGGTCGAGAACACGCGCGGCGGCATTTCGAAGGCCTCCTTGATCCACAATTCGGCGACGCCCACCATCGAAGTCGGCCCCGAGACCTACGAGGTGCGAGCCGATGGAGAACTGCTTACCTGCGCGCCGGCCGACGTTTTGCCGATGGCGCAACGCTATTTCCTGTTCTGAGGGGCGCTACTCGATAGCTTCGCAGAAGCGGAGAAGATAACCGTCCGGGTCGGCGACGACGAATTGCCGTTGGCCTTCGTTGCTGTCGCCGACGCGGTACCACTTCTCTTCCAGATCCAGAATGAAGGAACAGCCGGCATCGCGCAGGCGGGCATAGAGTTCCGTCACATTTGCCACTTCGATCTGGAAGTTGAGGCCCCGGCCGTAAGGATGCTCAAGCGGCGCCGGATGCCAGCGGCGGCCCGGACCGAAGGTTTCTTCCATCATCAATTCGACGCCATCGCGCTCGATATAGGCAAAGCGATCCTCCGGTCGCTGATAACGGATGTTGAATCCGGCAAGCTCGACATAGAACGCCAGCGAGCGTTCGAGATCGTCGACATTCAGTTCGGGAACGAGTTTTATCGTCATGCTTGCTTTTCCTCAGGATCATCAAAAGCAACCGTCGCCCTGCCGCCTGCCGATGATGACATACGCCGGTGGGGAGAATGCCCCGGGAAGATCCCACCCGGAACCGAAATTGTGAATTTGCGTCTTTCGTCCTCCGCTCGCCTCCGCCTCGTCGGTGTGCTTGCCGTCACGCAAGTGATCGGTTGGGGAACAACCTTCGATATGCCGGGCGTGATGGCGCGCAAAATGGCGCCAGACGTTGGCCTCAGCATCGATACGACCTTCTTCGGCCTGACGCTGATGATGCTGGTGATTGGCCTGACCGGCCCGGCGGTGGGCGAGGCAGTGCGGCGGATGGGCGCTCAGAGGGTGCTTGTACTTGGCTCCGCTGCCTCGACGGTTGGTCTTGCCCTGCTCGCCGCGGCCGAAGGGCCGGTAGGCTATTTCATGGCCTGGACGATGATTGGCGCCGCCGGGGCGTTGTCGCTGTCGGTGCCAGCCTACGCGGCGGCTGTCGAGCGCGAGGGAGCGGCCGGGCGGCGGACGATCGGCGTGCTGATGATTTTCACCGGCGTTTCCTCGACCATATTCTGGCCGATTCTCGACGCCATCGATGCCGTGGTCGGGTGGCGCGTCACGCTCCTCGCCATGGCCGGACTACATCTTTTCCTCTGTTTGCCGCTCCACCTTTTTGTCCTGCCGCCGTTCCGCGCTCTTCCGAAGGAAGTGGAAGCGACCCAGCGGCCGTCGATCATCCTTGATGCTGATGGCGCAGCGCGCGCCTTCCGCCACATCGGTGTCATCTCCGTCGCCTTTTCCTTCACCACCTTTGGCCTTGCCGCGGCCTATCTCGAACTTCTTCGCGGGGCGGGGGCCTCTGTGGAATATGCCCTGTGGCTTGGCACCGTCAGGCCGGTGGTCAGCATCGCAGCTCGCGCTGCCGATCTCGTCCTCGATGGGCGAGGTGGGCCGCTTGCCACCACGGCGGCGGCCGCGCTGTTGATGGGCGGCTCCTTTGCGCTGCTTGTCACGGGTGTCGATGGTGTCTGGCTGTTGCCAGCCTTTGTGGCGATCTATGCCTTCGGCGCCGGCCTTTCGGCCATGGCGCGGGCGGTGTTGCCACTGGCTTTCTTCCCGCCCGACGAATTCTCCCGCCGTTCTGGCCGGTTGGCGCTGCCGCAGAACATTGCCAATGCCGTGGCGCCGGTGATTTTCGTCGCCGTCATCCATCAGGCCGGCGTTGCCGCCGCTGCGCTGCTTGGTCTCGCCTTGATGTCAGCGGCGCTTGCCTCGGCGGCGCTTTTGGCTAAGCTCATCCGTCCGTCACTTCCCTCGTCTGCCAGGGCCGATACGCCATGATCACCGCCACTCGCATCCTTTCCGCCGGCACTTGGTCCGGCACACCCGCGGATACGCTTGCTCTCGAGCGCGACGATCGCCACCGCCGCCGCCTCGTCATGCGTTGCGTTGGCAAGACCGTATTCCTTCTCGATCTCAAGGAAGCGGCGGTGATGAAGGACGGCGATGCTCTTGAACTCGAGGACGGGCGGCTGATCCTGGTGCAGGCGGTGCCCGAACGCCTGCTTGAGATCGCAGCCGCCGATCCCGTTGATCTCGTTCGTGTCGCCTGGCACCTCGGCAACCGGCATTTGCCGGCTCAATTCCTCGGTGATCGGCTGCGCATCCGCTACGACCACGTCATCGAGGACATGCTGAAGGGCCTCGGCGCCGCGGTGACGCCGGTGCTGGCCGCCTTCGATCCGGAGGGCGGTGCCTACGGCCACGGTGAGACCCATGGCCACGATCACGATCATGGGGAGCACGAGCACACCCATGAGCATGGACCGGAACGTCATCACCACGAACACGGCGAGGCGGGCGTCCATCAGCATCATGAGCACGTCCATGGTGATGATTGCGGCTGTGGTCATGATCATTCCCATGATCCCGCGCACGGCCACGACCATTCTCATGGGCACAGCCACAAGCATGAATGAACCCTCGGCCGGGGCGGCGCTGTCGCGTTTGATGACATGGCTGTCGCCGTCCTTTCCGGTTGGCGCCTTTACCTACAGCCATGGTCTCGAATGGGCGGTGGAGGACGGTACCGTCACGTCGGCGGCGGCGCTCACCGCCTGGCTTTCCGACATTCTCCGCCACGGGGCCGGTCGCAGCGATGCCATCCTGCTCGTCACCGCCTTTCGCGCCGCCTCTGGTGGTCGGGCCGACGATCTCCGGGAGATTGCCGAACTCGCCTATGCGCTGCAGCCCTCCAGGGAGCGGCGGCTTGAGAGCGGGGCACAGGGACGCGCCTTTGTGACGGCCATTGCCGATACGTGGGGGGCGCCGACGCTCGTCGATCTTGCCGGCCGCCTGACACCCAACCCAATCGCCTATCCGGTGGCGGTAGCGGTAGCCGCTTTCGATCACCAACTGCCGCTCACCGAGACGGTCGAGGCCTATCTCACCGCCTTCGCCGCCAACCTGGTGTCGGCGGCGGTGCGCGCGGTGCCGCTCGGTCAGACCGAGGGGCAGCGGGCGATTCGAGATCTTGCTCCCATCGTTTCCACCGTCGCGGCCGATGCGTTGCTCGCCTCGCTCGATGACGTCGGTGGGGCCTGCCTGCGTGCCGACATTGCCTCCATGGCCCACGAAACCCAGTACACGAGGTTGTTCCGCTCATGACCAAGACAGCCAACGGCCCCCTGCGTATCGGCGTCGGCGGCCCGGTGGGATCCGGCAAGACCGCCTTGATGGACGCGCTCTGCAAGGCTCTTCGCGACCGGTACCAAATCGCCGCCATCACCAACGACATCTACACGCGTGAGGATGCCGAGTTTCTGACGCGGTCCGGCGCTTTGCCGCCGGAGCGCATCGCCGGTGTCGAGACGGGCGGTTGTCCGCACACGGCGATCCGCGAAGATGCCTCGATCAATCTCGCTGCTATCGCCGACATGAACGAAAAGTTCCCCGGCCTTGATCTCATCCTCATCGAGTCCGGTGGTGACAATCTGGCCGCGACCTTCTCGCCGGAACTGGCCGACCTGACGATCTACGTCATCGACGTCTCGGCCGGAGACAAAATCCCGCGCAAGGGCGGACCGGGCATCACCCGTTCCGACCTCCTGGTGATCAACAAGATCGATCTTGCCCCGTATGTTGGCGCCTCGCTGGAGGTGATGGATCGGGACGCCAAGCTGATGCGCAAGGGCAGACCCTTCGTCTTCACCGACGTGCGGCGCGGGCACAACGTTGCGGACGTCGTTCGCTTCATCGAGGAGGAGGGTGGCCTCGTCGGCTAAGTGTTCAAAAAGGGCGGCTTAACTGATTTTTTGTCAATAATTTCACTATGCGAACAGGTTGAGTAAGCCAAAGTTAACGGCCGAAGCCTAAATGGAAATTATCCCGGTCTGCGGGAAAATACCGCTGAGGCAAGTGACAATGTTCAGCATCCACTCCGTATCCGCCAAGATCGCCGCCATCGTCCTGCTGGCGATTGCCGCGCTCGGGACAATTGGTTATCTGGGCTATGCCGATCTTCGTTCGGAGCTGATGGACCAGAAAAAGCTTGAGCTTCAAGATCAGGTCGAGACGGCTCGATCGATGATCGAGGGCTTCCGCGATCGCGCCGCCAAAGGCGAGATGAGCGTGGCTGAGGCTCAGGATGCTGCCAAGGCGGTGTTGAGGCCGGTTCGCTTCGGTCCCGACAAGAATTACTTCTTCATCTACGATGCCGACGGCCTGAACATTCTCTTGCCGGCCAAGCCGGAACTCGAGGGTAAGAGCCTCATCGATATGAAGGATACCAACGGAAAGCTGTTGGTCCGCGACATGCTGGCGATCGCCAAGGCGGGCGGTGGTAACTACGAATACATGTGGGTAAAGCCCGGCACCAAGGAGCCATCGCTGAAGCTCGCCTATGCTGCCAACGTCGAGGGCTGGAACTGGATGCTTGGCACCGGTTTTCACGTCTCCGATATCGAGGCGTCGCTTGCCGCGAGCACCCGCCGGATCGGCCTGATCACCCTTGTCTCTCTGGTCATGCTCGGTGCTTTGTCGTTTGTCGTGGCGCGCGGCATTACCGGGCCGCTGTCCCGCCTGACCCGTTCGATGGACCGCCTCCAGGGCGGCGACCTCGACGCCGAGATTTCCGGAGCGACCCGCAAGGACGAGATCGGGCTGATCGGCCGCGCCGTTTCCCGCTTCCGCGATCTGCAACGCGAACGCATCGCCGCTGAGGCGGATGCCGAGGCGGCGCGGGCCGCCGCCATGGAAAAGGCACGGCGCGATGCGCTGACCGGGCTTGCCGACGGTTTCGATCGGTCGTTCCGCGAGACTTCGGCCGGCATCGAGAGCACCGCGACAGGTTTCGAACGGGTCGCCTCCGACCTGCTCGCCGTGTCGAACCACACCCGTCGCCAAGCGGAGGCCTCGGCCGAGGCCGGCAGATTGGCAAAGGACAATGTGCAGGCGGTGTCGAGCGCCGCCGAGGAGCTGTCGGCATCGATTTCCGAGATCGTTGCTCAGGTCGACAAGGCCGCTGAAATTTCGAGTGGCGCCGTGCGCGAGACAGCCCGTGCCACCGAAGTGATCCGTGGCCTCGACGAGGCGTCGGGCGAGATTGGCAAGGTGGTGGCCTTGATCCAGGAAATCGCCGACCAGACCAACCTTTTGGCCCTCAACGCCACCATAGAGGCGGCACGCGCGGGCGAGGCCGGCAAAGGATTTGCGGTGGTGGCATCGGAAGTAAAGCAGCTCGCCGCTCAAACCTCCAAGGCCACCGACGAAATCTCCCGGCGCATCGGGGTCATCCAGTCGGCAACCGGCGAGGCGGTGCAGGCCACAGGCACCGTCGAGCAATCGATCGAGCGCGTCAACGAGGTTGCCTCTTCGATCGCTTCGACGCTGGATCAGCAGAACGCCGCCGTCTCCGAGATCACCCGTGCGATTTCATCGACGCTTACCGCTGTTGGCAGTCTTGCGACCGACATGACCCGGCTGATGGAAAACGCCGAGGCGTCCGACTCGAAGTCGCATGAAGTGGCCGCGCAGGCTCGCCAGATGCTTGGCGATACCAAAGTTCTGCAAGCCGAAGTTGATCGGCTCATGCACGAAATGCGCGCCGCCTGAAGGCGGCGTCCGTTCCGGTCAATAATGCGGCGGCGGTGGTTCGCGACCCGCCGGTGCCCGCGCCGCCAGCTCCATCTCCTTGACCTCATCAAGGAGATTGGTCACGAGACGTTTCAACGTGTCGATCTCCCTCCACTGGTCGGTGACCGCGGCATTGAGATCCTCGATCACCTGGTCCTGAAAGGCGATCTTCTCCTCAAGCGCGTCGATACGCGCTTCGGTGGTTTGCGTGGTCATGTCTCGCCTCGGTCAGTTGGGGAAGGAGCGGGTCGCCGACGCTGTGTCGAGCGTCCGTCCGAATGTCGTGCCGCGATCCCTGGCGGTCGCCGTCCACATGTAGCGGTGCGGGCCGGCCGGTGGACAAGGGCCGAGATAGCGGAAAGCGCCGGCTTGTACCAGACCATCGCCGGCATAGGAAACCGTACCGCCGCCATGGTGGAAGTCGGGCGCGTTGAGATCGATCATCTCGAAGACAATGACGCGCGTGCCGGGCGGCACGTTGGCAAGGTGAAATTCGGGGCTTGCCACCACGGACGGACGGCCGCTGTCGCAGGCCGGCGTCGCCCCCCAGGTGAAAGATAGTTCGAAGGCGGCAGCGGGCAAAGTGAGGCCGACCAGCACGACGGCGGCGGCGAGGCTTCTCAACATGGCTATCTTCCCGAGCATGGACCGGAGTTTGTCACCGCTGTTCTCCCGAGGCAAGCGAACCGATCCGCATTGCTTCGGCCTTGCGAGACACGCGACAGGCAGAGTAGGCAGAAAGTCTAATTTCCCCGCCGATCTCCGACGTGCCGCCATGGCCGCCGGCTCTTCCTCGGCTTCAGCGTCGGTTGCCGCCCGTGATCGCCATTGCTCTCGACGTCCTGCCCATCTTTCTGCTGATCCTGATTGGCTACCTCCTCGTCCGCTTCGGTGTGATGAAGGCGGAGGTCGGGGATGCTCTTTCCGACTTTGTCTTCACCATTGCCATGCCGACGCTGCTGTTCAAGACGGTGGCGGTGGCGCATGTCGAAGGCAGCTCGCCCTGGACGATCTGGGTGGCTTATTTTGCGGGGGTTGCCGTCACCTGGACGGCCGGCCACTTGGCGGTGACTCGCCTGTTCGGCCGGGATGCTCGCATCGGCGTGCTGGCCGGCGTCAGCTCCGCCTTTGCCAACAACCTGTTCATCGGCCTGCCGCTCGTTCAACGCATCGTTGGTGATGACGGTGTGGTGGCGCTGTCGATCCTGCTCTGTGCCCACCTGCCGGTGATGATGATTGCCGGCACCGTGCTGATGGAGCAAGCCGAACGGCAGACGAGCGGCCGGCCGGCCCAGCCGATCTCCGCTATCCTCAAACAGGTTGGCCGCAACCTTGTGCGCAATCCGCTGGTGGTCGGCTTGGTGCTCGGCTCGCTGTGGCGAATATCCGATCTGCCGCTGACCGGCGTCATTGGCACGGTGGTGAACGACATTGGCGATATCGCCGGCTCGGCGGCCCTGATCTCGCTTGGCATGGCGCTGATGAAATACGGCATTTCCGACGGTATCGGACCGGCGCTCGTCACTTCGGCGTTCAAGCTGTTCCTGCTGCCGGCCTCCGTCTACGCGGCGAGCCGCCTGCTCGGCCTTGATGCGACCTGGACGGCGGCGCTGGTGCTGACGTCGTCGGTGCCGACCGGCATCAACGCCTGGCTGATCGCTAATCGCTTCGGTGTCGGCCACGGCCTCGCCTCGTCGTCGATCACCATCACCACCGCCGTCGGCGTGGTGACCACCACCTTCTGGGCCTGGCTCCTCGGCTGAGAGAAATTCTACTGAGGTGGCCACCTGGCTTAGCCCGCTCCGGTTCTCGCAGGCGTCGCCATCCGACTCGCACCAGTAGAATTTCCCGCCGCGCATCCCACGACAGCCATCTCAATGCCCCAACCTCCAAGCCCATCCCGCTTTTCCTTTGCGCGGCCGTGATGCGTGCCGTATGACGGGCGCCGGTATTTTCGAGGCGTTCTCTCATGTCCGATACATTTCTCGCGCCTGTTCCTCGCAGTGGCATCCTCGACATCGACCTCTATGTTCCCGGCGGGTCGAAGGCGGCTGTGGGTAAGAAGCTCTACAAGCTGTCTTCCAACGAGACGCCGCTAGGGCCGAGCCCGAAGGCTGTGGAAGCCTATGGGCGGGTGGCGAGCAAGCTGGAACTCTATCCCGACGGCTCGTCGACCGAGCTCCGACAGTCCATCGCCGAGACCCACGGCCTCAACGTTGACCGCGTCATCTGCGGCAACGGCTCGGACGAACTGCTGCATCTGCTCGCCGAGTGCTATCTGTCGCCCGGTGACGAGGCGATTTATTCCGAGCACGGCTTCCTAGTTTATCGCATTTCCATCCTTGCCGCCGGCGCGACGCCGGTGGTGGCGAACGAGACCGCCTACACCACCGACGTCGATGCCATTCTCGCCGCCGTGACGCCGCGGACGCGCATGGTGTTCCTCGCCAATCCGAACAACCCCACCGGCACCTACATTCCCATGTCCGAGGTGCGGCGGCTGCATGCCGGGTTGCCGGGCAACGTGCTTCTGGTGCTCGACGCCGCCTATGCCGAATATGTCCGCCGCAACGATTATGAGAGTGGTGTCGAGCTGGTCGCGTCGGCCGACAATGTGGTGATGACGCGCACCTTCTCGAAGATCCACGGGCTCGCGGCGCTTCGCATCGGCTGGCTCTACGGCCCCAAGGCCATCGTGGACGTGCTGGAGCGGGTGCGCGGACCGTTCAATCTCAACGCGGCGGCCATCACCGCCGGTGCCACCGCCATGCGCGACCGCGCCTTCGTCGAGGCGGCGGTCGAGCATAACCTTCGCTGGAGCGCCTGGCTGTCCGCCGAACTCGGCACGCTCGGCCTGACGGTAACCCCCTCGGTCGCCAACTTTCTGCTGGTTCATTTTCCTGAGACTGGGAAGACGGCCGATGCCGCCGACAAGGCTCTGCTCGCCGAAGGCGTCGTGGTGCGCAAGGTGGGGGGCTACGGGCTGCCCAACGCTCTGCGGGTGACCGTGGGCTCTGAAGAAGCCTGTCGCTGCCTCGTCGAGGTCCTGACGATTTTCATGAAGGCATCGGCATGAGCGATACCCTGTTTCCTCGCCTCGCCATCATCGGCATCGGCTTGATCGGTTCGTCGATCGCCCGGGCGGCCCGTCTCAACGGTCTCGTGGATGAAATCGCCATCTCCGACCTGTCGCCGGTCATCCTGAAACGCGCCGAGGAGCTGTCGCTCGGCGACAGCTACCACGCTGCTGCCAGCGACGCCGTGGCGGGCGCCGACCTGGTGATCGCCTGTGTGCCGGTCGGTGCCGCCGAGGGAGTGGCCCAGGCGATCGCGTCGCGTCTGAAGCCTGGTGCCATCGTCTCCGACGTCGGTTCCGTGAAGGGCTCGGTCGTCCGGCAGATGAAACCGCACCTGCCGGACAACGTTCATTTCATTCCGGCTCACCCGGTGGCCGGCACCGAATACTCCGGCCCCGACGCCGGCTTTGCCGAGCTGTTCGTCAATCGCTGGTCGATCGTTTGCCCCGAAGAGAGCACCGATCCCAAGGCACTCGACCGGCTCGTCGCCTTCTGGGCCGGCATGGGCGCCAACGTTGAGTGCATGAGCGCCGAGCGGCACGATCTGGTGCTGGCCATCACCAGTCATCTACCGCATCTGATCGCCTACAACATTGTCGGCACCGCTGCCGATCTTGAGAAGGTCACCGAGTCGGAAGTGATGAAATTCTCGGCCGGCGGCTTTCGTGACTTCACCCGCATCGCCGCCTCCGATCCCACCATGTGGCGCGACGTGTTCCTGCACAACAAGGACGCGGTACTGGAGGTGCTCGGTCGCTTTCAGGAGGATCTGTTCGCGTTGCAGCGGCAGATTCGCTGGGGCGAGGGCGACCGACTCTATGATCTGTTCAGCCGGACGCGTGCCATCCGCCGCGGCATTCTAACACTGGGTCAGGACGAGCCGGGGGCGGATTTCGGCCGCTCCCATAAAGCGCCGCCGAAGCCCGCGTCAGAATAGCGGCGCGATCCGGGCGATCTTTCGGCCATTGGCCGAGACGACGCCGTCAGCGACCTTGAGCCCGATGGAGCGACCGCCGTCGTCGGCGGCCGAGCCCATCAAGACGAAAGCCATGACGAGGCCGGCGACCTCCGGGGTAAGGCTCCTGCCGCCAGCCGCCGCGGCCAGCGTCAGTGCGTTGAGGTCGCGGCCGGTTATCTTCCCCTCGGCTTCCACCAGGCCGGTCTCCGAGACCGTGCCTTCGCCCGTCAGCGTCAGCGAGGCGCCGCCGAGTTCGGCGGCGAGCCGATGCAGGGTCAGTTTGCCGCCCGCTGCCTTCCAGCCGGCGAGCGCCGTGGGACCGGCCGTGGCCATGTCGGCTTCAGCGAGAGTGGCAGCCAGAGTCAGGCGAACCGGAACCGGTGTCAGCGACGTTGAGCCGACGGCAATACCTAGGTTGTCGATCGTGGCGGCGATATCGGCGTCTTCAGGCCGTTCGGCGGCGCGCGCCAGCAAAAGCTCGCCGCGCCCTATCGTCAACTTGCCTTCGGTGCCGCCGGCGAGCGGTCCGGTTGCCGAGAGGTCGACGGTTCTGAGGGCGAGTCGATTGGCGAGGCCATCGGCAAATCCGACGCTGGCGGCGAGTTCGCTGGCGGCGAGGTCGAGCCGCCGACTGTCGGGGGCCGTGTAGGAGGTCGCTCCATCAAAGCGGAAATCGAGTCGGTGAGGGTCGAAGACAGACGCTTCGCCATGCGCGCCAGCGGTCGCAAATTTGCCGCCGTCGGAAAAGGCGACGACCAGGCCACCGTTGCAATTGACGGTTAGCTGAAAGGGCCAGCCCGCGATTTTTTCCTCGGCGCAGTCGATGATGACCCCATTCCTCGCCGAGAGATCGGCGATAGAGCTGTGAATGGTGTTGCCGAGCCACCAGCGGGCGCCGAACCATACGCCAGTCCACAAGAGAGCGACCGCGACGATCGTCCAGAGGCCCCATCGTATCGTCCGCGTCATGGCGCTTCTCCCGCAAGACACAGGCGCCCCCGTGGACGCACTGTTCACCTTCCATCCACTAGAGCAATGTGGCGAAAGATGGAATCGTCTTCGCCAAGCGTTGCATTCGTCCTTCGAAATGCTACGCATTTTGATGCTAACAGGACGGAGCGGAAGGATGGACGCGAGCATCTGGGTGTTCGGCTACGGCTCGCTGATGTGGAACCCCGGTTTTCCATACCTGAGGGCGGTGCAGGCACGCATGCATGGCGTTCGTCGTGCTCTCTGCATTCGCTCGACGCACTATCGTGGGACGCCGGAAAATCCGGGCCTGGTGTTCGGCCTCGATCGCGGCGGTTCCTGTCATGGCGTCGCCTTCGAGGTTGCCGAGGCGGACCGCGACGCGGTGATCGCCTACCTCAGGGCGCGCGAGCAGATTTCCATGGTCTATCACGAGGTCGTCCGGCCAGCGCGGCTGGCCAGTGGCGAGACGGTTGGAGCCTTGGTCTACGTCGCCAATCAAGGGCACGAGCAATATGCCGGCGGCCTCGACTTCGAGGAGACGCTCGCCATTATCCGTCAAAGCACCGGCGAGATGGGGCCCAATGCCGACTACGTCACGGCAACGGTCAAGCGCTTGCAGGATATGGGCATCCGCGACCTGGCCCTTGAAAGGGTTGTCGCGGCGCTTGCGGAAGGAGGCAACGGCTCCTCAGGTTGATGTTTGAGGTGCCCTAAGCTCGTCAACGCGCGTGCGCGCCGTCACCGGCAGGTCATCTCCCCGTGTCGCGGCTTCGAGTAGCAACCGATCGCAGGCCGCCTCGATATCGCTCTCCAACTTTTGAAACATGTCGCGCGGCTTGAGGCCGGGTGGGATCGGCTCCAGGAACTCCACGACGATGGTGCCGCGCCGATGCACGCGCGCCTTGCGCGGCCAGACGGTGCCGGCGTTGTGGGCGACCGGCAGCACCGGCACGTCGAGCGACCTGTAGATCTGGGCGATGCCTTGCTTGTAGTCGGGTCGGGCACCGGCTTCGGCGCGCGTTCCCTCCGGAAAGATGATCACCTGGCGTCCCGCGGCGACGGCGGCGCGGGTGCCCTCGATCACCTTTCGCAAGGCGGTGGTTGGGCTGCCGCGATCGATGGCAATGTTGCCGGCAAGTTTCAGCCACCAGCCGAACACGGGGATCCAAGTCAGCTCCCGTTTCAGGATGAAGGCGGGATCGGCGAGCAATGGCACCAGCGCCAACGTCTCGAAGGTCGACTGATGCTTGGATGCCAGGATGAAACCACCTGGCGGGATGCGCTCAAGATGACGGTACTCGTGGCGCGTGCCGGTGATGAGCCTGTGCAGGCCGATCAGCGAAGAGGTCCAAGCTTTCACGACGATCATCACGCCACGGTGGCCGCCGAGCGCGAAGGGGGCGCCGAGAACGGCCATGACGGCGGTCACCGAGAAGAAGGCGAGGCTGTAAAGGTAGGAGCGGATCAGCATGGATCGTCTTCCAGGGTGAGCGGCCTTTTCGGACGGATGCGTCAACCAAAAGCCCCGCCGATGAGTTCGGCGAGACCGTCGACACCGCCGAGCGACAGGCGAAGGCGTGTTGCCGTATACTTCAGGTATTCTTGCAGGAGAAGCAGGATCACGTTTCGATCCTCCGACCAGTTGACGAGCGTCAGGCCGGGTCGGGTTACAGGATAAGGGATGAGGCGGATATCCGGCATGGCATGCGACAGCTCCAGCATGGAGCGCGGCATGTGGTAGGCGGATGTGACGACGATCAGCGACAGGAAGCCGTTGCGCCGCGCCCATTTTGCCGTTTCGAGGGCATTGCCGATGGTGTTGGCGGCGCGGCGGTCGAGATCGACGCAGCAGGCCATCATGTCCGGTTCCGCTTCGACCATGCGGGCCAGTCGCGTCGCCGAGGTGTCGGGGTGGACGCCTGAGATCAGAAGACGCCGCGCCTTGCCGGCGGTCATCAGTTCGATGGCGCCGGTGATGCGCTCGGCGCCCCCGGTCAGCACGACAATGCCGTCGGCTGCCAGCGGCGACGGCGTTTGATAAGTGACGATGGTATCGACGAAACGGAAAAAGCCGCCGAAGAAGAAGCCGCTGCCGATCAGCAAGGCGGCGGCAATGATGACGCCTATCGATCGGCGTGCGCGGGTCCGCTCGCCGAAGGCTTGCTGAGGCCCGTCGGCCGTCTCTCTCGTGGGAGCGGACGATTCCATCATGGCGTCATTGTAGAAAATCGGCCGACGATTGACAAATCCCGCGTTCTTGCATGCCGCTTGTCAGTCGAGTGCCGACAGTGACCGGCGCACGGCAAGGCGCGAAGTCAACGCCGTCAACAGGGCCACCGCCACGACCAGCGTCAGCACGAGGCTGTAGGCGGTTCCCGGTAGCTCGAAGCGGCCGAACAAAGCTTCGAGCTGGTCGGCGCCGGGACGACCGGTCGAGCCGCCGATCGCCCAGGCGGCGATTGCCATGGCAAGAAGCGCCAGCGCGCCGCCGATGGCTCCGCCTTCGACACCGAACAATAGGAAGCGGCGTTGGAATTGCCCGGCGATGAAGCTGTCCTCGGCCCCGCAGAAGTGCAGAACCTCGATGACGTCGCGGTTCCCCGCCATGGCGGCGCGGGTCGCGAACACCACCGAGAGCACCAGGGCGACGAGCATCAGCGTCATCAGGCCGATTCCGGCGAGCACCATGGATGACGCCATGGCCGACAGGCGGTCGACCCAGAGTGCGTGGTCATCGACGCTGCCGCCTCTGATCTGCCGGCCCACCGCGTCGGCGAGCGCCTTGACGTCGAAGGTGGAGGCATCATCGATCGAAACCACGACCAGACGGGGCACAGGCAGGGCGGAGAGATCGGTGCCAGGGCCGAGCCACGGCTCGAGGAGCCGCTGCGTCTCGGCATCAGTGAGACTGCGAGCTGCCCCGACGCCTGGGAATTCCTGGGCGAGTGCCACGGCCTTTTCCATTTCGGCTTCGATAACGACGCCATCGAGTGGCCTGACCTCGATGGTCACCTCGCGGCCGATGTCGGAAGCCCAGGCGTTGGCGGCGCGGTCAATCACCGAGACGACGGCGATGGTAAAGCCGGCGAGGAAGGTCATGATGGCGATGACCAGCACCAGCGTGCGGCCGGCGATGGCTTGCGGTGGCACGATCGGCGAGGTGCCGGCCGCGTCGGCGCTCGGTCTGGCCTTGGACGCGATGACGGCTCTCCTGCGCTTGGGGACCGCCATCTTCATTCGTAAATCTCGAGATGGCCGCCTTCAATGACCATGCGTCGCGCGTCGAGCTGGTCCATCAGGCTGATGTCGTGGGTGGCGATGAGCACGGCGGTACCGAGGCGATTGAGCTCCAGAAAAAGACGCAGCAAGCGACGGGCGAGTGGCGGATCGACGTTGCCGGTCGGTTCGTCGGCGAGAAGGAACTCCGGCTTGGTGATCAGAGCGCGGGCAATGGCCGCCCGCTGCTTTTCACCGCCGGACAGCACGGGCGGGTAGACGTGCTTGCGGTCGCCGAGGCCGACCCAGTCTAAGAGGTCGGCGACGTCGGCACGATAGCTTGCCTCGTCCTTGCCCAGCACGCGGTAAGGCAGGGCTACATTCTCGTAGGTGGTCAGATGGTCGAGCAGGCGGAAATCCTGGAAGACGACGCCGATGCGGCGGCGCAGGGCCGGCATGTCGGCGCGTCTCAGAAGAGCCGTGTCCTTGCCGAAGATGGAGATGAGACCACGCGTTGGCTTGAGGTTGAGGAACAGCAGCCGGATGAGCGTCGTCTTGCCGGCGCCGGAGGGGCCGGTCAGAAACTGGAACGAATGGGGGGTGATCGAGAAGGTGAGATCGCTCAGCACCTCCCGCCCCGTTCCGTAGCGGAGACCGACATTTTCAAACCTGATCACCGGTCGCGCCTCATTTTTTCTTCCTCAGTCGCCGACGGGCATCCAGCCCTTGGCTTCCGCTTCGCTTGCCTCGATCATGCGGCTCCCGCCAGGATGAACCTGCTTTGAGGCTTCTTGTCGTTGTCCCCAGAGCTCATAATTGATGTTGCAGTCCTTGTCCTTAACGTTTCATTAAGCATGTTGCCGCCATCCCTTGGAAAAGCCGCAGCGGCGGTGCGGGAGATGCGTCGCCACCCTCTCTCAGGGAAGCCCGGCCGGCGGCCAATCGGGGGCCGAAGATGAGAATTGTCTGCCCCGCCTGCGAGACGGGGTACCAAGTTGCCGACGGCACGCTCGGCGTCACCGGCCGCAAGGTGCGTTGCGCCCGTTGTGGCTCCGTGTGGCACGCCACGCCCAGCGATTATCCCGAGGCACCGATCGCCGCGCCTCCGACTGCCCGCTCGCCAAGTGCCGGCCCTGAGCCCAGTGAAGATGAATGGCGCAGCGCCATTGCCGGTGATGGCCCCAAGAGCGGCTTCGATGAGGACGCGGTTTCAGTCGTGGAGAGCGGCGAAAACGACCAGTCGGCCATCGACGATCTGTTCTCGTCGGGCCCGGAGGATGACGAAGCGCTCGATGAGGCGGCTTCCGAGATCACAGAAAGCGACAATGATCAGTCGGCCATCGACGACCTGTTCGCAACCGGGCCGATCGTAGAAGAGATCGAGAAAGCCGAGGGCGGCGAGATATCGCTTCCGGTAGCTGACGATGTTTCTCCCACGATCGATGCGCCGCCGGCTGGCTTCGACAGTGGCCGTCGCAAGACGCGCGGCAAGACGGCGCGACGGGGCTCTTCGACCTTCGTCATGCTCGACCGACACCTGTCGACACCGGTCGCTTCGGCGCTGTTGGTCAGCTTCCTGGTGTTGTTCTGCGTGGTGGCGGTGACCGGGCGCCAAAAGATTGTCGCGACTTTCCCCGATTTCGCCGGCATCTACGAACTGATTGGCCTCAAGGTTAATCTGCGCGGCCTCGACTTCCAGAATGTTGCGGCCCATCAGGAAATGGACGGCTCGACGCCGGTGTTGGTGGTCGACGGTGATATCGTCAACCTCGACGGCGAATCCAAGAGTTTGCCGGCGGTTCGCGTTACGCTGAAGTCATCGACTGGTCGCGATGTCTACGCCTGGAACTACACTCTGCCGCAGCTCAACATCGATCAGACGGGCAAAGTCCATTTCAAGACGCGGCTGCTCGCCCCTCCCGAAGCGTCGGTGACCGTGGAAGTCCGGTTTACAGACCAGCATCAGCCGTAATATAGCTCCGCCCGAAAGCGACCGGGGCTTTGCGACGGTTCCGGATGCGCGCCCTTGTCGGTCCGCGGTGGATCAGGGCTCATCGACCGTCGCGACCTCAGGAGATCGGAATGACGGGCAGAACCATCGACGTGCTATTTTCGGAAGAGACGATCGCTGCGCGCGTCAACGAAATTGCCAAGCAGATCGCCGCCGACCGCCCCGACGATCTGATGGTGATCGCCATCCTCAAGGGCAGCTTCATGTTCGCCGCTGATCTCCTGCGTGCGTTGCATCGCGAGGGCCTTGAGCCGCAGGTGGAGTTCATGATGCTGTCGAGCTACGGCACCAACACCACGTCTTCCGGCATCGTCAAGATTATCCGTGACATCGACACCGACGTCGCCGGTCGCTCGGTGCTGATCATCGACGATATCCTGGAGTCGGGCCGGACGCTGGCCTTTGCTCGGCGCCTCACCCAGGATCGGGGGGCGAAAGAGGTCAAGGTGGCCGTGCTGCTCGACAAGCCGGGCAAGCGCAAGGCGGAGATCGAGGCCGATATCGTCGGCTTCTCCTGCGCCGATGTTTTCGTGGTCGGCTATGGCATGGACGCTGCCCACGCCTATCGACAGTTGCCCTTCGTCGGTGTCGTCACGGGCTGAAGCCTTGATCTGGCACGCGCTGGCCAGTTGTGTAACAATTATATAGAATTTGTTTCGATTCCAACGGGAGTGCCCGGGGGCAGCCATGGCGCGCATTCTGCTGACTGAGGACGACGAGTCGGTCCGGGCCTTTGTGAAGAGGGCGCTGGAACTTGACGGACATGAGATCATCGAGGCCGAGGACGGTGGCATCGCGCTGGAGATCCTCACCGCGCGGCAGGGCAACTTCGACCTGTTGCTGTCCGATATCATGATGCCGGTGTTGGACGGCATCGGCCTGGCGCTCGCCGTCGCCCGCGACTTCCCTAACCTCGCCATCCTGCTGATGACTGGCTTCGCCGACCAGCGGGAGCGTGCTTTCGGGCTCGACGCCCTGGTCAGCGACGTCGTGTCCAAGCCGTTCACGCTGGCAGAAATTCGCACTGCCGTGGCGCGGGCGCTGCCGGGGGCATCCGCCGAGGAGAAAATCGCCTGAAGTCCAGCTCTTCATTTGTCGAAGCCGGCGGAATACCTGGCGTTTTCCGCGCCTCCGGCATGCTTGCTTTTCCTGCTCACTCCCGGTTCTGGCCGGGCACCCACAGCACGTCACGGCCGCCGAGGTCGTTCGCCCAGCGGCTTGCCACGAACAGGAAGTCGGACAGGCGGTTGAGATAGCGTACCGCCTCGGGGTTGACCTGCTCGCCCGCCGTACGGGCAAGCGTCACCGCCGTTCGCTCCGCCCGCCGGCAAACTGTGCGTGCCACATGCAGTTGGGCAGCGGCGGTGCTGCCGCCCGGCAGCACGAAGCTGGTGAGCGGCGCAAGGCCTCGGTTGAGATAGTCGATTTCCTTTTCCAGCCGCTCGACCTGGATGGGCAGAATCCGCAGCGGCTCGAATGCCGGTGGCTCTTCGGCCTCCGGTGTTGCGAGATCGGCCCCGAGATCGAACAGATCGTTCTGGATGGCACTCAGCATCAGGTCGAGATCGGGATATTCGGAAATGTGCAGGCGAGCAACGCCGACCGCCGCGTTGGTCTCATCGACATTGCCGATCGCTTCGAAGCGAACATCATCCTTCGGCCGACGCTCTCCGGTGGAGAGACCGCTCGATCCGTCGTCACCGGTGCGGGTGTAGATGCGATTGAGCCGAACCATGCTGCCTCCTAGGACAATTCCAGCAAAAGGTGATCGCGGTTTTGCGTCAGGAATTGCGTCTTACCAAATAGATAGAGTGGCGCCGGTGAACATGGGTTCACAGGCGATGGCCTAACGAACCATTCTCCGCATATTCGCGTAGATGGACGAGGCGCTCAATCCGTCATTGGGCGGCGACCGTCAAGGCGCACTGTCAGTGAGCGGCATTGGGAAGGTCGACGCCGAGTGCTTCGGCGATGGTTCTGAGGCCGAGGACAAGTCCCATGCGGTCGATGCCGTGGCCAAGGCCGGGAGAAAGATGCAGCGACACCGGCAGCCCGGCGGCTGTGAGCGCGGCGGCGGCAACGCGGCTGCTTTCGACCGGCAGGACTTGATCGGCGGTGCCGTGAACGAGCAGCACTTTCGGCTTGGCCGAGATCTCGCCAAGATGTTCGGCGCCCGCGAGGTAGCCTGAATAGCCGACGATCAATGCCGGTGCGATCTTGCGCCTGAGGCCGACATGCAGCGCCATCATCGTGCCCTGGCTGAAGCCGACCAGCACGAGGCGATCCGGCGCAACGCTCCAGCGTTCCAGTTCGGCGTCGAGGAAGCGGTCGAGAGCCGGGCCGGCGGCAACGACGCCCGTCCAGCGCTCGGTGTCGTCACGCATGGTCAGCGGAAACCATTGGCGGCCACCCGGCGCCATAGGGCAGGCGTCTGGCGCGTTGGGAGAGACGAAGGCGACGTCCGGCAGAAAGGGTGCCCAGCTTTCGGCGATGTCGTAGAGGTCTTCGCCATTGGCGCCGTAGCCGTGCAGCAGGACGACAAGAGCATCGGCTTTGCCATTTGCCGGTTCAATACGCGGACCATCGATATCGGCCATGGAAAGCTCCTTCCGGGATCGGTTCAGACCGGGAGGACGTTCCTGCCCTGCCGCATTGTCTTGTAATAGGCCCAAAGCAATTTCGCCGCAACGCCGCGCCAAGGTGACCAAAGCTCTGATATCGCCCGCAATTCCTTTTCGCTTGGGCGCCCCTCCAACGACAATGCTTCGGCGGCGGCCACTTGTAGCGCCAGGTCGCCGGCCGGCAGTACATCGGCATTGCGGGCGCAGAACAGCAGGAAGATTTCCGCCGTCCATCGACCGATGCCGTGGATCGCCGTCAGTTTCTCGGTTGCCGCCTCCTGCGGTTCGGCGGCGAGGCCTTCCAGGTCGAGGCCGGCGGCTTCGGCTTCGGCAAGGGCCTGGAGCGTCCTGACCTTGCCGCGCGATAGACCCGATGCGCGCAGGGCATCCTCGCTTTGGCGGAGATAGCTTTCGGCTGTCGCCGCGCCGAGGAGGGTCTCGAAGCGTGACCAGATGGCGTCGGCGCTGGACACGGAAAGCTGCTGCGCCACGACGATGCGGGCGATGCCTTCGAACCCCGGCGGGCGGTAGCGAATGTCGACCGGGCCCGCCGCGGCTCTGACCGGCACAAGGCGCGGATCGACTCGCTCGAGGTAGTCGAGGCCCTCGGCCATGTCGGCTTCGGTGAGAATGAGGCGCATCGAGGGTTCCCTTCCGCGCGAGACTTCAACATCTCGAACGTATACTGTCCAGCCTGCCAGAAGCCGGCAGCAGCGCCGGCCAGCCAGCCACTTGAGAATGACTGTTCCCGTCTTCCGTTTTGCACCATCTCCCAACGGTCCGCTGCACCTCGGCCATGCCTTGTCAGTGCTGATCAATGCCGACATGGCGGCCGAGACCAACGGCCGCATGCTCGTCCGCATCGAGGACGTCGATATGACTCGTGCCCGGCCAGAGCACGAGCGCGCCATTCTCAATGATCTCGATTGGCTCGGCGTCGTTTACGAGAGGCCGGTGCGCCGCCAATCCGAACATGCGGAAGATTATGCCGCAGCTCTCCACAGCCTCGTCGAACGTGGGCTCATCTATCGTTCCTTCCTGAGCCGGACAGAGATCGCCGCTGCCATCGTCGCCGAGGAGACGCGGAGTGGCCGGCCATGGCCGCGCGATCCGGATGGCGCGCCGCTCTATCCGTCGATCGACCGCGACCGGCCTGTCGGCGAGGCGGATGCCCTTGCCGCCGCCGGCCGGCCCTATGCGCTGCGGCTCGACATGCGCAAGGCTGTCCGGCTCGCCGGATCACTTTCCTGGCAGGAATTCGGCGACCGCTTCGTTGGGCCGCATGAGACGATCGTCGCCGACCCCTCTGCCTGGGGCGACGTCGTGCTCGCCGGCAAGTTCGCGCCGGCCGCCTACCATCTCGCCGTCGTCGTCGACGACGCGCTGCAAGGGGTGACCGATGTCGTGCGCGGTCGCGACCTCTATTTCGCCACTGCCGTGCATCGCCTGTTGCAGACGCTGCTCGGCCTGCCGGTGCCGCGCTACCATCACCACCGGCTGATCATCGATATCGACGGCCGCAAGCTGTCGAAATCGAAGGGCGCGGCGGGCCTTTCGACCCTGCGCGCGGCGGGCCTGACACAAGCGGAGGTCAGGCAGATGGTCGGGCTTGCGGGGGCAGGGGTCTCCGGCAAATAATCGCGTTGCGCGGTTGAGTTATTTGCGAGATCGATGCGACACCCCGGAGCGTTTCCATGCGTACGCTGCTGTCGGCCCTTGTTTTCCTGCTCCTCTCGGGCAACCTGTCGGCCTTTGCCGCCGACGGTGTCCCGGCCTATGCCGATCTTCTCGCCAATTGTGCCACCTCGAACGACGCTGCCTGCCCTGGCCAGCAGACAGCGCTGGCGCCGCAATGGCCGAAAGCCCTTTCCGGCAGCCTTCCCTCTCTCAGAAACTTTGCCTTCTGTCTCGCCGACGGCTGCTATGGCGCTTTCAAGGTTGACCCCGTTAGGGCCTGTGCCCTCCGTATCGTCGTCGCCGCGCTCGGCGACAGGCCGATTCCCACGGAGGATCGCGACAATTTCGAACGGGAATGTGGCCCGCTTGGCGCCGACGATCAGCAGACCGCCAAAGTCGCGGCGCGCGATCTGGTTCGCGCCATCCGCCAAGGCGCGCCTTGAACGATCGTTCCGTCGGGCACTCGATGGTCGGAGTGCCGATTTTCTTGACATTTGGCGTCCTCGTTCCGATAGCTAACCACCTTCGGGGCGACAGGCATGGCGCATGTCGTCCGAAAGCTGCCCGGATGCTGAAGAGACGATGCTGGACGCGACACTTACCGAGACCGATGCGCAGACGAGCCTGCGCCGCAACGAGGCCGACAATCCTTCGAGCCTCGTCATGCGTTTCGGTACGGATGCGCCGCTGACACTCGATGCCGGTCCGGCGATCGCTCCCTGGCAGATCGCCTATCAGACTTATGGCGAACTCAACGCCGATCATTCCAATGCCATCCTGATCTGCCATGCGCTGACTGGCGACCAACATGTTGCCAGCACCAATCCGGTCACCGGAAAGCCGGGGTGGTGGACGCTGATGGTAGGCCCCGGCAAGCCGATCGACACTGATCGTTTCTTCGTCATCTGTTCCAATGTGCTGGGCGGCTGCCTCGGCACCACAGGGCCGGCCAGTACCAATCCGGAGACCGGCCAGCCCTATGGCCTCGATCTTCCGGTGGTCACCATCGCCGACATGGTCCGGGCGCAGGCCATGCTGGTCACCGCTCTCGGTATCGACCAACTGTTCGCAGTGGTGGGTGGCTCGATGGGCGGTATGCAGGCGCTGCAATGGACGGCGAGCTATCCCGAGCGCGTCTTCTCGGCGGTGGCGATCGCCTCCAGTTATCGTCATTCCTCGCAGAACATCGCTTTCCACGAGGTGGGGCGGCAAGCGGTCATGGCCGATCCCGACTGGTGCGGCGGCCGCTATCTCGAGGCCGGTCGTAACCCGAAGAAGGGCCTCGCCGTGGCGCGTATGGCGGCCCACATCACCTATATGTCCGACCGTTCTCTGCATCAGAAGTTTGGTCGTAACCTGCAGGATCGTGAGGCGGTCGCCTTCGGTTTCGATGCCGATTTCCAGATTGAAAGCTACCTTCGCCATCAAGGCATGACCTTCGTCGATCGGTTCGACGCCAATTCCTATCTCTACGTCACCCGTGCCACTGATTATTTCGACCTTGCCGCGGACCATGGCGGCGTGCTCGCCAATGTTTTCAAGGGAACGAAGACGCGCTTCTGCGTGCTCTCCTTTACGTCCGACTGGCTCTATCCGACCCCGGAGAGCCGGGCTGTGGTGCATGCCCTCAATGCCGCCGGCGCGCCGGTCAGCTTTGTGGAGATCGACAGCGATCGTGGCCATGACAGCTTTCTGCTCGATATTCCCGAACAGTTTCGCATCGTGCGTGGCTTCCTGACCGGCGCGGCGCGGGCGCGCGGCATTGCCGGACCGGCGGCGGAGAGCATTCGATGACCGACCTCGCCGATCTTGCATCCGACGTTCGCATCGACCTCAAGCTGATCGCCGATCTGATCGAACCCGGCTCGCGGGTGCTCGACATTGGCTGCGGCGACGGCGCTTTGCTCGAACTTCTGGAACGGACCCGCGGCGTCGATGCGCGGGGTATCGAGATCAGCCAGGAAGGCGTCAATGCCGCCGTGGGGCGCGGTCTGTCGGTGATCCAGGGCGATGCCGATAGCGACCTCGTGCAGTATCCGGATCAGTCCTTCGATTACGTGGTGCTGAGCCACACCATCCAGGCGACGCGCAACGCCCGCCGCGTGCTCGACGAGATGCTGCGCATCGGTCGCCGCGTCGTCGTGTCGCTGCCCAACTTCGGGCATCTCGACGTTCGCTTCCGCTTGATGTTCCTTGGCCGGATGCCGGTGAGCAAGCGTCTGCCCTACTCGTGGTACGACACGCCCAACATCCATTTCTGCACCATCCGCGATTTCGTCGAACTGGCGGAAGATGTCGGCGCCCATGTCGATCAGGCGGTCGTTCTCGACGGGGCCGGCAAACGCCTGCCGTTCAGCCTGCCGTGGATCGTCTGGAATATTCTCGGGGCGCAGGCGGTGTTCCTGTTGTCGCGCAACGGCCGCTAACACGCTTCAACTGGTGGGGCCGGTGCGGTGCGGGCTCGGCAGGCCGGCCGGCGAGGGCAAAAGGACCGGTCGGATCGCAGGCGAGCGGACGCGGCGGATCACTGGTACGCCCTGGTGAAGATGCTTGGCCGCCTCCACGAGAATGACGCCGGCAAAGGCCGGCCACAGGCGAGCGCCGATCGCTTCCCAGCGGGCGCTGGCATGCATGAAGTGGCGGCGCGGCACCGGCATCACGTAGAGCGCCTCGTCCCAGGCGGTGGGCGAGAAGGATGTTTCCCGCAGGAGCTTGGTGATCTGACCACGCGAGAAAGGCCGGCCATAGCCGAAGGGCGAGGTGTCGACGCGCGCCCAGAGGCCGCGCCGGTTGGGCACGAGGGCCAGTATTCGGCCGCCCGGTGACAGCACGCGCCAAGCCTCCTTCAGCAGTTCAGCCGGATCGTTGGCCATCTCCAGGGCGTGGACGATCAGCAGCCGGTCGATCGAGGAGTCCGGCAACGGCAGCATGTCGTCGCAGACCAGTGCCGAGGCGGACGGGCCACCGGCGGGCCAGTTGACCGCCCCCTGAGCCGCCGGCATCAGCGCCAGCGTACGATCGGCCTCGTCGCGGAACGGGGCAAGATAGGGCGTCGCGAAGCCGAGGCCGGCCAGCCGGTCGCCGGTGACGCTCGGCCAGATCTTCCTGAAATGATCCGTAAGGATGGGCCGGATGACGTGGCCAAGGTCGCTCGAATAGAAGTCCCTGAGATCGACGACGTCGAGAAACATGCTGAGCTCCGGGGCGCCCTTGCCCTTTTCGCCATATTGATCGACTGTCGCTTCACCGCAATGGGCGGCCAATGCCTTTTTTCGCTAGAGCATCATCCGACCGGAGTGAAACGAGGATCGACAAGATGATGCTTCCAAAACAAGAACCTAGAGCGCCGATCTGATTCAATCAGATCGAACAGCGCTCTAAGCCGGTAAAGGAGGCTACCGATGGTCCCGAAGATCGACGTCATCGCCTGTCTCAGCGACAACTATGCCTATCTCCTCCGCGATGAGGAAAGTGGCGCGGCTGTGGTCATCGATGCCCCGGAAGCGGCGCCGATTCTTGCCGCCGTCGAAGCGTCCGGTGGTCGGCTCGATGCCCTTCTTCTCACCCATCATCACGGTGACCATATCGAAGGCGCTGCCGAGATTACCAAGCGCACCGGGGCGCGGCTCATCGGCGCGGCGGCCGACGCTCACCGGCTGCCACCGCTCGGCCAGGCGGTGGCCGATGACGAGAGCTTTTCCGTTGGTCCGTTTGGGTTCAGGGTCATTGCCACACCCGGTCACACGCGCGGGCATATCGTCTACTACGCGCCGGCTGCGCGGGCGCTGTTTTCCGGCGATACGCTGTTCTCGCTCGGCTGCGGCCGCCTGTTTGAGGGCAGCGCTCAGGATATGTGGGAGTCGCTCCTGCGCATCGCCGCGCTGCCGCCAGAGACGTCAGTCTATCCGGGACACGAATACACGGCGTCCAACGGACGCTTCGCGCTGGCGGTCGACCCTGCCAATGCGGCTTTGGCCGAGCGGCTTTCCGAGGTGGAAGCGTTGCGCGGCGCCGGTCAGCCGACGGTGCCGGTGACACTCAAGCGGGAGCTTCTCACCAATCCCTTCCTGAGAGCCGGCGATCCCCGACTTGCGGAAAACCTGGGATTTTCGGGCCATCCGGCGGTGGAAGTGTTCGCCGAACTGCGCCGCCGCAAGGATACGTTCAAGTAACAGCCCGGCGTGGCTTGCGCCGGAACGGCAGTGCGTCCCAGGCGGCGACAACCGCGCCGAGGGTGACGAGGGCGCAGGCGAGCGCCGTCGTCCAGCCGAGTGTGCCGTAGCCGGTGAGCGTGAGCAGCAGGGTCGACAGTACCGGCGTCGCATAGGCGGCGGTACCGATGAGCTGAATGTCGCCGTGCTTGACGCCGTGGTCCCACACGAAGAAGGCGAGCCCAACCGGAAAAGCGCCGAGCAGCAGCACCATCAGCCATTGAAACGGGTCGGCCGGCAGCACCGTCTGTTCAAAGGCGAAGTGACAGACAAGGCTGAGAAGCGCGGTCGCCAGGCAGAAACCGGCAACGGCTTCCGAGGGTACGCCGGCAAAACGTCGCGAGATCACCGAGTAGGCGGCCCACACGACGGCGGCGAGAAAGGCAGCCAGATAGCCCAAGGCATAGCCGCCGTCGAGCGATAGCGATCGGCCGGCCGTTACCAGAAGCGCCGCGCCGGAAAAGCCGAGCACCACACCCGCGAAGTGGTGAAAGCGCAGTCGCTCACCGGGCAAGAGGCCGGAGAACAGCACGATCAACAGTGGCCAGAGATAGTTGATGAGGCCGGCCTCGACCAGCGGCGCGGTGCGCAACGCCGTGAAATAGAGGGCATGATAGCCGAACAGGCCGAGCGTGCCGACCGCCCAAACCCGGAGGGGTTGCCTCAAAACGCCAGTGCGACCGCGGGCGATCAGCCAGATCGTGGCGATCGACCCGGACAGACCGAAGCAGAGCGCGTTGAGCAGAAAGGGCGGTACAGCGCCCGAACCGCCGGTGAAAACACCCAGCATCGACCACATGACAATGGCGGCAAGGCCGATCAGGGTGGCGCGGGCGCGGTTCGACATGAGGTGGCCTGATTTCCTGACGGTCTGAGAGTCGGTCCCGGAGAGGGGCGTGACGGGTCAGCATTTTCCCGAGAGTCTACGGAGGAATTTGCGAGCCTTTAACGGTATCGCGCTAGGCTGCGCAATATAGAACTAATGGATCATTGCATTGTTTTTTACCAATCGCCGCTGGATGGAGTTCGTCTTCGGCGTGGTCGTCCCGACCGCGCTGACAGCGCTGGCCGCTGCCGCGGTGGTCTATCTGGCCATGGCGCGCATGGCGGCGGAGGTAAACGACATCGACCGCCACGGTATCGCACGCGTGGTCGACGTGCTGAAGGACGAGGCCCTCGCCCGTATGGGGCTCACCGCTAGCGAGTTCACCATCTGGAATGCCGCTGTCCTGAATAAAGGCGATGCCACCTTTGCGACCGGTGATCCGCGTCTTCCGACCGAGAGCGGTCATTCCTTTGATACGCTTCTGATCATCGATGCCGATGGCACCCCGATACAGGCCTTTCACGAGGGCAAAGTGGCTGGGCCGGACAATATCGGGATCAGCCGGGCCGACGTCGTCGCTCTTATCGCGGCGGAGCGATTGCGGCCGCACCAGGCCGCGTCGGGATTTGTTCAGTCGCGTCTAGGGCCGCTTGTCGCCGGTCTGCATCGGATCGAGGCGGGCGATGCCGCGCAATCCGGTCTTTTGCGCTACGTGATGGTCGGGCGACCGATGACCGAGACGCAGTTCACGGCCATGGCCGAGGCGCTCGGTGTCCGGCATCTGACGTTCGGTCCGGTTCCGGTTGGGACCGACGCGGTATCCTTGATCTCGGCGGCGGGTAACGTCGTCGGTTCCATCGGCTGGGAGTCGCGCGTCTCCGGTACTGAAGCGATGGAGCGCGCCCGCTTGCCGGTGCTGGCGGTTCTGGGGCTGCTGTTTTTGGTGATGGGCGTTCTCGTCGTCACCATCTGGAAGATGATGAGTGGCCTGCGCCACGATGAGACGGCGGCTCGCCACGCGGCGAGCCATGATCCCCTGTCCGGCCTGCCGAACCGCGCCTCTTTCCACCAGCGGCTCGCCGCCGCCTATGCCGGCCCCAGCCATCCCATTGCCGTGCTGTTCGCCGACCTCGATGGCTTCAAGGATGTGAACGACACCTATGGCCATGATGTCGGCGACAGGTTGATCCGGGCGACGGCGGCGGGATTTCGGGCGCTGGTTGGCAGCAATGGCACGCTGGCCCGTCTCGGTGGCGATGAGTTTGCCGTGGTGGTCGAGGGGAGCGAGGCAGCCGAGCGGGCAGGTGCCCTCGGTGAAAGCTTTGTCGACTTCCTCGATGAGGCCTTCGATTTCGAGGGTAGGACGGTGAAGGTCGGGTGCTCGATTGGCGTCGCCGCCGATGCGGCCGGCGAGCTGACGCCCGGCGAATTGGTGCGCCGGGCCGATGTTGCCATGTATGTCGCCAAGGCCGGTGGCAAGAACCGCGTCGATCTCTACGATGCCAGTATGGACGCCGATCGCCAGGCGAAGGCGACGCTGGCCGCCGAATTGCGCGAGGCGGTGGTGAACGACGGCCTTCAGGTGCACTATCAGCCGGTCATTTCGGCAAAAACCGGAAGCATTTCCGGTGTTGAAGCGCTGGTCCGCTGGATCCGTCCATCCGGTCCGGTCAGCCCGGTGGTTTTCCTCGCCATTGCCGAGGAGGCGGGGATGAGCGACCTGATCGGCACGTATGTGCTGCGCCGCGTTGCCCGTGACGCCAAGGCGTTCGGCGGGCTCAAGATGGTGGTCAACGTATTTGCCACCCAGTTTCGCGATCCCGGTTTTCCCGATGCCCTCGGAGCCATTCTCAAGGCGGCGGGCATGCCGCCGGATCGGCTGGAAATCGACATTACCGAAAGCTTCCTGGCATCCGAACCCGAACGAGCGCGCCGCAGCGTCGAGGCGCTGCACGAGCTCGGTGTGTCAGTGGCGCTCGACGATTTCGGCACAGGTTTCTCGTCGGTCGCCTATCTGCGCCGGTTCGCCTTCGACAAGGTGAAGATCGACCGCTCGGTGGTAATCGACGTTATCCGAGACCCGGCGTCGCAGAGCCTCGTGCAAGCGGCGGTGGCGTTGGCCGAGACGCTGGGCGCCGAGGTGACCGCCGAGGGCATCGAGATGGCCGAGGAAGCTGAGGCGCTGAAGCGGGCCGGTTGCCACGAACTTCAGGGCTATTATTTCGGCGCGCCGACCGTGCGCTCGGAAATCCTGCGTCGCATTGACCGTGAGCGGCGGGCGATCGGGCAGTTGAGCGCCTAGAGCAACGCGCGTTCTGACGAACGCAAATCGTTGCTTTCGTTCTTTGCTGTCGCATCGCGCGGAAAACCGGTTGCCACTTTTCCGCACTATCCCCCTAGGGATCGAGTTCGACATCCCAGTAGAGAAAATCCAGCCAGCTTTTGTGAAGGTGGTTGGGTGGGAACAGCCGGCCGTTGTTGTGAAGATCATGGACGGTGGGCGCGAAGGGCGGGCCGGCGAGCGTCATCCCAACCTCCGACACCGTCTTGTCGGCCTTCTTGAGATTACAGGCAGAACAGGCCGCGACAACGTTCTCCCAGGTGGTCTGGCCACCCTTGGAACGCGGGATCAGGTGATCGAACGTAAGGTCCTCGTGGCCGCCGCAATACTGACACTCGAAACGATCGCGCAGGAAGACGTTGAATCGGGTGAAGGCCGGCTGGCGCGTCGGCTTGACGAAGGTCTTGAGCGAGACCACCGACGGTAGATGAAACTCGAAGCTCGGGCTGCGGACCAGCACGTCATATTCGGAGACGATGTTGACCCGGTCGAGAAAAACCGCCTTGATCGCATCCTGCCAGGACCACAGCGACAAGGGGAAATAACTCAACGGACGGTAGTCGGCATTCAACACCAGCGCCGGGTGTGCGTCCGGCGAGACGGCGATCGTCACCTCACGCTCTCCTTCACCGAGGCGGCGTACGAGCCGGCCCCACGCCCACATACTCTACGCTGATGATGTCGGTGATGTGAAGCTGAAAGCGGCGGTTTTCCGCCCGTTTCGCAAGCAGGCTTTAGGCTGGATTCGTGGCGGTGGGCGAGCAGCTAATATATTGCCTATGCTGGTTAATTGCCGGATTTTGCCGCACGATACAGCAAGCTTACGAACCAGGAGGCCGGCAGGAGATGCTTGACGACCGCCGCGCCCTTGGTGAGCCAAGTCACCCGGTAATAAGGCCTTGGGCTTGCTGATTCGCAGGCGTGAACGAGGCATTCCACCACCGCTTCCGGCGGTTTTCGGAAGAAGGATGCCTCCGGCGGTCGCTGCATGTCGGCCAAACGCTGGCGATAGCCCGCTGCGTTGGCGGAGCCCTCCACGTCAATGTTCTCGTGGAATCTCTTCATCGCGGTCGACGAAAAATTGGTGGCGATCGGCCCCGGCTGGATCGTCGCGACGTGGATGCCGGCGTCGATCAGCTCCAGGCGCCAACTGTCGGCCAGGCCTTCAATGGCGTGTTTGGAGGCGTTGTAGGCGCCTCGGTAGGGCATCGACAGGAAGCCGAGGATCGAAGAGCACATGACGATGCGCCCGGCGCCGGCGCCGCGCATAGCGGGGATCAGGCGGCGTGTGAGGTCGTGCCAGCCGAGCACGTTGACCTCGAACACATGCCGCAGCACCTCGGTGGAGAGATCCTCAAGCGCGCCGGGCTGGCCGTAGGCACCGTTATTGTAGAGTGCGCCGAGCCGCCCGCCGGTCGCTTCGAGCACTGCTTCGGCGGTCGCGGCGATCGAGATTGGGTCGGCATAGTCCATCAGGAGCGGCGTTACGCCCGGAATACTTGAGAGGCGCTCCCGATCTTCTTCACGGCGCACCGTTGCGAATACCCGCCAGCCGCGTCCGGCCATGATGGTGGCAGCTGTAAGACCGATTCCGGAGGAGGCGCCGGTGATCAGGATGCTGCGGTCGACGGCGGGAAAGCGCATGGCAGTCCTTTGGCTTGGGAAGAGGTGCCGATCGGCGCGACAATCAGTCTTTCTCCGGACGGCTCGGCCGACTATATACTGTGTCTGACGCTTGGAGAGAACCTTGCTCAACGATTCCGACCACGATCATCAAGCCTGTCGCAGCCGCGCCGTTGCCCGCGCCGAGGAGCGCTGCCGCGACGAGGGGCTGCGCCTCACAGAACAGCGGCGGCAGGTGCTTGAAGCGATGCTGGAGAGCCATGCGCCGGTGTCGGCCTACGAGATCATGGATCGTATCGGCGGAAAGACACGCCGGCCGAGCCCGATCTCGGTTTACCGCGCCCTCGATTTCCTGGTCGCCCACCGCTTCGCCCATCGCATCGAGAGCCGAAACGCCTTCCTCGCCTGCATTGATGAACACGGCCACGCCGCATCCGGTCCGGAGGCCCCGTTGGTGTTCCTTCTTTGCGAGGGTTGCGGCTCGGCGACTGAGGCCGAACCCACCGAACTTGGCGGCCTGCTGGCCGGCATCGCGGCGGCCGAGGGCTTTTCGCCATCGGCTTCGGTTCTCGAAGTGCGCGGCCTGTGTGCCGCCTGCCGGACGGGCGCTCATCACCACGACCATTCGCACAGCCATAGTTGAGGATTTCCGACGCATGTCCACCTCTTTCGGTCCGGCGCCGCGTCGCCGCTCGGTTCCCGTCGTTGTCGGCAATGTGACGATCGGTGGCGATGCGCCGGTGGTTGTCCAGTCGATGACCAACACGGACACCGCCGATGTCGACGCCACTGTGGCGCAGGTGATGGCGCTGGCGCGCGCCGGCTCGGAGCTTGTGCGCATCACCGTCGATCGCGACGAAAGCGCCGCGGCTGTCCCGCGCATTCGCGAGCGTCTTGATCGGGTTGGCGTCGACGTGCCGCTGATCGGCGATTTTCACTTCATCGGCCATCGACTGCTCGCCGATTTCCCCGACTGCGCGGCGGCGCTCGCCAAATATCGCATCAATCCCGGCAATGTCGGCGTCCGCGCCAAGCGCGACCGGCACTTCACGGACATCGTCGAGATCGCCGCCCGCCACGGCAAGGCGGTGCGGATCGGCGTCAACTGGGGTTCGCTCGACCAGGAGCTGGCAACGCGCTTGATGGACGAGAACAAGGCCAAGGGTTCGCCGATGACGGCGCAGCAGGTGATGCGCGAAGCGATGGTACAGTCGGCGTTGCTGTCGGCCGCCCGTGCCGAGGAGATCGGTCTTGCCCGCGACCGCATCGTGTTGTCGGCCAAGGTCAGCCAGGTTCAGGATCTCATCGCCGTCTATGGCGAGCTCGCGGCGCGCGGCGATTACGCCCTCCATCTTGGCCTCACCGAGGCCGGCATGGGGACCAAGGGCGTCGTCGCCTCCTCGGCGTCGATGGGCTACCTATTGCAATACGGCATCGGCGATACCATCCGCGTGTCCTTGACGCCGGAGCCGGGCGGTGACCGCACGCGCGAGGTCATCGTGGCGCAGGAACTTCTGCAGGTCATGGGCTTCCGCAGCTTCGTGCCGATCGTCGCGGCCTGTCCCGGCTGCGGCCGCACCACCTCGACGGTGTTCCAGGAACTCGCCAAGACCATTCAGGATCAGATCCGCGATGCCATGCCCGAATGGCGGCAGCGCTATCCCGGCGTCGAGGCGCTGCAAGTGGCGGTGATGGGCTGCATCGTCAATGGGCCCGGCGAATCCAAGCATGCCAATATCGGCATATCCTTGCCCGGCACCGGCGAGAATCCGGCCGCGCCGGTGTTCATCGATGGGGAGAAGGCTGCGACGCTGCGTGGCCCGACCATCGCCCGCGATTTCCAGACGCTGGTGCTCGACTATATCGAACAGCGGTTCGGCGATGCCGCCAACCGCAAGCCGGCAGCGGAATAGCCTAGTGGAGCGAATTTGACATTTGAGTTCCGCCTGACATAAAGCTCGCGGTCAAATGTCAAATTCAAAAGCTCCACTAGAAACAATAACTTGCTAGTGGTTCTTATGACTCCGACATTTGCTCCGAGGCCGATATCAGGCGGATGCAAATGTCGGAGTCGAACCACTAGAAGATCAGCGGCGCCTGTCTGCGACGAAGCGGGCGGTGGCGGCGAGCGTTTCGGAACGCGCGCCCCAGGGAGCGAGCAGGTCCGTGGCTTCAGTGACGAGCCGGTCGAGTTCGGCACGCACGGCATCAACACCGAGACGCGCCACCAGCGTGCCCTTGCCGTGAGCGGCGTCCTTGGCCACCGCCTTGCCCATCTCGCTTTCGGTGGCCGTGACGTCGAGCAGGTCGTCGGCGAGCTGGAAGGCGAGACCGATGATGTCGCCGAAACGCCCGAAACGGCGAACTTCCTGTTCATTGCCGTCGCCGAGCCGAGCGCCCATGACCGTGGCGGCGCGGATCAACGCACCGGTCTTCATTGCCTGCAGTTGGCGGATGCTGGCTTCGTCCGGCGCTTCGCCGTCGCCAAAGCGTCCTTCCGCTGCCAGGTCGAGCATCTGGCCGCCAACCATGCCACCCAGGCCGCCAGCGCGGGCGAGATCGAGCACCAGTGCTGCTCGTAACGTCGGGTCGGTGTAGCAAGTGGGATCGGCGAGGAGGTCGAAGGCAAGTGTCAGGAGGGCATCGCCGGCGAGAATGGCCGTCGCTTCGTCATAGGCCACGTGCACGGTTGGGCGGCCACGCCGGAGCGTGTCGTCGTCCATGGCTGGAAGGTCGTCGTGGACCAGCGAATAGCAATGAAGACATTCGATGGCCGCTGCCGCCGGCATCAGCGTTTCGACCGTCAAACCAGGATTGAGAAGGCGGGCGACCTCAGTCAGCAGGAATGGCCGTAGGCGCTTGCCGCCGGCAAGAACGGCGTGGCGCATGGCGGCAAGAAGCCGAGCCGGCCGAACGATTTCGCCGGGGCGAGGGTTCGCATCGAGACGCGCCGTGAGGCCGGCTTCCAGCAGGTCGGCAAAATCGGCAAGGGCTGTGTCGAAGGCGGTGGTCATCGGCACTCCGGTCGGAAATGGACGGCCGTTGTGGTAGCTCCGGGCCGGCATGCGGGTCAAGGCGGGGCTCATACCGGTAGCACGGTTGTGTTCTTCACCTCTTCCATCACCGGGTAGGTATGGGTCTCGCGTACGCCCGGCAGCGTCATCAGCACCTCGGACAGGAATTCACGATAGGCTTCCATGTCCCGGACGCGTGCCTTGACGAGATAATCGAAGCCGCCGGCGATCAGGTGGCATTCGAGCACTTCCGGTGCCTTCTTCACCGCCGCGGCGAAGGTGGTGAACACCTCGGGGTTCATGCGATCGAGCTTGATCTCGACGAACACCAGAAGGCCGCGCTGGAGATGCAGGGGATCGAGGCGCGCCGTATAACCGAGGATGAATCCATCGCGCGACAGTCGTTTGACTCGCTCGGCGGTAGCCGTCGCAGACATGCCGATCTTCTCGGCGAGTTCCAGATTGGTGACGCGGCCATCTTCTTGAAGTGCGGCGAGGATCCGGCGATCGATGCGATCGAGGCCGGGAATATCTTTGCTGTGGTGAGAACGATCACCGCCCGCCGCTGACGCCATCGCAAATCCCCAAGACAGATCAATCTGGAAAATTCACGGAAACAAACGGTTCATTCCGCGAATAGCGCCGATTCTATACCTCAATAAGGAGAGTGTCACCGAAAGCCTGCTGGTATCCTGCGGATTATAACAAAAGCCGCCCTCAGAAGGTGGCAACCTTCCGGAGATCAGATGTCCGCAGCTTCTTCAGAGCCCCTCCGGGCTCCGTGTTTTTCGCCGCCCTATGCGGAAGACGAGACTGTCGTGGTCCGCCGCCTCCTGGCGGCCCGGGTCGAGGATCCAGACGCGCGCGGGCGCGTCGATGCGTATGCCAGCCGTCTCATCAAGGCGATCCGTAACGGCAAGTCGGCCATCGGCGGCGTTGAGGATTTCCTGAAAGCCTATTCGCTGACGACGCGCGAGGGCCTGGCCATCATGGTGATGGCCGAGGCGCTGCTCCGCGTGCCCGATGGAGCGACTGCCGACAAGCTGATCGAGGACAAGCTCGCTTCGGCCGCCTTCGGCTTCCACGGCAAGGGCGAGGACCCCTGGCTGGTGGCGGCCTCCGGCTGGGCGCTCGGCGTGACGACGCGCGTGCTCCAGCCGGGCGAAACTCCTGAGAATGTCCTGACCGGCCTCGTCAAGCGTCTGGGCATGCCGCCGGTGCGCGCCGCCACGCGGCAGGCGATGAAGATCATGGGCCACCAGTTCGTACTGGGCACTTCGATCGAAGCCGCCTTGTCCCGTGCTCGCGGTCTGGCCGGCAAGGGCTATCGCCACTCCTACGATATGCTTGGCGAGGGCGCCCGCACAGCCGCCGATGCGGAACGGTACTTTGCCGACTACGCCATGGCGATCGAAGCGATCGGCCGGTCGGCCGGCTCCGAGGCGCTGCCGGCCCGGCCGGGCATTTCGGTCAAGCTGTCGGCGCTGCATCCGCGCTACGAGGCGCTGAACGGCGCGCGTGTTATGGCCGAGCTCGTGCCAAGGCTGCTCGAACTGTCGCGGGCGGCGAAGGCCTACGATCTCAACCTCACCGTCGACGCCGAAGAAGCCGATCGGTTGAAGCTGTCTCTCGAGGTGATCGCCACTGTCACCAGCGATCCGTCGCTTGCCGGGTGGGATGGGTTCGGCCTTGCCGTGCAGGCCTACCAGAAGCGGGCGCCGGCGGTGATCGACCATATGATCGATCTTGCCGAAAGCCTGAATCGTCGCTTCATGGTGCGTCTCGTCAAGGGTGCCTATTGGGACACCGAGATGAAGCGGGGACAGGAACGGGGTCTTGACGATTATCCCCTCTTCACCCGCAAAGCCTCCACCGACCTGTCCTATCTCGTCTGCGCCGAGAAGATGCTCAAAGCGCGGCCGCGCCTCTACCCGCAATTCGCGACGCACAATGCGCTGACGGTGGCCGAGGTTTCGGAGATTGCCGGTACCAACCGGCATTTCGAATTCCAGCGGCTGCACGGCATGGGCGATACGCTCTACCGTGAGGTCACCGAGAGGGATGGTCAGCCGTGCCGCATTTATGCGCCGGTCGGTGGCCACAAGGATCTTCTCGCCTATCTCGTTCGCCGCCTTCTGGAAAATGGCGCCAACTCATCCTTTGTCGCCGCTGTCGGCGACTCCAAAGTGGAGATATCGACCTTGCTGAAGCGTCCCGCCGACGTATTGGCTGGCGGCGACCGCGCCCGTCACGCCCGTATTCCGTTGCCTGCCGATCTGTTCGGCGATCGCCGCAATTCCCGCGGCGTGGAGCTTGCCGACGAACAGGCGCTGGAACCTCTGCTGACCGCCATCGCGGCTGCCGGCAGCGATTTCGGGACCGCCGCTTCGATCATCGACGGCATGGATGCGACTGGACCTCAGCGCGTTCTCCTGTCGCCGATCGATGGCAAGACGGAGATCGGTCGGGCCGTCGATGCAGATGCCGAAACGGCAAAGCAGGCGGTCGCCTCGACTGTCGCCGGCTTCCGTTCGTGGTCTGAAACGCCGGCCCAGACGCGCGCCGCCGCGCTGGAGCGGGCGGCCGACCTTCTTGAGGATCGGCTTCCGGCTTTTCTCGCCGTGCTGGCGCTCGAGGCGGGCAAGACGTTGGCCGATGGCGTCGCCGAGGTGCGCGAGGCGGTCGACTTCTGCCGCTACTACGCCAGCGAGGCGCGGCGCCTGTTCCAAGTGCCAGTCGCCATGCCCGGTCCGACCGGCGAGGAAAACAGGCTCAGCTATCGCGGTCGTGGCGTGTTCGCGGCCATTGCTCCCTGGAACTTCCCGCTGGCGATTTTCGTCGGCCAGACAGCAGCGGCGCTGGCCGCCGGCAATGTGGTGGTGGCAAAGCCCGCCGAGCAGACGCCGCTTGTCGGTGCCATGATGGTGCGTCTGCTGCATGAGGCTGGCGTACCAACCTCGGCACTGGCTCTGCTGGTCGGCGACGGCGCGGCCGGCGCGGCGCTGGTTGCCGATCCGCGCATCGCCGGCGTCGCCTTTACCGGCTCGACCGATACCGCTTTCGCCATCAACAGGGCGCTTGCCGCCAAGCGTGGGCCGATCGTGCCGCTGATCGCCGAAACCGGTGGCCTCAACGCCATGATCGTCGACGCCACGGCGCTCGGCGAGCAGGTGACCGACGACGTCGTCACCTCGGCCTTCCGCTCGGCTGGTCAGCGCTGTTCGGCGCTGCGCCTGCTGTTCGTGCAGGAGGATGTCGCCGATCACATGGTCGCCCTGATCAAAGGGGCGGCGGCTGAACTCAAGGTCGGCGATCCCAGGCGGCCGGACACCGACGTCGGCCCGATCATCGATCGTGAGCAAGCCGAAAAGCTCGCCGTTCACGTGGCGGCTTGGCAAGGCAAGGGTGGCGTGCTGTTTTCCGGCCAGATACCTGGGGGCTTGCTGGCCGGCGGCACCTATTTCGCGCCTGCGCTCATCGAGCTACCCGAGGCTGTGGCCCTCGATCGGGAAGTGTTCGGCCCGGTGCTGCACATCGTCCGCTACAAGGCAAAAGACCTCGACAGGGTGATCGAGGATATCGCGGCGAGCGGCTATGGCCTGACGCTCGGCATTCATTCGCGGATCGAGACGACGGTGAAGCGCATCGTCGATCGGTTGCCGATCGGCAATGTCTACGTCAATCGCAACATGATCGGAGCGGTGGTCGGCTCGCAGCCCTTCGGGGGCTCGGGGCTCTCTGGCACCGGCCCCAAGGCGGGCGGCCCCAACTATCTTACCCGCTTCGCGCTGGAGCAGGTGGTCTCCGTCAACACGGCGGCGGCCGGCGGCAATGCGACGCTGGTTGCCATGGGCGACGACTGACAAGAAAAACGAGAGCGGAGTTCGGAAAGGTCGGGGCGTGAGTCCCGGTCTTTCCGAACACTTTCGACCGGTCGTGACGCGCGCCGGGGCACAGCGCAAAAAAACAGGCCGGGGTTACCGGCCTGAGTTCTGGGAGGAAAGCTGGAGAGCCACGTGGATCAGGAGGAAGACCCAGACGGAAGACCGACGAAGCAGCGCTCACAAGTAAAAGGTCTCACGTTGCCTCAATTCGCGCCATGCTAAATTTGGGGCATCTCTGTATAATTTGTGAGCATTTGCCGCATTGGTCGGCTTTTTGAGGCTTTGTCGCTGGGAAAATGAGGCTCGGGTGGTTTTGCCGTCGCAGCGACGGACGCTTCCCGTTGGCTTTTCCCCTGTTTGCCCGGCCAGCCCCGTTGGTTTATGAGAAAACGGACAGGCGGGTGGGCATGAGCGATCTCAGCGAGGCGGTAGCCGACGGCGAGCCGGTGGCGGACGACGAGGAGGCGGCGGCTGTGAGGCGAGCTGGCTGGCGGATGTGGCTCAAGCGGCTTTCCGTCGCCGCCGCGGTGGTGGTCGTTCTGCCCTTCGTTCTGGTGCCGATTTATCTGTTCGCTCGGCCCGTTTCGACGCTGATGGTGTGGGACCTTCTGACCTTCCAGGGTTACAGCCGCGATTGGGTCGATCTCGACGATATCGCGCCCAGCATGAAGCAGGCTGTGGTTATGAGCGAGGATGGGCAATTCTGCTTCCACGACGGTGTCGACTGGACGCAGCTTCGCTCGGTCCTGAGCCGTAACGGCGGTCCCAATCGTGGCGCCAGCACCATCACCATGCAGACGGTGAAGAACGTCTTCCTGTGGCCGTCGCGCTCCTACCTCCGCAAGGGCCTCGAAATTCCGCTCGCTCTCTATGCCGATTTCGTCTGGTCAAAGCGGCGAACGCTGGAAATTTACCTCAACATCGCCGAGCTCGGTCCCAACGTTTACGGTGTCGAGGCGGCGGCCCATTATTACTTCAAGAAGTCGGCCTCGAAGCTGAGCCGGCGCGAGGCGGCGCTGATCGCTGCCGCCCTGCCCAATCCGGCCATCCGAAACCCCTTGAAGCCGAGTCGAGCGCAAAAGACGCTGTCGCGCATCATTGAGCTTCGCGTCAATCAGTCCGGCGCCTATGTCGAGTGTCTTGCTCCGTGATGAATGGTTGCCCCATCTGTCGTCTCTCCATCGGGATTGCGACGGAGAGGCCACTTTTTTCCCGGCAGGCACTGGCAAAGTGGCGCGCCAGTCTGTATAAGGCCGCATCTTTAGGAACGAGCGCCCGCGCGCCCGAACGGTGGGCCATTGCGGTTCCCCCTTTACGAGCGGGCGATGGAGTAGAAGACAATGGCAGTTCCCAAGCGAAAGACCTCGCCGTCCAAGCGGGGCATGCGTCGGTCTCACGATGCGCTGAAGCAGCCGACCTACGTCGAAGACAAGACCTCGGGCGAGCTGCGTCGTCCCCACCACGTCGATCTCAAGACCGGCATGTACCGCGGCCGCCAGATTCTGGCGCCCAAGGAAGCCTGATAAACAGATTTGCTCGGCCGTCCACGACGGCCGGGATATCGACCTGAAAAGAGCCGGTGCATCGCGCCGGCCTTTTTGTTTTTGTGTGATGGGTCGATGAAGGCCTGCGTTGTGGACGGCGCAACGCTCTCCCGCGGCTCCAGGCGAAATCGGCTCCTGCTTGCCGCTCAGTATTCGGCGGTGCCGAAGAATCCCGGCTCTAGCTCGGTGACGCGGCGATAGCCATCGCGATAGAGCGCATCGGCGCGGGCGACGATCAGCGCCGGATCGCGACGGACGCGGCGCTCGCCGGTGCCCGCGTCGCCGAGACCAAGGGCGGCGAGTTGAGCGACGAAGGGCGCCGAGGCGGGGTTGCCCGTGGCCGTCGTAGACGAACGGCGACGGAGTGTTTCGTCCCGCTGTTCGGCTTGGAGATCGAGAATGGCGAACTGTTGGCGCTCACCGCTGGCCGACGAGCCTTCGATTGCCTCAACATAACGACCGGAAGCGCGGTGCGCCGCCCTTTGGAGGCTCTGGCTGCCGACGCTTTCGCCGATAGAGCCGACCGATCCGATCATTATCGTAGGCCTTTCAAGGGGCTGTGCCGTTTCGGCACAGAGTGAACCGACGTCAGGAATACGGAGCAACCATCGCGCCACCTTCAAGAATGGTTAAGAAAAGGTTAATGCGCAAGACCACCAGCCGAAAATACGTCGGTGGGCCAGCCGTTTCAGAGATGCGTCGATGGCGAATGATAAAAATCGCGGGTTCACGTGAGAGGGGCGTTGCGGTAGGTGTTCCAAAACGACGAGGACGGCGGCAGATGGATGACGATCTCGTTTCTTCGGATGGGCACGGGCTGGACAGGGACACGGTCAGCGCGGCCATGGCCGCGGCGGGTGTCGCTGCCTATGAGCACGACTATGCCGAAGACCGCTTGCGCTGGTCGCCGAATGCCGGCGAGGTGTTCGATCTTCCGCCCTATGAGGTGCCGCTCTCCGGCCGGGCGCTCCATCGCTTGATCGGGCCGCAAGCGGCGACGCTACGGCTCGCCGCGACGCCACCGCCCGTGCTGTCCGCCGACCGGATCGGTCCCGACTACCGGCTCGTCTATGACTTGATGCCGCGTGGCGGCAAGCCGCAGAGCGTGCGCATCGAAGAAAGCGGCAGCTGGTTCGGTCCGGCTGATCAACCGGCGCTCGGCGCACGCGGCACGGTGCGTGTGCTGCCGCGTGGCGGCGAAACGGTGGCACCGGCTCGTCTTTACGGGCCGGATCGCCGGCTCGACCGTGACGAGCTACTCCAGAGCCTTGACGATCGGCTGAAATCGCTTGAGGCGGATGGGGGCTCGGCGGTGTTCTTGATCCTCGCCGTGCTCGACATCGGCCGGATTAACGCCAATTTCGGCTATGAGGCCGGGGACCGGGTGATCGACGTCGCCGGCGAGCGGATCCTGCGCCGGATGCGGCAAGGTGATATTTTCGGGTCGTTTTCCGGGCATAAATTCGGCGCCATCCTCAACGACTGCGACGAGCACGCGCTGATCATCGCCACCGAGCGCTTCCGCGACGCGGTGCGTGACGAGGCGATCGATTGCGATGGCGCCGCCGTGCGCGCCGATATCGCTATCGGCGCCGTCATGCTGCCGCAGCACGCGCTGTCCGGCGCCATGGCGGCCAATCGAGCCGAGGAGGCGCTCGGCGATGCCCGGCGCGACCTAGATCGCCATATCACTCTGTATGAACCTTCGGCTGCTCGCGATGCTCTCCGCCGCCGCAACGTCGAAGTCGCCGAGGCGATCCAGCGCGGCCTTGCCGAGGAACGCTTCGTCCTGGCCTATCAGCCGATCGCCCGCGCGGACGATCGGGCGGTGATTTACTACGAGGCGCTCAGCCGGCTGGCGCTGCCGTCGGGAGAGATCGTCTCCGGCGGCCCCTATGTGGAGGCGGCGGAAAAGCTCGGTCTCATCCGGCGGCTCGACATGCGGGCGCTGACGCTGGTGATGGCCGATCTCCAGGCGTCGCCGTTGCTTAAGCTCTCCGTCAACGTATCGCCGGAAACGCTGGCCGACCCGGCTTGGCTCAGCATGTTGCTGGCCGGTGCCCGCCGTGATGGCGATGCGCTGAAAAGGCTGACCATCGAAATCACCGAAACGGCGGCTCTGTCGCGTATCGACGATCTCAGGCACATGGTGGCGACGGTACGCGATATCGGCTGCCGCATCGCCATCGATGACTTCGGCTCCGGTCACACCTCGCTGAGGATGCTGCGCGACATCAAGCCGGACTGGCTGAAAATCGACGGCGCTTTCATCCGCGATATCGGTCGCGATGCCGACGCCGTCGTATTCGTCAGGGCGCTCACCACGCTCGCCAGTCATTTCGGCATCCGTACCGTTGCCGAATTCGTGCAGGACGAAGCGTCGGCGACCTTGCTTGCCGAACTCGGCATCTCCGCCTTCCAGGGGCGGCTTATCGGCGAGCCGCGTTTGCGGGCCGGACCCGGCGCGGCGCTGGTCGAAGGGCTTGATGACGACACCTGTCTGCGTGGACCGCTCGTCGTCGCTCCCGCCTGATCCGGCCTATTGGTGTTGAGTTATTCGGTTTCCGGTGCCAGCCGATCAAGCCGCCGCCGCATGGCCGTGAGCTCGTCGCGCAATGCGTCGATATCGGCGGTGCGGCTTTCGGCCGGGCTTGCCGGTGCGTCGGGCGTTTCGCCGGGCAGGACGGCGCGCACCGCCCGCTCGAAGGATTCGGCGTTGAGCCGTACCTGCTCGCCGAGCTTCTCGCTGAGAGTGGAAGCGCCCAGCGCCTCGCCGGCTATGCCGCGCATCTTGCCCTGCTCGCGCGCGAACTGGCCGATGGAATACTCCAGGAAGGCAGGCACCATGGCCTGCAGCTCGTCGCCATAAAAACGGATGAGCTGTCGCAGAAAATTGACGGGCAGCAGATGCGGTCCCCGCGTCTCTTCCTCGAGAATGATCTGTGTCAGAACCTCGTGGGTAATGTCCGCGTCGCTTTTGGCGTCGATGACGACGAAATCGGTGTTGGCCCGCACCATGGAGGCGAGATCCTGCAGCGTGACATAGCTGGAGGTGCCGGTGTCATAGAGCCGCCGGTTGGCGTATTTTCGAATGACAGTGCCCTGCTTCGCCCTGGACATGGGGAGCCTCTTGCCGCGTCGCCGCGCCCGATCGCGGCGCGACCAGCATAGGAGAAATGGTGCGACGCAGCCAAGTCTTTTGCTCTGCACTTATTCCTTTTGCGCTGCGGCAAAACGCTTCGCCCTTCGGATAGCCGGAGAAGCGTGCCAAAGCCCGAAAGGACTGGTATTGTAGAAACTTGCATCGCTTTTCGGAGGAAGTGCGATGCGTGCCTAACAGGCATCGAGGGATCGGGGAGGCATGGTTCGCGTCGTCACGGCCTTGTCGGGGCTGGTGTTGGTCGTCCTGGCGTTGCGCCTGGCGATGGCGCCGCTCTTTCCTCTCGACAAGTTCGTTGCGCCGGCCATCACCGCCTTCGAGGCCGAGACGGGCACGGTGGTCAAGATCGGCGATGCCGATCTTGAGTTGCTGCCAACGCCGCGTGTCGTCGCCTCCGATGTCGAGATCGAGCTACCGGACAGCCTCGGCAAAGTGCATGCCGATAAACTCCTGCTTGATCTCAACCCGTTGCCATTCCTGTCCGGTTCGGCCGAACTCGGCAGCGTGACGGTCGAGCGTCCGGTGCTGCGTCTTTCTCTTGGAGGCGGTGACCTCGACCCGGCCAAAGTGATCGGCGCGCTGGCCAATCTGGCTCGCCGGGCGACCAACAGGCATTTCCTGGCCACGGGCGGGCAGCTTGTCCTTTCGGTTGGTGGGGTGGAGGCTGCTCTTGACGATGTCACGGCTTCAGCCGCCCGCGCCGATGGCGGTGATCGCCTCATTCTCAAGGCTATGTTTCACGGCACGCCGGTATCCCTGACAATGGAAACCGGTTCTGCCGGCGCCGCTCGGGTGCAATTCACCACGCCGGCTCTCAATCTCGGCCTCGATGGGGGGCTCGCGGGGGGAGGCTTTGCCGGTCGCCTCGATCTGTCGGTGCCGGATGCCGCGGCCCTTGGTGGACCCTTGGCGGCGGCCCCTGGGCCGATCCAGCTCAACGGCGCCATGACGCTGTCGTCAGACCGGGCCGAAATGGTCGATGCCTCGACCACCGCCTTCGGCGGCAATGGACGGTTGTCGGCCGCCCTCGACCTCAGCGCCCCGCGGGTTTCTCTCGATCTCCACGCCGATTTCAAGCGACTACCGTCCAATTCCCTGGCGATTCTGGCTGCCCTTGCAACACATTTCGGGTTCGATCCCGTTGAGGGCCATGCCCCTATTGACGCCGGGCTCGACCTGAAAGTCGCTGAACTGGCGCTTCCCGATGGCGATATACGGAATGTTCGTCTCACCGCCGTCGACCGCGATGGACGCATCGGTGCGCTGTTCGACGGCATGGCGGGCGGCGGCACGCTGTCGGGCCGGCTCGACCTCGTTCCTGACGGCGACGGTCGGCGTCTTGGTGCGTCCTTCGCATTGAAGAACGTCGCGGTCGTTGATGTCGCAGCGTTTGCCGGGCTTGCCGCCTCGCCGCTCACCGGACGCATCGCCGCCGATCTCCGCTTGTCGGCCCATGGCCGGTCGGCGGACGAACTGGCGGCAACGCTTGCCGTGGATGGCTCCGGTCAACTTCGTGAGGGGCATCTCGGCAAACTGTCGCTCATGAGTGGGGTCGCGCTGCCGGTCTTGACCGGTCTTTCCGCCGATCTGTCGATCATTGGTCTCGACAAACCGGCCCGGTTCACCGCCCAAGGCACCGCGCCGTCGGGCGTCATCAGGCTGGAAGCGACAGCCGCGCCACGCCGGTTGATCGAAGGTGGCGCCGCGCCGCTCGAGATTCGGGTCGAAGGGCCGATGCTGTCCGCCGGCTTTGAGGGGGGACTGGATCCGATCGTATTTTCGGCAAGCGGCAGTCTGACGCTGACAAGTCGTCATTTGGCGGCACTCGCCGGTGTCGCCGGCTTGCCGGACATTGCTTCGCTGGACGGCAAACTCGAAGCCGGCCCGGGACGCATGACGTTGTCCGATGCGCGGCTGATGCTTGGTGACGGCGCCTTTGGGGGGCAGCTCGATCTGTCGACCGTCGGCGAGCGCGGTCGTCTCACCGGTCGTCTCACCGGCGATATGGTCGATGTTGCCGCTGTGGCCGGTGCGTTCGGCGATATGCTGTCCGTAGCCGGCGGGCAACTGGTGGCCGCCATCGATGCCGATCTGCGGATCGAGGCGGGGCGTCTCGTCGCCGGCCCGGTGGTGGCGGCAGGTGGTCCTGTCGATCTTCATCTTGGCGATAAGGGAGCCGAGATCGGACTTCCCCAGCTGGCGCTCGGTGGCGGCAGGGGTTCGGCAACCTTGATCGTCAAAGCGGGCGATCGGCCTCGTTTCGTCCTCAAGGGCGCACTCGAGGGTGCACGTTTGGCCAGTCTTGCGCCGCTTGTCGGGACCATTGCCGACGGCGAGTTCAGTCTATTGGCCGATGTCAGTGCCGAGGGAAAGAAGCGGGCCGATCTCTTCAAGTCAGCCACCGGCACGGCCGATTTTTCCGTTGCGCACGGTGTTCTCAACGGCTTCGACCCGGTCGCTTTGATCGGCCGGCTGGCGCACGCCGTGCAGACCGGCTTTGGGGCCGACCCGGGGCGCGTCGGTTTTGACAAGCTGTCCGGCCATGTGAAATTTGCCAGGGGCAGCGCGACGAGCGACGACCTAGCTTTCGCGGCCGGGGATCTTCAGCTGTCCGGTTCCGGTAGTCTCGGCCTTGCGAACGGTGCTCTCGATCTGCGGCTCAAGCCGAAAATGAAGGGGTATCCCGATTTTGAGGTTCCGGTGGCGATGATCGGCCCGTTCTCCTCGCCGCGCCTCTATCCCAACCTTCCAGGCCTAGTGGACGATCCCGCCTCGGGGTATGCGCGCCTTGCCACCATGGCGGGCGGCTTTGCTCGCTTGCTCGTGGGCGAAGAAGCGGCACCCAAGCTCGAAACCGTCGGGCCGGACGCGATGACGTCGATGATCGACAAGCTGGCCGAGACGCCGAAGCCGGTGGAGGCACCCGTCGCTCCGGTTGCGTCTCCAGGACTGGCCGCACCCTTGCCGTTGTCTCGTCCGCCCGGTCTTGTGTCGGTATCGCAGCAGGCACAGACCGTTTCCCGTCCGTCCGCTCTCACCGGTGGGCCGCTCGACCTTGGGGCGCTCGGACGGACGCCTGGCAAGGTGGCGCCAGCTATTGCTCGGGACACTCAGTGTCGTCCGGGGCGAGACGGGCGCTGCATTCCGTAATGGCGTGTTTCAGCCTTTCGCAGGTCCGACCGGTGGCAGCTTCGGCGTCCAGCGAGTGAGCAGGCCGGCGTTGGTCACCACCGAGACCGAGCTCATGGCCATGGCGGCGCCGGCTAGCGCCGGGGTCAGCAGCCCGAAGGCGGCGAGCGGGATGCCGATGATGTTGTAGATAAAGGCCCAGAACAGGTTCTGGTGGATTTTTCGCGATGTGGCGGCGGCGATGTCAAAGGCGGCGGCGACAAGCCGGGGATCGGGCCGCATCAATGTGATGCCGGCCGTTTCCATGGCGACGTCGGTGCCGGACCCCATGGCGATGCCGACATCGGCGGCGGCGAGGGCCGGTGCGTCGTTGACGCCATCGCCGACCATGGCGAGGCGGCCGCCAGCGGCGCGCAGGCTCACAACTTCGGCGGCTTTGCCTTCGGGCAGTACGTCGGCCCGCCAGTCGTCGAGGCCGGCGGCACCGGCGATGGCACGGGCGGCCGGCGGCCGGTCTCCGGTGAGCAGCAGCGTACGGATGCCGCGCTGGCGCAGCTCGGTGACAGCGGCCGGCGCTTCTGGGCGCAGTGCGTCGGCATAACCGAACAGCCCAATGGCCCGGCCGCTCTCGGCGACATAGGCGAGCGTCATTTCGGGCCGGAGGCGACCGAGACCGGCCCGGTCGATATCGGCATGGTCGATGCCATGCTCGTCCAGAAGGGCGGCGGTGCCGATCAACACGTCGACGCCACCGACACGGGCTGCGAGACCTTTGCCCGGGATTGCCTTGACGTCTTCGGCGGCGAGTGGGGTGGCGCCGTCCGCCGTCGCACGGGATAAAGTGGCGCGGGCGAGGGGGTGCTCGGAACCGGCCTGGGCGCCCGCCGACACTGCCAGCAACCGGACTGGCTCGATGCCATCGGCCACCACGAGTTCCTGAAGCTCCGGGTGCCCTACGGTGAGCGTGCCGGTCTTGTCGAACACAACGGTGCCGATGTGGGCGGCACGCTCGAGCACCTCGATGTCTTTGATGAGGATACCGGCGCGGGCGGCGGCGCCCGTTCCGGCGACGAGGGCGGTCGGCGTGGCGAGGCCAAGAGCGCAGGGACAGGCAATGACCAGGACGGCGACGGCGGCGGCGAGCGCTTGTTCCAGTGTACCGCCAAAAGCGAGCCAGAGCACGAAGGCGGCGGCGGCAATCGCCACCACCGTCGGAACGAAGACAGCCGCGATGCGATCGACGAGGCGCTGTACCGGCGCCTTGCCGGACTGGGCATTTTCGACAAGGCGGGTAATGCGCCCCAGCGTCGACTCTTCGCCGACGGCACCGACCTCGACGGTGATGGCGCCCTCGCCGTTAACGGCGCCGGTGACCACTGGTTCGCCGGCTGCTCGCCGCACCGGCATGCTCTCGCCGGTAATGACCGCTTCGTCGAAATGGCTCTCGCCGGTCAGGATGCGCCCGTCGACCGGTACGCGCTCGCCAGGGCGGATCAACACCCGGTCGCCGGGCAGGATGCCGGTTACCGGCACGACAGTCTGGCTGCCGTCCTCGGCGAGCTTTGTCGCCGTTTCCGGACGGAGTGCCATCAGCGAGCGCACCGCGCGGGTGGTAGACGCTTTGGCGCGTTCTTCCAGGAATTTGCCCAGGAGAACCAACGTCAGCACGACGGCTGATGCCTCGAAATAAAGATGCTCCTCCACCATGTGGTGGACGGTTGCCATCATATAGACCGAAAAGCCCCAGGCGGCGGTGGTGCCGAGCGATACCAGCACGTCCATGTTGGCGCCGCCACCCCGAAGGGCGTTCCAGGCCCCGCGATAAAAGCGGCGGCCGGCCAGGATCTGCACGGACGTGGCGAGCACGAGTTGGATATAGGCCGGCAGGATGTGGCCGAAGCCGGCCATCATCACCACCATGGCAATGACGAAGGGGAGCGTCAGCAGGGCGCAGGCCGCCAGCAGCCAGGCGGTGCGGCGGCGGGCCGTGGCGGCCTCGGCTTCGCGCGTCTCCCGTTCGGCACGGGCGACGACCGGATCGTCGGATCTCAACGTTGCCGAAAAGCCGGCTCGGTCGACGGCGGCGGTAATGGCCTCGGGAGTCACCGCCGGCTCGACCGCGATGTCAGCGCGCTCAAGAGCGAGATTGACGCGGGCGTCGAGGATGCCGGGCGTCTTCTTCAGCACGCGCTCGAGACGGGCCGAGCAGGCGGCGCAGGTCATGCCGCGGATGTCGAAGGAGCGGACGGAGCTTTCGGCGGTTTCGGTCATATGTCACCTCCGCTTGGCTATAGCAGATGATGGCTCCCGATGCCGCCAGCCCCATTCACTTTGTCGTTCGTCCGCGGGCAGCGTCGGCGCTCAGCCGCGCCAGTGCCGTCCGTCGAGGCGTAGGCCAAAGGTGTCTGGCCGGCGGGCGAAGTCGACGAGGCCGGCGAGCGCCGGCCGGTCGTGGACGATGATCGCCGTCGGCAGGGCGGCCATCAGGCTCTGGTGCGGATACTTGTCTTCGAAGGCGGCCCGGAAGCTGCCCTGTTGCAGCACCTTGACGATGCGCGGCGCGATTCCGCCGGCCAGATAGACGCCGCCATGAGCGAGGAAGGTCAGGGCAAGGTTGCCAGCGATGCGGCCGAGATGTTCGGCGAACAGGGCGACGGTTTCGACGGCGAGTGGGTCGCCCGTCTCGGCGGCCGCGGTGACGGCGGCCGGGGTATCGCAGGCGGGCAGGGCCTTGCTGGCGGCGGCAACCGCCCGATAGAGGCGCAGAAGGCCAGAACCGCAGATGATGGTCTCGCCGGTGACCCGCCCGCCGGCCCGCTCGATATGCGGCCAGATGTCGTAGTCGCGGGCCGTTACCGGCGCGAGGTCGATATGACCGCCTTCGCCGGGCACCGGGACCCACAGGCCGGCCGCGTCGACGAGGCCGGCGGCGCCGAGACCGGTACCGGGGCCGATAACCACCTTGGTGCCGCGCTCGGGCGGCAGAGCACCGCCGACGGCGACGAGATCTTTCGACTTGAGGCCGGGCAGACACAGGCCGAGTGCTTCGAAATCGTTGAACAGGATGACGTGTTCGAGCCGGAAGCGTTCGATGAGGCGCTTCGGGGTCACGACCCACGGGCAATTGGTGAGCTGGGTGCTCTCCTCGCCGATCGGTCCGGCCAGCGCGAAGACCAACGATTTCGGCACAGGGGCGCCAGCGCCGATCACTGCGTCCTGGATGGCATCTTCGATCGTCGGGAACAGACGCGTTTCGACGGTGTCGAAATGGCGAATGTCGCTGTCGGCATCGGTCAGGAGGGCGAAGCGGGCGTTGGTGCCGCCGATGTCGGCGAACAGGACTGGAAAGGTGACGACGCTGGAGACGCTCTGGGACATCGTGGTCTTCGCTCAGTCAGAGGAAATGGGGGTGGGGCGGGCAAAACCGTCGGCGCGGATCAGTAGCTCCGCCGTCGCGCGGTTAAGGGCCATGGGAATGTCATAGACGACCGACAGGCGGGTAAGGGCCTTGACGTCGACATCGTGCGGCATGGGCGACAGCGGATCGATGAAGAAGATAAGGCCGCTGAGCCTGCCCTCGGCGATCATCGCCCCGATCTGCTGGTCGCCGCCGAGCGGACCGCTCTTCAGGCGGGTGATGTCGAGGCTGGGGCAGGCATCCTGAATGCGAGCGCCCGTCGTGCCGGTGGCGAACAGGCGGAGGGCGGAAAGCCGGACTTCGTGGGCGCGGGCAAACGCGACCATCTCGTCTTTCCTGGCGTCGTGGGCGACGAGCGCGATGGCCGGGGCGATGGCGGATGCGGTAGGCGCGGTCATCGTGTCCTTCGATGCAACAGGGAACTCGATGGGCACGCTATTAGCGCCTTTCCCCCTGAAACGGTATCGGTTTTGCTCTTCGCCCTCGGAAATTTCGGGCGTGGTCCTTTCAAGATGAATTGCTGACCACAAGACCTACGGGCAAACGCGTAGATAATAGGTAGCATACCGGTCGACAATACCGGCGCACAGCGTGCAAATGAAGTGCTCGGACCGCACGATTCCGCCGTTGCTGGCGCGTTATCCAGCAACGCCTGCCTCCCCCGAAAGCGTTGTGCACCAATATTGTCCATTTGGTCAAAAACATAAGAAAGACGATGCAAACGGCTAGAAAGCGTGCTTAGGTACGCGCCACTCGGGGGAGGAGCGTTTGGGGTTTCCTCCACCGATAAAGCCCGAACGGGGGCTCCTTCCAAAAGGGGTGAGGAACACGATGATCAACAAACTGATCGGCGCTACCTTTGTCGCAGCCATGCTGTCGAGCACGGCCATGGCAGCGGACATCAAGCCGGCGCTCGTCTACGGCACGGGCGGCAAGTTCGACAAGTCCTTCAACGAGGCGGCCTATGGCGGCGCGGAGAAGTTCAAGGCCGAGACTGGCATCGAATATCGAGACTTCGAGCCGACCGGCGACACCCAGGGCGAGCAGGCAATTCGCAACTTCGCCTCCAAGGGCTTCAACCCGATTGTGGCCGTTTCCTTTGCCTGGACTTCGGCTATCGAAAAGGTGGCGACCGAATTCCCCGACACCAAGTTCGTCATCGTCGACGCCGTTGTCGAGAAGCCGAACGTCCGTTCGGTTGTCTATAAGGAAGAAGAAGGCTCCTACCTCGTCGGTACTGTCGCTGGCCTGTTCTCGAAGACGGGCAAGGTCGGCTTTGTCGGCGGCATGGACATTCCGTTGATCCGTAAGTTCGAGTGTGGCTACGATCAGGGTGCCCGCGCGGCCAAGGCCGGCAACGAGGTGCTTCAGAACTTCATTGGTACCACCGGCGCGGCCTGGAGCGATCCAGTGCGCGGTGGCGAGCTCGCCAAGGGCCAGATCGACCAGGGCGCGGATGTCATCTACGCGGCGGCCGGTGCTTCGGGTATCGGTGTGCTTCAGACGGCCGCCGATCAGGGCAAGTTCTCGATCGGCGTCGACAGCAACCAGAACTATCTGCATCCGGGTTCGGTGCTGACGTCGATGGTCAAGCGCGTCGATCTCGCCGTCTACAACGCCTTCACCGATACCAAGGCCGACAAGTTCACGGGCGGCGTACAGGCGCTCGGCATCAAGGAAGACGGTGTCTCCTGGGCCTATGACGACAACAACAAGCCGCTGATCACGCCGGAGATTCTGGCCGCGGTCGAAAAGGCCAAGGCGGACATCGTTTCCGGCGCGGTCAAGGTGCACGACTACATGTCGGACAACGCTTGCCCGAAGTGATGTCATAGTCATGAGGGCGCAAGGCATGGCCGGTTTCCGGGCGTGCCTTGCGCCTTTTTCGTATCCGGAGTCGTCAAGCCGTGATCCCATCCCCGACCGCAGCGCCCGCCATCGAACTGATCGGCATCGACAAGAAGTTTGGCGCCGTCCACGCCAACAAGAACATCAACCTCACCGTCGCCAAGGGCTCGATCCACGGCATCATCGGCGAAAATGGCGCCGGCAAGTCGACGCTGATGTCGATCCTCTACGGCTTCTATCAGGCCGATGGTGGCTCGATCCGCATCAACGGCAAGGACACCGTCATCCATGACAGCCAGGCGGCGATTTCCGCCGGCATCGGCATGGTCCATCAGCACTTCATGCTGGTTGAGAATTTCTCCGTTCTTGAAAACGTGATTCTCGGCGTCGAGGGCGGAGCGCTGCTCGGTCGAGGCGTCTCCGACGCCCGGTCGGCGCTGAAGCGCCTTGAGGCCGATTACGGGTTGGAGGTCGATCCCGACGCGATCATCGAGGAATTGCCGGTCGGTCTGCAGCAGCGTGTCGAGATCCTGAAGGCTCTGTACCGCGGCGCCGAGATCCTGATCCTCGACGAGCCCACCGGCGTATTGACGCCGGCCGAGGCCGACCACCTGTTCCGCATCCTCGGTGTGCTGCGCGATCAGGGCAAGACCATCGTTCTCATCACTCACAAGCTCCGCGAAATCATGGCGATCACCGACACGGTTTCGGTGATGCGGCGTGGCGAGATGGTGGCGACCCGTCACACCGCCGAGACGACGGTGGAGGAACTCGCCGAGCTGATGGTCGGCCGCCGCGTGCTTCTGCGCGTCGAAAAGGGGCCGGCCGCTCCGGGCGAGATCGTGCTGTCGGTCAGGAACCTTACGGTCAAGGACGGCCGTGGCGTCACCATGGTCGATAACGTCTCCTTCGACGTTCGTGCCGGCGAGGTCGTCGGTATCGCCGGTGTTGCCGGCAACGGCCAGTCGGAGCTTCTTGAAGCGATCACCGGCATTCGCAAGCCGGCTTCCGGCGAGATCCTGATCAACGGCCAGCCGGTCACCGGTTTCGACGCTGCCCGCCTCAGGGCGCTCGGCCTCGGCCACATTCCCGAGGACCGGCACCACATGGGCCTCGTGCTGGGCTTCGAGGAGAGCGAAAATTCCGTCCTCGGCTATCACCGCGACCGGCGTTATGGTCGGGGACCATTGCTCGACCTCGACGCTTGCCGCGAAGACGCCAAGGCCAAGATCGAGAAATACGATATCCGGCCGCCCAACTGTCGGCTGAAGACCGCCAATTTTTCGGGCGGCAACCAGCAAAAAATCGTCGTTGCCCGTGAGATCGAGCGTGACCCGGCACTTCTGGTGGTGGGGCAGCCGACGCGTGGCGTCGACATCGGTGCCATCGAGTTCATCCATCGCCGGCTGATTGCCATGCGCGACGCCGGCAAGGCGGTGCTGCTGGTGTCGGTGGAACTCGATGAGATCCGCTCGTTATCCGACCGCATCCTCGTGATGTTTGCCGGCCATGTGGTCGGTGAGAAGACGCCCGACACTGGCGAACAGACCCTCGGCCTGATGATGGCCGGCATTGCCGCGTGAGGCCGAGATGAGCACCGCGTCCGTACCGCTTCCCAATTGGATCACCTACGGCTTGATGCCGTTCCTCAACCTTGTGGTTGCCTTCCTGATTTCCGGCGTCGTCGTCTGGTTCATCGGCGAAAGCCCGCTCGAAGCCGTGAAGCTCCTCTTGCAGGGTGCCCTCGGCAACGGCGAGGGCATAGGCTTCACGCTCTATTATGCCACCAACTTCATTTTCACGGGCCTGTCGGTGGCGGTTGCCTACCACGCCGGCCTGTTCAACATCGGCTCGGAAGGCCAGGCCTATGTCGGCGGTCTCGGGGCGGCACTCGCCTCGCTCGCCCTCGACCACTACGTGCCCTGGTACGTGACCATGCCGTTCGCTGTGGCGGGCGCGGCGATTTTTGGCGCCGTCTGGGCGCTGATCCCGGCCTGGCTCCAAGCCAAGCGCGGCAGCCATATCGTCATCACCACTATCATGTTCAACTTCATCGGCGCGGCGTTGATGGTCTACCTGCTCGTTCACGTGCTGATCGTGCCGGGCAAGATGGCGCCGGAAACCCGCGTTTTCCTTGAGGGTGGCCAGCTTCCGAAGCTCGACTGGCTGATCGCCATGTTCGGTGGCAAGATCGGCGCGGCGCCCGTTAACATGTCGTTTCTGATCGCTCTGTTCATGTGCGTCGTCGTCTGGGCGCTGATCTGGCGAACCAAGCTCGGCTATGAAATCCGCACGCTCGGCGCCAGCCCGACGGCCGCCGTCTATGCCGGCATCCCCTACGTCAAGACGGTGATCATCACCATGCTGATTTCTGGTGGTCTGGCCGGCATGATGGCGCTCAATCCGGTGCTCGGCGCCTCGGCCCGGCTGCAGGTGGAGTTCGTCGGCGGCGCCGGCTTCGTCGGCATCGCCGTGTCGCTGATGGGACGCAGCCATCCGATCGGCATCGTGCTCGCCGCCATCCTGTTCGGTGTGCTCTACCAGGGTGGCGACGCCCTGTCCTTCGACATGCCGAAGATCACCCGCGACATGATCGTCGTCATCCAGGGTCTGGTGGTTCTGTTCGCCGGCGCCCTCGAATACATGTTCCGCCCGGCCATCGTCCGGGTGTGGCAGCGGTTCGGCAAGGCCTGAGGAGGGGATCCATGGAAAACCTAGACATCATCTCGATCCTCGGCTCGACCATCCGCCTGTCGATCCCGCTGATCTTCACCGCGCTGGCCGGTCTGTTCACCGAACGGGCGGGCGTGTTCGACATCGGTCTCGAAGGCAAGATGCTGTTCTCGGCCTTCGCCGCCGCCGTCGCCGCCTTCATGACCGGCTCGCCCTGGCTGGGCCTTCTCGCCGGCATCACGGTTTCGGTGCTGATTTCGTTGATCCACGGTTTTGCCTCGATCACCAATCGCGGCAACCAGATCGTGTCGGGCGTCGCCATCAACTTCCTGGCGTCGGGCCTCACCGCTGTACTGGGACAGGCCTGGTTCAGCCAGGGCGGGCGAACGCCGCCACTGTCTCCTTCGGCGCGCTTTACCGAGATCGTCTTTCCCTATGCCGTCGAGCTCAGGGATACGGGCTTCTTCGGTCGCTTCTATGCCAACGTCATCTCCGGCCACAACATCCTGACCTATCTCGCCTTCCTCGCCGTGCCAGCCTCGTGGTGGGTGCTCTACCGCACGCGCTTTGGCCTGCGTCTTCGGGCGGTCGGCGAGAATCCCGGAGCGGTCGACACCGCCGGCATCTCCGTCACCTGGCTGCGTTATCGCGCCACCATCTGCGCTGGTATTCTCTGCGGCTGCGCGGGCACCTATCTTGCCATCGCCCAGTCGGCGGGCTTCGTGAAGGACATGTCGGCCGGCAAGGGCTACATCGCGCTCGCCGCGCTGATCTTTGCCAAGTGGCGGCCGGTGCCGGTGATGCTGGCCTGCCTGCTGTTCGGCTTCCTCGACGCCTTCGCCAACTTCATGCAGGGCAAGAACGTACCGGGCATCGGCGAAGTGCCGGTGCAGATCTTCCAGGCGCTGCCCTATGTGCTGACCTGCGTGCTGCTCGCCGGCTTCATCGGCGTGGCCCGGCCGCCGAAGGCTGGCGGCGTACCCTATGTCAAGGAGCGCTGAGATGGCCGATTTCGACACGCTGTTCGCGGCGGCGAGCGCTGCCCGCGCCCGGGCGCACGCGCCCTATTCCAACTATGCCGTCGGCGCGGCGCTGCTCGCCGACGATGGCAACGTCTATTCGGGCTGCAACGTCGAGAACGCCGCTTTCCCCGAAGGTTGGTGCGCAGAGACGACGGCCATCGGCCAGATGGTCATGGGCGGTGCCAAGCATATCGTCCGCGCCGTGGTGGTGGCGAGCCGCATCGATGGCGAGCGTGTGCCGGGCGGTCGCTTCTGCACGCCTTGCGGCGGCTGCCGCCAGCGTCTTTCGGAATTCGCAGCGTCGCCGGCCACCGAAATCTGGGCCGCCGATCCCGAAGGCGCCAGCCAGCATTTCACGATGGCCGAGCTATTGCCGGCCGGATTCGTTCTGGAGGAGTGAACGAACATGCCTGAACTCTCCAACGCAGCCCGCGCGGCGGCGATGATCGCTGCCAAGACTGATCTGAAGCCGCTCGTCGGCATGGTGCTGGGCTCCGGGCTCGGCTCGTTCGCCGATAGCGTCGAAGGCGCCGTCCGCTTTTCCTTCGCCGATCTACCGGGCTTTCCGGTTTCCACTGTCTCCAGCCACAAGGGTGAGTTGATCATTGGCCGCATCGCCGGCCAGCCGGTGGCGGTGCTGTCCGGTCGCGCTCACTATTACGAGCATGGCGAGGCGGCGGTCATGAAGACGCCGATCGAGGTGCTGAAGCTGATCGGCTGCCGCGCCGTGATCCTGACCAACGCCGCTGGCGGCCTGCATCTGGAGGTCGGTCCGGGCGAGTTGATGCTGATCACTGACCACATCAACTTCACCGGCTCCAATCCGCTGGTCGGAGAACTCGGCGACGAGCGCTTCGTCGGCATGTCGCAGGCCTATGATCTCCGCTTGCAGGCGCTGTTCCGCGAGGCCGCCGCCGCGGAGGGCGTGGCACTGCATTCCGGCGTCTACGTCTGGTTCACCGGTCCGTCTTTCGAGACGCCGGCCGAGATCCGCGCCGCCAAGATTCTCGGTGGCGATGCCGTCGGCATGTCGACGGTGCCGGAGGTGATCCTTGCCCGCTACATGGGGCTGGAGGTTGCTGCCGTCTCCACCGTTACCAATCCCGCCGCCGGTCTCACCGATCAGGAACTCAGTCATGAGGATGTGAAAGAGGCGGCGCCCAGGGGAGCCGAGAAACTCCGGCGCATCCTGCCTCGGGTCATCGCTGCTTATGGAGCAAAGGCATGAGCTTCCTGCCGCAGGAAATCATCCGGAAGAAGCGCGACGGCGCCGTGCTCAGCCGCGACGAGATCGCCTTCATGGTCGAGGGCCTGACGGCCGGCTCGGTGACCGAGGGACAGGTTGCGGCGTTCGCCATGGCCACCTTCTTTCGCGGCATGACCATCGATGAGCGTGTGGCGTTGACCCTTGCCATGCGCGATTCGGGGACCGTGCTCGACTGGTCCGACCTGCCGGGGCCAGCTCTCGACAAACATTCGACCGGCGGTGTCGGCGATACCGTATCGCTGATGCTGGCGCCAGCCATCGCGGCCTGCGGGGGCTATGTCCCGATGATTTCCGGCCGTGGTCTCGGCCACACCGGAGGCACACTCGACAAGCTCGACGCGGTGCCGGGCTACAAGACGCAGCCGGACAACGATCTGTTCCGCAAGGTGGTGCGCGAGGTCGGCTGCGCCGTCATCGGCCAGACCGCCGATCTTGCTCCGGCCGACAAGCGGGTTTACGCCATCCGCGACGTGACCGGCACGGTGGAGAGCATCGATCTGATTACCGCGTCGATCCTCTCCAAGAAGCTCGCCGCCGGCCTCCATGGTCTGGTTCTCGACGTCAAGACCGGCACCGGCGCCTTCATGGCGAGCCTTGAGGATTCGCGGGCTTTGGCCGAAAGCCTCGTTCACGTGGCAAATGGCGCCGGTCTGCCGACCATCGGCGTGATCACCGACATGAACGAGCCGCTCGGAACGGCGGCCGGCAATGCACTGGAAGTGCAGCTCGCGGTCGATTTCCTGACCGGAAAGCGCATCGATCCGCGCATGTGGGAGGTGACGGTTGCCCTCTCGGCCGAAATGCTGGTGATCGGCGGCCTTCGTCCTGAGCTTGCCGAAGCGCGTGTCGCGGTCGAGGAGGCGTTCACCTCTGGCCGGGCAGCGGAAATCTTCGGTAGCATGGTCAGCGCGCTCGGCGGGCCGATCGATTTCGTGACCAAAGCCGACAGCTATCTCGTCAAGGCACCGGTGGTGAAACCGGTGCACGCGCCTCAGGCCGGCACCATCGCGGCGATCGATGCGCGGGCGATCGGCGTTGCCGTTGTCGGTCTCGGCGGTGGCCGTACCCGGCCGCAGGATGCCATTGATCCGTCCGTTGGCTTCTCGGCATTGGCCGGTCTTGGCGAGGATGTTGGCCCCGATCACCCGCTCGGCTTCGTGCATGCGGCGAGCGAGGCGGCGGCCGAAGCGGCCACGGTGGCGCTGATTGCCGCCTACCAGCTTGGCGACCGGCCTGAACGCGGCCCTTCGGTGATCGAGCGGGTCGGCGGATAAGCCGGTTCCCGAGGCGGTCGTGGACGGCGCCGCCCCGGGATTCAGAAAAGATCTGGAGGTGCCGGCAGGCGCCGGGGAGGACTCATGAAACGGGCCATCATCATTGTGCTCGACAGCTTCGGCATCGGCGGCGCGCCGGATGCCGCCCGGTTCGGTGACGAGGGGGCCGACACATTCGGCCACATCGCGGCCGAATGCGCGGCCGGACGGGGCGATCGAGAGGGGCTGCGATCGGGGCCACTTTCACTTCCCAATCTTGAGCGCTTGGGCCTCGGGCTTGCCGCCGAACTTGCGACTGGCCAGAAGCCGGCCGGCTTTTCCCGCATGGTCGCGGAGGGGCGCTATGCCGCTCCCGCCGAGGTATCGAGCGGCAAGGATACACCGTCCGGTCACTGGGAGATCGCCGGCGTGCCGGTGCCTTTCGAGTGGGGGTATTTCCCGCCGGAGCCGCCAAGTTTCCCGGCCGAACTGATCGAAGCCTATGTGCGCGCGACCGGTGTACCGGGCATCCTTGGCAACTGCCACGCCTCCGGTACCGAAGTCATCGCCCGCTTTGGCGAGGAGCACATCCGTACCGGCAAGCCGATCGTCTACACCTCGGCTGATTCGGTGATGCAGATTGCCGCTCACGAGACGCATTTCGGCCTCGAAAAGCTGCTCGCCGATTGCGAGATCGCCCGTAAGCTGGTCGACGCCTACCGCGTTGGCCGCGTGATCGCCCGCCCCTTCATTGGCGAGACCAAGGACACCTTCAAGCGGACGGCCAACCGGCGCGACTATGCCGTGCCGCCGCCCGAACCGACGCTGCTGACCCGCGTCGAGGCGGCGGGTGGCAAGGTCTATGGCATCGGCAAGATCGGCGACATCTTCGCCCACCAGAACATCACCATCACCCGCAAGGGCAAGTCCAACGACGGCAATCTCGATCTCGGCATCGCGGCGCTTGGTGAAGCTGGGGCCGGCGATCTCGTCTTCGTCAACCTCGTCGATTTCGACACCGAATACGGTCACCGTCGCGACGTTGCCGGCTATGCCGCCTGTCTCGAAGACTTCGACCGGCGCCTGCCCGAAGTGGAGGCGGCGATGGGCGATGGTGACATGCTGCTGATCACCGCCGACCACGGTTGCGATCCGACTTGGCGCGGCAGCGACCACACTCGCGAGCGCGTGCCGGCGCTGTTCGCCGGTCCGCACGTGCCATCCGGCCCGGCTGGACGTCCCGATACCTTTGCCGACATGGCCGAGACCGTTGCCGCCTGGCTCAGCCTTGCGCCCGGCCGGCACGGCCGCTCTCTAGTGTGAAAGACTGTCCATGACCGAACCGACCGCCGTGCCTTCGGCACCGAAGGCCGAACTGCACGTTCATCTTGAGGCCGGTGCCACGCCCGACCTCGTCCGCCGCAACGCTGCCCGCTACGGGGTGGACGTGTCGCGCCTGTTCGACGACGACGGGCGCTACCTCTGGACGGACTTCTCGGCCTTCCTCATTGCCTATGATCTCGCCGCTTCGGTCTTTCGCACGCCCGAGGATTTCGCCGAGATCGCCGAGGTCTACCAGTTGCAGGCCGCCGCGGCCGGCTCGATCTACACCGAATTCTTCGTGTCGCCCGACTTTGGCGAACGCTCAGGTCTCGGCTATCGCAGCTATCTCGATGGCATCGTCGAGGGGCTGCGCCGAGCCGAAGCTGCGACGGGCATCGTCGGTCGGGTGATCCCGCTCGTCGAGCGTCACTATGGCCCCGATCGCGGTGTCGAGGCGGCGCGGATGGCGGTCAACAATCTCGTGCCGGAGGTCGTGGGTTTCGGCATGGCCGGCGAAGAGCGTCTCCATGCGCCGCATGAGTTTGTTTCTGCTTTCGAAATTGCCGCCGAGGCGGGCCTGCCGCTGACCTGCCATGCCGGCGAATGGTGTTCCTGGGAGGGTGTCGCGGCGACGCTCGACGCCATCCCCGTAAGGCGTATTGGCCATGGTGTGCGGGCTATCGAGAGCCCCGACCTCGTGCGCCGCATCGCCGAGGAGGGGATTCACCTCGAGGTGTGTCCGGTCTCCAATGTCACGCTCGGCGTCTATCCCGACTACGCCCGCCATCCGCTGCTGGCACTCAGGGCGGCCGGAGTGCGCCACTCGCTCAATACCGACGATCCGCCGTTCTTCTGGACGTCGGTCGGCCACGAATACCGGGTGGCGCGTGAGGCTTTCGGGCTGACCGATGCCGAGCTGGCAGCCGTGACACGGATCGCGATCGAGGATGCCTTTTGCGACGAGGTAACCAAAGCGCGACTTCTTGCCCGGTTGTGAGCGGAAATCTGGTGGAGATCGGGGAAAATGCCGGTTTCGGAGGCGGCTCTGAATCTCTATGGTCGCCGAAACCCAAAGCCCGCGAGGAGCCTATGAGCGTCAAGGTCATCGATCATCCGCTGGTGCAGCACAAGCTCACCATCATGCGCAACAAGGAAACCTCGACGGCGAGCTTCCGGCGGCTATTGCGCGAGATTTCGACATTGCTTTGCTATGAGGTGACGCGCGACCTGGCGCTGACCGAAGTCGAGATCGAGACGCCGCTGCAGACCATGATGGCGCCAACCCTCGAAGGCAAGAAGCTGGTGTTTGCCTCGGTGCTCCGCGCCGGCAACGGCCTTCTTGAGGGCATGCTCGATCTGGTGCCGGCTGCCCGTGTGTCGCACATCGGCATCTACCGCGATCACGAAACGCTGCAGCCTGTCGAATATTACTTCAAGGCACCGGCCGATCTATCGGACCGACTGACCATCGTCGTCGACCCGATGCTGGCGACCGGCAATTCGTCGATTGCCGCCGTTGACAAGCTGAAGGAACGCGGTGCCCGCGATATCCGTTTCGTCTGTCTGCTGGCCGCCCCCGAGGGTATCAAGCACTTCGTTGAGGCGCATCCCGACGTCCCGGTGTTCACGGCGGCGATCGACAGCCATCTCAACGAGAAGGGCTATATCGTGCCCGGTCTCGGCGACGCCGGCGACCGCATGTACGGCACAAAGTAGACGCTCTGAATCTCAAAACTCGAAGCCCCGGCGAGTGATCGTCCGGGGCTTTTGCGTTTTTGTCGCAGCTTAATGCAGCGACATGATCTTGATGATGGCCGGCGCCATGATGACGGCGAACAGCACCGGCAGGAAGAACAGGATCATCGGCACCGTCAGCTTGGGCGGTAGCGCCGCAGCCTTCTTCTCTGCTTCGTTCATGCGCATGTCGCGGTTTTCCTGGCTGAGCACGCGTAGCGTCTGGCCCATGGGCGTGCCGTAGCGTTCGGACTGCATGAGTGCCAGGCAGACCGCCTTGACGCCGTCGAGACCTGTGCGGTTGGCCAGATTCTCATAGGCTTGCCGCCGATCGGACAGGAAGGACAGCTCGGCGGTTGTCAGGCTGAGTTCCTCGGCAAGTGCTAGCGACTGGCTGCCGATCTCCTCGGAGACGCGGCGGAAGGCGAGCTCGATCGACATGCCGCTCTCAACGCAAATAAGCAGAAGATCGAGGGAGTCGGGAAAGGCGCGCTTGATCGAATGCTGGCGCTTTTGCAGAGCGTTTGAGACGAAGATCACTGGCAGGTAGAAGCCGGCATAGGCGATGATCAAGCATATGCCTATTTTGAAGGGGAGAGGACGATCGATCTTCAACACGACGAACATGTAGAAGATTGCAATCGCCAAGAAGCCGAAAGGCAGCACGAAACGGGCAAACAAGAAAGTGGTGGTGGCTGCTTCGCTCCGATAGCCGGCTTGCTTCAGCTTCTCCTCGCCTTTCTCGTCGAGTAGCGCTTTTCGGAGCGATAGCTTCTCGACCAAACCGCGCATGTAGGCCTTGGACGATTTGCCGCGCAGCGAGCCGCGCCCCTCCTCGGCCAGCCGAGCGCGCTCGCGTTGGCGAATTTTTTCCCGCTCGTCGGCGACCGCGCGCATGCGGGATGGAAGGCGGTCGCTCGACAGGAGCGGCATGGCCAGACTGAGAACGGTGGCGAATATGGCAAGCGATACGAGGATGGCCATCAGGACCACCGGATCGCGCAACGTGTCGATGATCGCGCCCATGGTAGTCCCTTAGAAGTCGAAGGCGATCATGCGCTTCATGACGAAGACGCCGATCAGCATCCAGAGAATCGAAATGCCGAGAACGATCTGTCCCATCGGCGTGATGAACAACACCATGATGTAGTCGGGGCTGGTCAGGTAGACGAGGGTGGTAACGATGAAGGGCAGTGAGCCGATGATGCCGGCCGACGACTTGGCCTCCATGCTCATCGCCTGGATCTTGGCTCGCATCTTCTTGCGCTCACGGAGAACCTTGGCGAGATTGCCGAGCGCCTCCGAGAGATTGCCGCCAGCCTTCGACTGGATGGAGAGCACGATGCCGAAGAAATTGGTCTCCGGCAGCGGCACGCGCTCGTACATGCGCAGGACCGCCTCGTCGATCGGCATTCCGAGCTGCAGCCCCTCAATGATGGTGCGGAACTCGCTTTTGACTGGCTCCTTGGCCTCGCTGGCGATCATCCGGAGACAATCGTTAAGCGGCAGGCCCGCCTTGACGCCGCGGACGATGACCTCGACGGCGTTGGAAAGCTCGTCGATGAAGGCTGCATGACGGCGCTTGCGAATGAAATTAACGAGAAAGCGAGGCAGCCCGAAGGCACCGACGAAACCTGCGCCAAGCACAAGAAGGATCGGCAAGCCGGTGACGAAACAGATGACCGTGACGACAATGCCGGCTACGGCGCTATAGGCATAGAAGCGGCCAGTGGACAGCGTAAGTCCTGCCTGCTCGAGGCGGAGTTGCATCGGCGGGTTAGTGGATTTCGATGCCCTGTGCTTCTGCTTGATCTCCAGATCCTTCAGAGTCTCCTGAACGTTGCGGCGGCGGGCGGACGAGGGCGCGGTCGTCTTGGTCCGTTCGATATCGATTGAAGGCGCGACCACCAACGTCCGCCGGCGTTCGACCGAAGCCTGCCGTTCTATGCGGCCGTAGAAAAAACCGTAGAGCAGCGCGGCGATCGAAAAGCCAACGAGGCCCATCATCGCGAGGACGCGGATGTCGATACCGATCTGCATGCTCCCTCTCTTCTGTTGTTGCCGGAGGTTAACTGTAGGCGCCGGCCGGTTCCTTTGCCTCGGATGCATCGAGGGCGGCGGCGAGCCGCCGCTCCTCGCCATAGTATCGGGCGCGATCCCAGAACTTCGGCCGACCGATACCGGTCGACCGGTGCCGGCCGATCAGGCGGCCATCGCTCTCTTCGCCGACGATGTCGTAAACAAACAGATCCTGCGTGATCACCACATCGCCTTCGAGGCCAACCACCTCGGTGATATGGGTGATGCGGCGCGAACCGTCTCTGAGGCGCGCCGCCTGGATGATCACGTCGATCGAAGTGACGATCATCTCGCGCACCGTCTTGGATGGCAGCGTATAGCCACCCATGGAGATCATTGATTCAATGCGGGAGATCGCCTCGCGCGGCGTGTTGGCGTGCAACGTACCCATCGAGCCATCGTGGCCTGTGTTCATCGCTTGCAGCAGATCGAAGGCTTCGGGGCCACGCACTTCGCCGACGATGATTCGTTCGGGACGCATGCGCAGGCAGTTCTTGACGAGATCGCGCATGGTCACCTGGCCCTCACCCTCGAGGTTGGGTGGGCGTGTCTCGAGGCGGACGACGTGCGGCTGCTGCAGCTGGAGCTCAGCGGCGTCTTCGCACGTGATGATGCGTTCGGTGGGTTCAATGTAGGCGGTGAGGCAGTTGAGCAATGTCGTCTTGCCGGAGCCGGTACCGCCGGATATCAGCACGTTGCAGCGGCAGCGGCCGATGATTTCGAGAATGGCGGCGCCCTCGGGGGTGATCGAGCCGAACTTGACCAGCTGCGGCAGCGTCAGCTTGTCCTTCTTGAACTTGCGGATGGTCAGCGTCGGCCCGTCGATGGCGAGCGGCGGGGCGATGACGTTGACACGGCTGCCGTCCGGCAGGCGCGCGTCGCAGATCGGCGAAGCTTCATCGACACGGCGGCCGATCTGACTGACGATGCGTTGGCAGATGTTCATCAGCTGGACGTTGTCGCGGAAGCGCACGCCGGTCTTGATCATCTTGCCGGCGACTTCGATGAAGACGGCGTCGGCGCCGTTGACCATGATGTCGGCGATATCGTCGCGGGCGAGCAGCGGTTCGAGCGGGCCGTAGCCCAGCACGTCGTTGCAGATGTCGTCGAGCAGTTCTTCTTGCTCGGAGATCGACATCACCACCGCCTTCAGCGTGATGATGTCACCGACGATGTCGCGGATTTCTTCGCGCGCCGTTTCGATGTCGAGCTTGGCGAGCTGGCTGAGATCGATTGTTTCGATCAGCGCCGAGAAAATCGACGATTTGGTATCGTAGTAGCTGTCGGACCTACGCCGCTCCTGCGTCTCCGGCGCCGGGGTCGACGCGGGACGAGCCGCGGGCGCCGGCGTTGTCGCTAATGTGGAGGTGGGGGGCGCGTCGGCTGCCCACGCCGCTGGAGGCGCCTTCGGTTTCTCCTGGGCCGAGCCAGCTGAGCCACGCTTGCCAAAGGACATCGAACGTCTCCTCGTCCTGATCGTCAGTGCGCCTTGAGGCGCGGCAGGCGGGCGAGCAGGGGCATGAGAGCCGACTTGCGACCGCTACGGGCGACGCTACGACCCGTAAGCCGGGCGGCAAGCGTGTCGAAGATCTGCGCGACCGGCGCTCGGGCGTTGATTTCGGCGATCATCTGGCCATTGTTGGTCGCCGTGCCGAACAGCGCCGCGTCGAACGGAATGATGGCTGCCGGATCGAGCTGCAGCGCCTTCTGGAAATCGGCTGGTTTGATCTCCGGACGCTTCGGCAACCCGACCTGATTGATGACGAGGCGGGGGGCCGCGTCGTTGGGGCGGGCGATTTTCAGCTGGTCGATAAGGTTCTTGGTGTTTCTGAGCGAGGCAAGGTCGGGCAGCGCCGTGATCACGACCTCGTCGGCGGCGCCGAGCAGTCGGCGGACCCAGGCTGTCCAGAGGTGTGGCACATCAAGGATGACCGCCGGCGCACCGACGCGGGCGGCCTCGAGGATCGGATCGAAGGCCATTTCGTCGTAGTCAAAGGCGCGATCAAGAGTCGCCGGCGCGGCGAGCAGGCTGAGGTTGTCGGCGCATTTGGCGAGCAGTCGATCAAGAAAGACGTCATCCACCCGGTCACCGGCGGCGAGCGCATCGGCCAATGTCTGTGCCGGTTCCTGATTGAAGTCGAGGCTGGCGGTGCCGAAGGGCAGGTCGAGATCGGCCAGCACAACGCCTCCATCGAAGGCGCGCGACAGAGCGAAGGCGACGTTATGGGCGACTGTCGACGAGCCGGCGCCACCGCGGGCACCAATGAAGGCGATCGTCCGCCCCACGGGCTTCACGTCGGGCGAGAGATAGATCTCACCGATCTCGCGAATGACGTCGTAGATACCGAAAGGGGCGACCATGTATTCGGAAACGCCGCGGCGCATGAGGTCGCGGTAGAGCGCCACGTCGTCGTGATGACCAATCAGCACGACCTTGGTACCGGCATCGCATACGGTGGCCAGCTGGTCGACCTGGGCAAGCACTCCCTCACGTCGTTCGCGTGTCTCGACAAAAAGAAGGTTCGGTGTCGGGGCCGCGGCGTAGAAGTCAAGCGCGGCGGCGACGCCGCCTTGGTGCACCTTGACGTGTGCCTTGGCCATGTGGCGATCGGCGGCCGCCAGCTCCAATACGTCGGCGACTTCCGGCGTTTCGCAGAACGCCTGAACGGCGATGCGCGGCACGGGTTTCAGCCCGTCGGCGTTGGCGGGCCGGCCGGAAGCGGAGGGAGCGTGCGGATCGTCGATGGTCATAGCCGTCGGTTCCTAGAAAGTCGAAGTCGGATAAGTGGCCGATGGGCTCGATCCCTTGGCCGCCTTCTGCAACATTTCCCAGCGCTGCCAGCCACGCACGGGCGTCTCTGCTCGCGGCATAAGGAGATCGTTGGGATTTTCCACCATGGCCGCGAGATTGGCCTGAGTGGCACACCCGAACTCGGCGCCATCGTCCCCCTTCTGAGTGTCGGGAAGGGCATCGGAGGTCCACCGGCCACAGGGAGGGCTCACGGCCTTGATGCGGACAAATCCGAGGCGGATCGGTGCGGGAACGCGTGGGTTGGCAACAGCATAGGTCTGAGTTCTCAGATAGGCTGCCGCGACACCCGATTGCCGCAGAACGGTTTGGATCTGCCGAGCGAGATAATCGGCGGCCGCCTGATTGATCGATCCAGCAGGCGTCATCACGACCACTGGCCCGGTGGCGTTGCGCGCGGCGTCGACACCAAAGTCGGCGATCACTGCCTTGAGCTCGGGGGAAAGGCCTCCCGTGCCTGTGCCGACCGGAATGTCCAGTGTTTGAGGCGCCTCGGTGACGGCAATCGGATAAGCGCTACGGTAGCCGTCGGCCGGTAGGCCGTCCGTCAGCGCCTGGCCCTGCTGGTTGCAGGCGGCGAGCGCCAACGCCAGAGCGACCATCACCGGTTTCGCGGACCGACGCGGCTGCCTTTCGGGGCAGGTAAGCGGATTCATTGCCTGCATGGCACTCCTCCAATGCGTCGGCTTAGTCATACGAGAAGCCGTAGCGGCCCTGGTAGGAACCGGAAGCGGCACCGTTGACGCGATAGATGCGGTTGATCTGATTCAAGAAATAGCTTTGGGCGTCGGCCTGGAAGTTGAGGTTCTGGTCAGGCCGGGTGATCGCTGACGGCGCAACGTTCTGGACGATATAGGGTGTTACGAAGACGACCAGTTCGGTCTGCTGGCGCTGGTAGGCCTCGCTCTTGAACAGCGCGCCGAGGATCGGCAGGTCCGACAGGCCCGGCGTGCCGTTGATGGTCTTGGAGATGTTGTCGCGCAAGAGTCCACCGATGGCGATGGCGCCGCCGGATGGGACTTCAACCGTGGTTTCAGCGCCGCGTTTCTTGATGGCCGGAGTGGTGGAACTGAGCGACGTGTCGATGTCGCTTACCTCGGTATTGATGTTGAGACTGATGCGGCCGGAAGTCAGCACCACCGGCGTGAACTTCAAGATGACGCCGTATTCCTTGAAGTTGACGGTGTTGCCGTTGTTGCTGGTGATCGTGTAGGGAATTTCGCCGCCCACCACCACCTTGGCCGGCTGGCCTGAAATAGCCGTGACGTTTGGTTCCGCCAGTGTGCGCACAACACCCTGGGTCTTCAGGGCGTTGATCATCGCGGTAAAGTTGTTTGTTGAGATGTTCAGCGCCGAGCTGGTGCTCGTGTCGCCGATACCGAACAGTTTGGTGGAATCGGATGACAATCCCGCCAAATTGGTCGTGAGATTGCTCGCGGAACTCGCCGCGGTGACCGCCCCCACTGTGCCCGCCATATCGATGCCGAGCTTCCTGACCGTGTCTTTTTCTACCTCGGCGATCACGACCCGCAGGTTGACTTGGTCGGAGCCGGAGATGGAGATCGAGTTGATGACCTTTTCCGGCGAACCAACGAACTTGCCGGCGATGTTGGCCGCCGTAGCGGCCGCTTCGGGCGATGTGGCGGTCCCCGATAGTACTAGAGAATCACCGAGCGACTGCGCCTTGATATGCGAGCCGGGAACGACCTGTGCCAGCGTATTCTCGAGGCCGACGGTGTCGCGACCGATCACCAGCTCGAAATGCGCGATCTGGCGGTTGCCGGCCCCGAACAGGAAGACGTTAGCCTCGCCGACGCTCATGCCTATCAGGTAGATTTTGCGATTGTTGCGCACCACCGCATCGGCGATCGTCGGATTGGATACCAGAACGTCGCGAATATCCTCAGGCAGGTCGATGACCATGGACTTGTTGAGGCCAAGGTTGATAACCCGGCCGTCGATGTCGGTGACCGAGTTGAGGGCGGCGGGGTCCGCGGCTCGGACCGGCTCGGCGGAAAGTGCCAGGCCGGCGGCAAAAAGACCCGCGAAGGGGAGTATCAGCGCTAGGCAGCGATTCATGACCGGGTTTCCTGCAGTTGCGATCGGTCGGGACGCTTGGTTCATGGCGCTTGCTGAGCCGTGACGCGAGAGACGACGCCGAATTTCACGACGGCGACACCGGTGGGTTTGCGCTGGCGGGCGGCGGGCTGGTCGTTGTCGACAAGAGGGCGCAACGCCAATGAAATCGAGCCGATCTGCTGAGCCTGGGTGACAAGCTCAGTCTGGTCGGGCGTGAGCTCCAGCGTTGCCGTGTTCTGCGCCACCATGGAGGGCTGTTTGTCGTCGCCGGTCTGCTGCACCGACTGATCGATGGCGAGTATCCTTATGTCTGTCAGGATGGTCTCGGCCACCGCTTCGTTTGCATCCTTCTGGCGCACCAGCAGGATGTCGACGCGGTCTTCCGGCAGGATGAACCCACCGGCCGTCGAGGCGGCGTTGACGCGTACCGCTACGGCCCGCATGCCCTCGGGCAGGACGGCCGACAGGAAGCCGCGGTCGGATCGCACCAGCTTGGCCTTGCGGATTGGCTCGCCGGCCAGGATGGGGTTGCGTACCAACATGCCCTTGAGCTCACTGACGGCGTCTGGTTGGCTCGTTCGCTGAATATACCCCTCGTTCAGCCCATCCTTCGGCCAAGGCTTCCAGACGAGGTTCTCGACGTCGACGTTCTTGCCGATACCGATATCCTTGGAAGCAACGAGCACATCCTCGAGGTCCATCGGCGGTGTAGCCGGTTGGGCGGCGACCTGTTGCGGCGCCTCCGGTGCATGGGTGCCGATCCGGGTCGCGATGAGACCGGCGCCGGCGGCAGCGCCGACGGCGACGAGCAGAATGACCAGTTGGATCGGGCGCATGATGTTGCCTCGTGACCTGGGACGACGAGTGTTTCACTCAACGTCCGAGTACACGTGGTAACGCTGAATTTATGGTTAATAAGGTGTTGGAAATCGTGTCGGTTTGTATCGGCCATTCAGCAACGATCAGCAATTGGCCGCCGCTGTGGATTCATATCCTAGCGAGGATGACGAACCATTGCGTATCGGGAAAAACAGAGAGCGCAGCGGCGGCGAGCGCCACACCGTAGGGAACGCCGGCGCCCTTTTCGTGCAGCCGAAGCGCCGGGGGCCAGCCGAGTAGGAAGCCGGGCAGCGGCACTGAGCGGAATGCCAGCACGGTGAGCGATAGCGCACCACCGAATAGAGCTGTCAGCACCAAGAAGGGGAGGGCCTGTTCGACCCCGAGCCACAGCGCAATGGCTGAGGCAAGCTTGGCGTCGCCGCCGCCGAGGAAACCAAAGGAAAACAGGATAAACGTAACTGCCAAAACGCCCACACCTACCAGAGCATGAATGCCGATCCCTGCGAGCGATACACCTGTTAGAAGTGCCGTCGCTAGGAAGGCAATGGCGAGCGCTGCCGGGAAGCGGTTTGGAATCTGCATGGTCAGGAGATCGTAAGAGGCGGCTACCGTGACCACGACAGGAAAGATAGCAACAAAAAGGGTCGCGACGATCGGCAAGGGCTCTCTCCGGGACGCCTTCAGGCATGAAGCACACTGACCGACGCTAGCCGAGCGCGGTAAACGGCGTCTGAATGACAAGCCATGATGGCCTAAAAACATAAAGGGAGGCCATGATGGCCTCCCCTTTTGGAACCGACTTAAGCAGGTCCGCGCCAGAGGCACGCATCCGGCCTCGCCCGCGGCTTCCGGTGGGAAGCAGCCGCGCGGATCTTCCGCCTGGGTCTCAGGTGGCGTTCTTCATCTTGCCGGCAATCGAGTTGAAGGTGCCGCTGATGTTATTGCCGAGTGTGCCTGCGGCGGTGATGATCGCGACGGCAATCAGCGAGGCGATCAGGCCGTATTCGATGGCGGTAGCGCCGGACTCGTCCTTCAGGAAACGCGAAACGAGAGCCTTCATTTGAGGTACTCCTAAGCTCACTAATCTGACAGCACAGGTTCGAAGGTCTAATTTCGCCTGACCCGTCTGAACCGAGGTCAATCTAGGCCGCGAGCTGTTGCTGCCGAGTTAAGGCGATCGATGAAAGGCGGCCCTATCCGCAAAAATCGCTAGATGGTTAAAGTTAACTGAATGCACAGGCAAAAAACGCTTCCTTTACCTCCCTATCAACCGGAGGCGAGCCCCTAATGGCCCTCAAAACTGCTTTTTCTTCAGAATAACGGCGGTTATCGGCATGGGTATTTTGGGAGGGCACTCTACCACACCGATCCTGTCGCCAGGCTGGAATGCGAAGGAGTGCGATAGCGTTGGCGCTTTATTTACCAACACCGGTGATGATCGCGGTGAACAGATGGTTACCGGAGCGTCCCATGTCCACGAGGCTCGTTCGTTCGGCTCTACTGGCTGCGGTCCTTGTCGGACCGATCGCCGCAGCCTTCATGGCTGCTCCTAGCCACGCCGCCGACATGGTGAAAGTCGAGCTCGATCAGGCCAAGATCTATCGGCTGGCGGCTCCGGCGAGTACCATCGTGATCGGCAACCCTTCCATCGCTGACGCAACGCTGCAGGACTCGCAGACACTTATCGTAACCGGACGCGCCTACGGCCAGACCAACCTCATCGTGCTCGATGAGCAGGGCGAGACCATTACCGACGTGCAGCTCGCCGTGCTCGCGGCGTCGGAAAATTTCGTCACGGTCTACAAGGGCGCCAAGCGACTGTCGCTCAGCTGCCTGCCGGAATGCCAGCCGACGGCGGTTCCCGGCGATGATGCAGAGCATTTTTCGGGCATTCTTGGCCAAGTTTCTCAGCACAATGGTGCTGGTAGCGGTAGTCCGGCCACGGCCTCTACCGGCGCCGCCGCGGCCAGCGGCACAAATGCCTCGTCTCAAGCCGCCGCTCCGAGCAGCCAGTAGAATAAGGGTGGCTACACCGCTTGGTAAGGTGTTCGGAGCAAACTCGGCCTTGCGAGCCAACTCGCCGCGGGGGGAAGTTCTATTGCGCCCGACCTGGCCTTTCCATCGTTCAAGTCCGCCTGTTACGCCGGACGAAGCGCAGCATTGCGCGCGGCTTCTTGGCGATCGCCGCGGCGCGGTGGCGATGGAGTTCGCCATCGTTTCGATTCCGTTCTTCTTGCTGCTGTTCGCCATCTTGGAGATGGCGTTGATGTTTTTTATCGGGCAAGTGCTTGATACCGCCACCGTGTCGGCATCCCGTCTGATCCGAACCGGCGAGGCCAAGGCCCAGTCGCTAACCCAGGACCAATTCAAAGCCAATATCTGCACTGGCATGGTCAATCTTGTGGAATGCAGCACGCGACTTTATGTCGACGTCCAGTCCTATTCGAGCTTTGGCGCCTACACGCCGACCAGTCCGCTCGACAAGGACGGCAATATCACCTCTACAAAATATACCAATGGCAACAAGAGCGAGATCATCGTCGTCCGCAGCTTCTACGCTTGGCCCGTCCTGTTCAATCTCTTGGCTCGCAGTCTCACCAAGTTGTCCAACGGGGATCAACTGCTCAGCAGCGTCGTTGCTTTCCAGACGGAACCTTTCCCATGGTAGCAAGGCTCCCGGCAATGGATCTTTTCCGACGTTTCGTGACGGAGCGCGGCGGCGTATCGGCTGTGGAGTTCGCGGTGATCCTGCCGGTGATGCTGGTGATCTACGCTGGCTGTGGCGAGTTGACGACAGCTCTCATTCTCGATCGCAAAGTCAGCCGGGCCGCCAGCACCATTTCTGATCTTGTTGCCCAACAGACCTCGGTCAGCACGACCTTGATGAGCGGCATCTTCGACGCGACATCGGCCATCATGGAGCCTTACGATTCTTCTGTGGCCAAAGTGGTGATCGTCGTTGTCGACGTCACGTCTTCCGGACAGAAGGTCGCTTGGTCGAAGTCGCGCAATGACACAGCTGCGACAGCCGGTGCGGCACCGCCCACCGGACTTACGGTTCCGAGCACCATAGCCTCGGTCGGCGACGAGGTGGTCGTCGGACGGGTTACCTATGCCTACAGCTCGCCCTTCGCCAGCTTCATGCAGAGCATTACCGGCAGCACGACCTACAATCTCAGCCACGTCTTCTACCTGAAGCCTCGGCAGGGAACGACGATCGCTTTCACCAGCTAGCCAGTGGAAACGGTGTGGAGTTCTTGGGGCGAACCGGCATTGGCCAAAACGTGGACGGCGTTAATTAACGGGCCGGCAACGCGGGGCTGTTAAGGTGGCTGTCTGTCAGTACGTCTGGCGCCCTTCCTGAGAGATTGCGTTCCGTGGCATCCCCGGCGTTCCACATCTCCACGATCCTGAGGCCGTCGGTACTCGCCTTCGGCGCGGTGCTCGTAGCCCTTTTCACGATTACCAGCGCCGTCCGTACTCAAGACGACGAGCGTTACCTCGAACGGCGATATGCCGATGTGGGCAAGATCCTGTCGGCTGCGATCGACCCTCGCTTTCAAAACAAGGCCGATGAAATTACCCGAGTGGCGGAACGGCTTGTGGTAATCGGCGCCATCCGGGGCGGTGTCCTCTACGACAGTTCCGGGCATGAGCAGCAAGTGTTCGGGGAGCGCATCGAAGCAAGCTTCACCTCGGTGATGCGTACCGGACATACGGTGTTTCGTCCGGCCGGTAGCAGCAAGGCCGATTTCTACTATCCGCCCGAGGTGTCTCTCACCCCTTTCCACATCTTCCTGCGCGTCGATGTCGGCGAGATCACCAGTCTCGAGACTGTCCGCGACGATCGTGCCGTTACTATCGCTCTCGGCGGGGCGACAGCAGCGGCGGCGATTACCGAGATGGTCATGATGCTGATGGTCTGGTGGCCGCTGCGTCGCCTCCGGACGGTGGTCGAGGCCATGTTGCAAGATCCCGCTTCCGCGGATCGCGATCAACCGCTCAAGGCGTGGGGCGGCGAGGTTGGCAGGCTGACCTTCGCCTTCGAATGCCTGCGGTCCATGTTGGCCGATGTTTGGCGGACTCGGGTCACGGTTGCCGACACCATCATCGAGTCGTCGCCCTTCGCAGTGCTCCAGGTCAATGGCGACGGTCATCCATTCTTTGCCAATTCCACGTGTGCCCGCCTGTTTGGACGCGACATCCTCAGAACCAATGAAGTGTCGCCGCTGGTGTTGCGCGACGTGGCGAATGGAGCACGCCATAGCCTCAAGACCTACATCGAGGCCCACAAGAGCGGAATCAGACCAGTCGAGTTTCCCACGCCGAACGGCCAGAAGCAGGCATTGATGGCCTCTTTGGTGCTGGGAACCGAAACCCGTGCGCCGGTCAACGTTCTGGTCGGCGTCGATATCAGTACGCTGTATGGCGAGCGGATCGCGGCGGAGACGGCACTCAAGGCGGGTATGGAAGAAGTCTCCCGAGCTGCGACGCGCAGCTTTGAGTACAAGCAGATGCTGGAAGCCTGTCTTGCGCTGATGGGCGGTGGCAAAAAGAGCCAGGAGCACGTGGAGATCGCCTCCTTCGTGCAAGAGTGGCTCGACGCGGCGACGGAGGCGGGGGCGGTACAGGTTTCCGGGATCGACGGCGAGGATCCGGAGGTGTCTGGCGGCACCGATAATCTGCGCGCGGTCGCGCGCTTTGCCGCCTTTGTCGCATATACGCAGGTGGGCAGTTTGCCGGTCGACATGAAGATCGACGTTCGCGGCATCGACTTCGAAACCGCCGGCCTGCAGGTGCAAGCGCGTGCCGCCGCGGGTGGGACCAAAGGCGCCTGCGTTGCCGATACCAATTTGGCGCTGGCCGCCCTTAAGGCCGCTGTTGCCCGCGTGAGCGGCCAGCTCTCGGAGATTGAAAAGGATGAGAGTGGTGCCGTCATTGTGCGCGTTATTCTGCGCGGTGCCGCCGAGCGCATGCAGACCGGGATGAAGGCGAAATCCGCCGACTGACGACCGCCCCGTCAGGCATCGGGCTCCTGGTGACTGGGAGCCTCCGGATGTGTCGTTACTGGCTCAACACCAGGCGCCCATTCTCAATGGAAAAGGCCTTGAGGCGGTTGAGAAAGCTCATCCCCAGCAGGTTGGTGGCGAGTTGCTTGTCGGAGAGCACGAGGGCATCGACGTCGGTCACCCGGATGCCGCCGACCTCGATTTCCTGGAGCCGTACCCGCGCGGCCTCCGCGACGCCGCCAGCGGTCGATACTTTCGCCGTATAGTCGCCCGGAAGGACGATCAGGCCGGCTGTTCGTGCGTCGGAAGCGCGCAGCGCTACCAGCGTCGCGCCGGTGTCGGCGAGCATGGTCAGCGGCCGTCCGTTGACGCGACCGTTGAAAATGAAGTGGCCGCGGTTGTCGGCGGCGATCTCCGCCCTCCCGAGCATGGCCGCCGGCTTCGGCACAGCAACGGGCGCAGGGGCTTCGCTCACAGGCGACATGTCGGCAAGCCGTTGCAATTCCGGCGCAAAGAAGCCGATGACCACCGTCGCGGCCAGTACCAATCCAAGCAGACGGAGCATCGTTTCCTCCGCGCGGCCGTATTGGCCGCTCGGACAAGGTAGAAGGCTACGGTTCCCAAAGCCTTAAGTTGGGGATTTAGCGGTTAGTCGACCGCGGCGAGGCTTGCCTTGGCCAGGGCGGTCCAGACGGCGGCGCCGGGGGCGATCGCCTCATCGGCGAAATCATAGGCCGGGTGGTGGAGGCCGGCCGACGGACCATTGCCCATGAAGAAATAGGCGCCGGGCACGCGCTCGAGATAGTAGGAAAAATCCTCGGCCGCCATCAATGGCGCTCCAGCTCGGTCGATCGCACTGCTGCCGAACAGTTCTTCCACGACATCGCCAACCCGCGCGGCGGCCGCGGCGTGGTTGACCGTCACCGGATAACCGCGCTCGTAGGCGACGTTCGCCTCGGCGCCAAAGGTGGTGGCGACCGCTTTTGCGATATGGCCGACCGATGCCTCGAGTTCTTCCCGGACCCTTCCGTTGAGCGCGCGGACGGTGCCCGAGAGGCGGGCGGTCTGTGGAATGACATTATCGGTATTGCCGGCGTGAAAGGTCGTCACCGATACGACGCCCGAGGCGAGCGGGTCGGTGTTGCGCGCCACAATCGACTGAAGAGCCGTCACCAGCTGGGCACCGACGAGAATGGGATCGATCGTCTCGTGTGGGCGCGCTGCGTGGCCGCCTCGGCCGAGAATGTCGATATAGAAACGGTCGGTCGATGCCATGATGGCGCCGGGGCGTACGGCAAAGCGCCCCACCGGCAGGCCCGGCAAGTTGTGTATGCCGTAGATCTCGTCGACGGGGAAGCGTTCGAACAAGCCGTCGTCGATCATTGCCCGAGCACCGGCGCCACCTTCCTCGGCCGGCTGGAAGACGAAGACGACGGTGCCGGCAAAGTCGCGATCGGCGGCAAGGCGGCGAGCGGCGGCAAGTAGCGTTGCCGTGTGGCCATCGTGGCCGCAGGCATGCATGGCGCCCGGTTTTTCGGAGGTCCAAGGTGCGCCGGTGATCTCCTCGATGGGCAAGGCGTCCATGTCGGCGCGCAGCGCGACGGCGCGGTTGCCTGGACGGCCCCGGAGCACGCCAACGACGCCGCTGCCGCCGATGCCGGTCACCACCTCGTCAAGGCCGAAAGCGGTGAGCTTTTGGGCTACGAAGGCGGATGTCTCGTCGAGGGCGTAAAGCAGTTCGGGACGGCGATGCAGATCGCGGCGCCAGAGCACGGCTTCCCCGGCGATCTCTTCAAGGGCGGACAAGGCTGACCTCTCTACGGACAATTGCGGAGGAATTTCAGCCTAGCATGCCCACAATGGCGAAAGCGAGGGCCAATCGCCACTGTCCGTTATGGCCAAAGTTTGCCGAAATTTAACCACCCATTCGTGTTCTTGGTGGCAAATCCACCTGCCGGTCGGCTCAGCTGATCGTGCCATCATGGAGATACCCCGTGTCCGGACGCGCTTTCGCCCTTCTGCCGCTTTGCGCGGTATTCTTTCTCGCCGCCTGTCAGAGTGCGCCGCCCCCGCCGCCCAAGCCGAGCTTCTACGAGGATCTCGCCTCGCCGACGGCGCACCTTGATGAGAGCAAGGCGCAGTCCATGCTCAACCAGTACCGTGCCCAGTCGGGTATCGCGCCGCTGACGCTCGATCCGCGCCTCAACCGTATTGCCCAGGATTACGCGAAGAAGATGGCGGCGGCTGACAAGATGGGCCACGACGTCGACGGTCACTCGCTGCTTGGTACCCGTCTCAAGAGCTATGGGTATCAGTTCTCAAATGCGGGCGAGAACGTGGCGGCCGGCTATCACACGCTCGCCGAGGCCTTCTCCGGCTGGCGGCAGTCGCCACCGCACGATCGCGGCATGAAGGACCCGGAGATGAGCCTTATGGGCATCGCCACGGCCTATAATCCGAATTCCAAGTACAAGGTGTTCTGGTGCTTGATCTTCGCTCACCCGCCGGTGGTGACCGCTGACGGTACGCTGATGGGCGCCACAGGCGGCCTGACGCCGGCGACTTCGCTGACGATCAGGTAAGCAAATCGCGGCGCTGCCGGCCGGCTCAGGCCTCGGCGGCGCCATCCCCCTTGCCCGAGAAGGCCGTCGTGAGCGCTGCGTAGAGCTCACGCGGCGTGAAGGGTTTGCGCAAGGTTGCCGTGGCGCGCAAATCGGTCGGAATGCGAGCCGAGGCGCTGACCATGACGACGGGCGGCAATCCGCCGGCAAAGCGAGCTTCTAGTGCGTCGAGCACATCGGTCGCGGTCTCGGCGCGTAGCGTCCAGTCGACGATCACCACATCCGGCCGGCATGTGGCAACGACGGCCTGCGCTTCGGCGCTGCCGCCGGCCTCAAAGACGTCGACCTCGAAGGATTCGAGAATGCTCGCCATCAGCATGCGAGCGATCGGGCTGTCGTCGACGACAAGCGCTATCGGTCGGCTTTCGTTGGCGGTCGCGTCGTCGCCCTCACCGCTCGGCGCTGGGGCAGAGCTCCGCCGTCCGAGAAGGTGGCCGACCAGGCGACGGCCGCCGATGATCGCCTGGGCGCCGCCGGGGCCGGCGAACGGAGAGGCTGGGGACGATCGCATGGGCATGGACGGTTTCCTGGCAAAATGATCAATGGACAATACCTGGCGGACCTTTCCGCCGTCTTAAGCGAAGTCGCCCCCGCAAAAAGCTCTTCGAAAATCGATCTTTCTCCAATCGCCCGTTGACGACGAACTGCCGACCGATATATTCCGCCTCCGCTGCCCCAGTGGCGAAATGGTAGACGCGGCAGACTCAAAATCTGTTGTTCGCGAGAACGTGCTGGTTCGAGTCCGGCCTGGGGCACCACCTTATTCTTCCGCACTCTTTGCTCGCGTCCTCCTTGGGGATCATTGGCCTGGGAACACGCGACGCCCGTGAAGCTCTCGGCTTGTTTCTCTTTCGGTTCTGAACTGCTACATCGGGCGGACCCAATCGCGATAACCCGTCGATCATGTCAGACCCAGCGCCAAGCCAGTCCTCGCTTATTGTTTTTCTCCGCGTTGCCCTCGGTCGGCATACCAGCGGTGTCATTTACCGCGACCTTGCGGCGGGGCTGCGGCAGGCGATCACCGAGGGGGTGCTTGGCATTGGCGATGTTCTGCCCGGCGAGCGGGATTTCGCCGAGGCGATCTCCGTCTCCCGCACCTCGGTGCGCAAAGCCATTGAGGCGCTGGTCGGCGACGGCGTGCTGATTCGCCGCCATGGTGCACGCACCGCCGTGGCCGAGCGCGTCGAAAAACCGCTATCGGCGCTGACCTCCTTCTCGGAGGACATGCGCTCGCGCGGCATCGAGCCTGGCATGACCTGGATCAGCCGCGAGGTCGGATCTGCCTCGCCGGCCGAAATCATGGCGTTGCACCTGTCGATGGGGGCTCGCGTCTGCCGCCTCAAACGCCTCAGGACCGGCGACGGCATGCCGATGGCCATCGAGCACGCCGTGGTGCCGGCCGACGTCCTTGACGACCCTGAGGTGGTCACCGGTTCGCTCTACGACGTGCTTGCCGAGCGGCATCGCAGGCCCGTCAGGGCGTTGCAACGCCTGCGCGCCGCCGTGGCAGGTGCCGAGGAAGGCCGTCTGCTCCATCTTGAGATCGGCGCGCCGCTCTTGGTCGCCGAACGCCGCTGTTTCACCGCCGATGGCACGCCGGTGGAGTTCACGCGCACTTACTATTGCGGTGAGCGCTACGACTTCCTCGTGGAGTTGCGCGCGCAGGAGGTGGTGTGATCACTTTGATACCAGTTGAGCAAATTATAGGCCTTTAGTCCAAACTGGTTGCTGACTGGTCTCTACGCTGCTACTACTATCTCAGTGAACAGCAGCGAGGAAACCGTGTCCGACTGCCTCAAGCGCTTTGCCTCATCGCTCGTCGTTTCCTGTCAGCCGGTGCCTGAGGGGCCGCTCGACCACCCCGATCAGGTGGTTGGTTTTGCGCTGGCAGCGCTGGCCTCCGGTGGTCGAGGCCTTCGCATCGAAGGGATCGCCAATCTCAAGGCCGTCAGAGCGGCGACGGATGCGCCGATCATCGGGCTCATCAAGCGAGATCTTGATACCTCACCCATCCGAATCACGCCCTTCCTCGACGACGTCGCGGCGCTTGCGGATGCCGGCGCCGACATCATCGCCTTCGACGCGACCGACCGCGTCCGTCCGGTCGCCGTCGCCGAGCTTTGCAAAGCCGTGCACGCCTACGGCAAGCTTGCCATGGCCGATATCTCGAATATCGAGGAAGCGAAGGCGGCGGTCGCGCTCGGCGTCGATGTCGTCGGTACCACCATGTCCGGCTACACCGGTGGCCCGGAACCGTCCGATCCAGATTTTCCGCTGCTTGCCGCCGCCGTTCGGCTCGGGCGCCCGGTGATTGCCGAGGGGCGTATCCGTGTGCCGGAGCAGGCGGCGGAGGCGATCCGGCTCGGCGCGCATGGTGTCGTCGTCGGTTCGGCCATCACCCGTCCCGAGCACATCACCCATTGGTTCGCCGATGCCATCAGCGCGGCGCGCGCGGCGTCTGCCCAGCCGGCGCTGGCCTTCGACCTCGGCGGTACTAAAACGCTGGTTGCGTTGGTGGATGGCGACCGCGTCATCGAGGTCAGCGAACGGACCACCGACCGCCACCTTGATCCCTCCGATTGGTGCGATGCCATCGCCGAACTGGCCGCTCCCTGGCGCGGTCGCTACGGTGCCATCGGTGGCGCTGTGACCGGCGTCGTGCATGGCGGCCGCTGGTCGGCGCTCAATCCGGGTACACTGGCGGTATCCACAGGTTATCCACTGGCCGACGCACTGATGAGCCGCTTCGGCCAACCAGTGGTGCTCCATAACGACGCTCAGGCTGCAGCCTGGGGCGAATACCGTTTTGGTGCCGGCGCCGGCCGCGACCTCCTGTTCGTGACCGTCTCCACAGGTATCGGTGGCGGCGCCGTCATCGGCGGTCGGTTGCTCACCGGTCGGGGCGGTGTCGCCGGCTCGGTCGGCCTCACTCAGGAAACGACGGGCGTTCCGCTCGAAACGCTGGCGAGCGGCCGCTTCCTGGCCGAAGCGGCCACAGCACTCGGTCATGCCGTTGACGCGCCGGCCGTCTTCGCCGCCGCTGCGCGTGGCGATGAGTGGGCGACCGCCATCGTCGATCGTTCGGCCGATGTCGTGGCGCGGCTCTTTGAGAACCTGCAACTGCTGTTCGATCCGGCCGTCATGGTCGTGGGTGGCGGCGTCGGCCTCGCCGATGGCTACCGCGAGCGCCTTGAGGCGCGACTGGCGCATTTGCCGCCACATCTGAAGCCCGAGATCCGCGCCGCGGCTCTCGGAAAATCCGCTGGCGTGATCGGCGCCGCCGATCTCGCCCGTCGCACATTATAAAAATCCAAGGGGACACAAATGACGCGACTGAAAACCCTTCTGACCAGTGCCGCCCTGTTCGCGGCGCTGGGAGTAACCGGGGCCATGGCTGAGGTGACCGTGCTCGGATGGCCGGGTGGGCCGGAAGAAGCTGGTCTGCGCAAGGCGGCCGATGCTTACAACACCACGGCATCCGATGCCGACAAGGTGAAGCTGATTTTCTTCAATCGCGATGGCTTCTTCGACAAGCTGGCCGCCGACCTAGCCGCCGGCTCGACCGACTTCGACGTCAACCTTCTCGCCACCTACGCGCTCGGCCGCTACACGCCGTTCATGGACCCGATCACCCTGCCGGACGCGTCCAAGGCGACCTTCCCCGAGAAGGTGCTGGCCACGATGCAGTATGAAGGCAAGCAGTACGGCATCCCGACGGACCTGTCGCTGCACTTCATGTACTACCGCACCGACCTCATCGAGAAGCTGCTCTCCGACGCCGACTGGAAAGCCAAATACGGCGAGATCTCAGAGAAGTATCTCGGCAAGAAGCTTGAGCCCAAGGACCCGGACGCCTGGACCTGGGACGACTGGATGGCAACAGCGCTGTTCTTCACCAAGTCGATCAACTCCGACAGCCCGACCCGCTATGGCACGGTCCTTCAGATGAAGAACCTGTTGTTCAACATGATGGTCTGGCATTCGGCCGCTCGCGCTCAGGGTGGCGACTGGATGAACGACAAGGGTGAGATCACTGTCGACAGCCCCGCCTTCCGCACGGCGCTCGACATCTACAAGAAGCTCTACGACGACGGCACTTCGCCCAAGGATTCGACCACTTACGAGTTTGCCGAGGCCAACGCCGCCTTTGGTGCCGGCCAAGCGGCGACCATGCTGCAGTGGAACGCCGCTTTCGGTGACCTCGATAACAAGGAAAAGACGCCGGCCGTGGCCGGCAAGATCGGTACCGTTGCGCCGCCCGCCGGACCGGAGGGTCGCTTTACCCACATCCACGGCCTTGGTCTTGGCATCAACAAGGCCTCCAAGAACAAGGACGGCGCGGTCAAGTTCCTGAATTGGCTGGGTACGCCCGATGCCATGGAGATCTACGCCAAGGCCGGCGGTTCGCCGGCGCTCAGCGACGCCGTGGTGGCCAAGGTCAGTGCCGAGCGACCCGATCTCGTCAAGCTCGGCCAGTATGCCGGCTCCTACGGCTTCGTCATGCACGGCGGCACGGCGGCCAAAGCGTTGCAGGTCTATGAGCTGCAGGCCAAGGAGTTCACCGCCTACTGGTCCGGCGGCAAGTCGCTGGACGACGCGCTCGCCGCTACCAAGAGCGGCATGGCCGACCTCCTGAAGCCCTGATCGTCCGGACGGCGGCGGCCTGACCGCCGCTGTTCCACTCCTGGCGGATTGCGGTAGTTTAGTTGAGCCAGCAGCGCCGCGCCGCTATCCCGCGCGCCGATCCCCCCGGCCGGCGCGCGGGACCCTTTTTAACGTCGCCGATCTTCCGAGGACGAGACCCGTATGCCGCGGACTTCCCGTTTCGAGGGGCGCCTTCTGATCGCCCCGCTCACGGCCTTCCTGATCGCCCTTCTGGGGTTCCCGCTTGTTCTCGACATCATCTATTCGGTTTCTCGTGTCGGTTTCGAGAACATCCGCGCGCCCGAACTGATCGGCTTCTCCAACTATGCCAAGGCGGTTGCTGATCCGGAGTTCTGGGCCGCCGCCTGGTTCTCGTTGCGCTTCGGGCTGATCGTTGCCGTCATCCAGGTGGTCGCCGGTCTGGGGCTCGCGGTGTTCCTGGCCCCGTTGTTTGCCAAGCGGCCCTGGCTGATCGCCTTTCTGATGCTGCCGATGATGGTGGCGCCGGCGCTGGTCGGCTTGATGTACCGACTGATCCTGCATGAGTTCGTCGGCGCGGTGCCCTATTATCTCCTTGAATGGTATGGCGATTTTCCGGCCTTTCTCGGCCGCGATTGGGCTTTCACGACACTGGTCACCATCGAGACGCTGCAGTGGACGCCGTTCGCTCTGCTGATCCTGCATTCGTCCTACGCGGCGGTTTCGCCGGATATTCGCGAGGCGGCATCGCTGGACGGTGCGCGCGGACGGCGGCTGTTCCTCAACATCGACCTGCCACTGATGATGCCGGCCATCGGCATCACCTTCTTTCTTCGCTTCATCGATAGCTTCAGGGTGTTCGACAATCTCTACACCCTGGTTGGCCCCGGTGCCGGTGGCTCCACCACATCGATGAGCATCTATATCTATCAGGCCTTCTTCAAGGTCGGTGATATCGGCCTTGCCGTCGCTGCCTCGATGCTGCTGCTGGCTGCCTCCTTCGTGGTGTTGTGGGTGATCAATGGGCTGACGGCCAGAAAGGCGCCGCTATGAGAAAGCTCCTCGTCAACGCCCTGCGCTGGCTGGTGTTCGCCGCCGCCGTCATCATCCTGAACTTCCCGGTGATCGCCACGCTGGTGACCTCGCTGAAGAGCGAGGCGGAGATCATGACCAACGCCTCGCTGATCATCGAGGCGCCGACGCTCGACAACTATGCCGCCGTGTTCGCCATGGCCGACCGCTTCGACATCCTGCATTTCCTGACGAACAGTCTCGTGGCTTCGTTGATCGGCTCGGTGCTTGCCATTTTCCTGGCCTTTCCCGCCGCCTATGCCATGGCTCGCTTCGGGGTCGGGCGGAGCTGGCTGCTGCCGCTTGCCGTCAATCTCCGGGCGGTGCCGCTGATCATCTTCGCCATTCCGATCTACCTGATGTACCAGCAGGTCGGTCTGCTCGACACGCGGTTCGGCCTTGCCCTCATCCTCTGTCTCGTCAACGTGCCGCTGGTTCTGGTGCTGTTCGCTTCGTCTATCGCCGACTTGCCGCTGGAGATCGAGGAGGCCGGCCGCGTCGATGGTGCCGGCACGCTGCGGCTTCTCATCTATGTGGTGGCGCCGATGTCGCTCAACGTCATCGCTGCGTCGTCCGTGCTGGCCTTCATCTATTCCTGGAACGAGTTCCTGTTTGGGCTGATGTTGACGACCAACAACGCGACGCCGGTGTCGGTTGGCGCTTCCTTCTTCTTCGCGGCCTCCGGTGGAGGCGTGCGCTGGGGTGTCGCCGCCGCCGTGATGATCCTGGCGACGCTGCCGCCCCTCGTCCTTGGCCTGTTGATGTATCGCCAGATCGGCCGGTCGATGACCGCCGGTGCCGTCAAGGGCTGATCCCAAAGCTTCAATGCCTCGAAATTCCGGGAAAACGACCATGGCCGAGATCGAGTTCAAGTCCGTCGCCAAATCCTTCGGCAAAGTTGGCGTCATTGCCGGCCTCGATCTCAAGGTCGACGATGGCGAATTCATCGTTTTCGTCGGGCCATCCGGCTGTGGCAAATCGACGGCGCTCAGGATGATCGCCGGCCTTGAGGAAACGACTTCGGGCGATATCCGGATAGCCGGCCGCTCCATGACAGGTCTCGCGCCGTCGGACCGCAATGTCGCCATGGTGTTCCAGAGCTACGCGCTCTATCCGCACATGACGGTCGCCGGCAATATCGGCTTTCCGCTGAAAATGGCCGGGCGGCCGGCCGCCGAGATCGCCGCGCAGGTGCGGGAGGCGGCCGACATTCTCGACCTCGGTCCCTACCTCGATCGTCGGCCGGCCCAACTGTCCGGCGGCCAGCGCCAGCGCGTTGCCTTGGGGCGCGCCATCGTCCGCCATCCCGACGTCTTCCTGTTCGACGAGCCGCTATCCAACCTCGACGCCGATCTCCGCGTGTCGATGCGCGGCGAGATCATGCGCCTGCGCGAACGCATCCGCGCCACCATGATCTATGTGACGCACGACCAGACCGAGGCGATGACCATGGGCGACCGCATCGCGGTCTTCGCGCCCCTCAAAGACGGCCATGCCCGCAACCTGATGCAGGTCGGCAAACCGGAGGAGCTTTACGAGCGGCCGGCCAATCTGTTCGTCGCCCGCTTCCTCGGTTCGCCGAAAATGAACCTGATCGAGCTTGATCAGGGGCAGGCGCCGGCTTTCGGCAACCTGGAACTCGGAGCGCGCCCAACGGGTCACGAGGGCACGCTCCTTCTTGGTGTTCGCCCAGAGGATATCCGTCTGGCCGAGGCCGGCGCTCCGGGGCTGGCTGGTCGCATACGGTTGGTGGAGGCGCTAGGGGCCGAATATTATGTCCACGTCGAGACCCAAGCCGGTGAACTCATCGTGCGCGTCATGGACAAGCACCTTCGCCCCGCCCCGGACGACACCGTGGCGTTGCAGCCGGCGCCCGGCTCCTTCCACCTGTTCGACAAGGCGACAGGCATCCGTATTGGCGCCTGACGGGGCGTCATCGCGGGTCGGATAGGAGGGGGGCTATTTGGGTCTGGCCATCGGCGCCGGCCGGCCACGCAGCATGCGCGATAGCGTGTCTTCTCGCCAGACAAAGGCGTGGGCGAGAGCCATGACGATATGGCCAGCGACCAGCACGAGCAATGCCCAGCCGAGGAGGCCGTGGAGCGCGCTGGCCGGTTCCACCAACGCCGGGATACGTTCGCTGGCTCCGGCAAAGATCTGAGTGTTGAAAACCGTAAGGCCACGGCCGCTGCCGTAGGCTCTCAGCGTGGCAAGCAGTGGCACAGCCAGCATCAGCAGATAGAGCGCCAGATGCCCCAAACGGGCCGCGGTGCCGAGAAGGCCGGTGGGGTGGGCTGGCCGGTTGCCAAGATTGATCAACGCCCAGATGCCGCGCAGGACGACGGCCACCAGCAACAGGAAGCCGACTGACATGTGCCAGGGCCAGAAGAAACGCGTGAGGGGCATTTCCCGGTCGACAGCATGCAGGGAGGCTGAGAGGAACTGCCAGGCGAACAATGCGGCCATCAGCCAATGAAGAGCGCGGCTGACAGGGCCGTAGCCGTCGGGGTGGTCAAACAGCGTGGATTGGTTGTTCGTCAAGGCATCGGCTCCTGTCATCCAGCGGAAGGTCGTCGAATTACGCAAATATGCGTAGGTCACTGAATGGCAGTCGGAATTCGGCAATCCCATGGCGCACGCTGTCGACAGGTCTCAAAACTCCGTGAAGCGGAGCGCTGGGGGCCACGGTAAATCGGGCGAGACCTCAAGGTTGCCTCTCAAGATGGCTTCCTTTAAATTTTGGGAAGATGCGGGATCTGGCGCTATGATGGAGGGCGCCACCGGATCTGACCGGTGGCAGGAGGACTCATGAAGCGCGTTTCCGATCTAAATCACCCCTTCTATCGACCACTTTGGCGTCGCGTGACGCTGGTCGCCGTTACCGGGCTCTGGGCGAGTTACGAGAATTTCGTGACCAAAGACCCGATGTGGATGGTGCTGACCGCCGGCATATTCGTCTATGCCGCCTGGGTTTTCCTCATCAAATGGGTCGATCCCGAGGATAAACCGGCGGAAATCACCAGCGCTGCGAGCGACAAGCCGCTTGTTGTCGAGCAAAACGACGAGACCGTCGACCGGCGCTGACTTGCGATCTATATTAAGGGTTCCCACGTAGAGGGCGACATTCGCCGAGGCCGCTTACGGGAGTCCGCCATGACCGCAGAAACTTTTCCCTTCACCCGGACCGACGAAGAGTGGCGGCGCCTGCTCACGGATGAGCAATATCGCATCATGCGCGGCCACGGCACCGAGGCGCCCGGCAGTTGCTCGCTTCTATACGAGAAGCGGCGCGGAGCGTTCCATTGTGCCGGATGCGATACCCCGCTGTTCGCCTCGAACGACAAGTTCGAGAGCGGCACCGGCTGGCCAAGCTTCAACGATCCGGAACCGGGTTCCGTCGAGACGACGGTCGATCGCAGTCATTTCATGGTGCGAACCGAGGTGCACTGCGCCAATTGCGGCTCGCACCTCGGCCATGTGTTCGACGACGGTCCGCCACCGACCGGTCTGCGCTATTGCATCAACGGCCTAGCGCTGGCTTTCCGGCCATCCGACTGACGATGGCGGCGACTGAGTATCGGTCACCGCCTTTTTCTTGTCAGACGTCGATGTTGGCGCCAGGTTTGCCCTTGGCAATCGCCGCGAGGATCAACTCTCCCGCTTCATCGACGCCGCCCCAGCCGGTCACCTTCACCCATTTGCCGGGCTCGAGATCCTTGTAGTGCTCGAAGAAGTGCTCGATCTGCTGAACGGTGATTTCGGGCAGGTCCTGGATCGTCCTGATCTTTGAATAGCGCGTGGTCAGCTTGGTCGAGGGAACGGCGATGATCTTCTCATCGTGGCCGCTCTCGTCTTCCATCTTGAGGACGCCGATCGGCCGGCAGTTCATGATGGCGCCCGGCACGATGGCGCGGGTGTTGACCACCATGACGTCGATCGGGTCGCCGTCGTCCGACAGGGTATGCGGAACGAAGCCGTAGTTTCCGGGATAATGCATCGCCGTGTAGAGGAAGCGGTCGACGTACATGGCGCCGGCTGCCTTATCCATTTCGTACTTGATGGGTTCGCCACCGAGCGGCACCTCAATGATGACGTTGATGTCCTCGGGCGGGTTAATGCCGATGGGAACGGCGTCGATGCGCATGATTAATCCTTGAAAAGAAACAAAATCGCCAGCACGTGTTTATCCGTAATGGTGGGACGAAAGCAAGGCGACACAAGCAGCGGCGGATCGGCGGTCTGCCCTATTTTCAGCCGCGTCCGACCGGTGGCCAGGCGTAGACGGCGACCGGCACGAGACGGCCGGCGATCTTCTCGCTGGAACCGATCACTTCGTGCCCGCCGAGCTGCTCATAGAAGCCGACACCAATGGTATTGGCCGCGAGCACGCGCACCACAAGGCCATCGAGGCGCATGTCGGCGAGCGCGGCTCGCGCCTCTTCGAACAGCCTTCTGCCGAGGCCGACGCCGTGCATGTCCGGATGGAGATAAAGTTCGTAGATCTCGCCACGGAAGGGCAGGGCACGCATGCGGCTTGGGCCCATGGTCGCGTAGCCGACCACGCGACCTTCCACCTTGATGACCAGCATGGCGATATTGCGGGCGATGGCTTTGGCCCACCAGCGAGGCCCGCGACGTTCGATCATCCGCTCGAGTTCGACGCCGTCGAGAATTCCCCGATAGGCATAACGCCAAGCGGTGTCGTGGACAGCCGCTATTTCCGCGGCATCCTCTATAGCGGCGCGTTGAACGTCGATCGAAAGGGTGCTCATGGGGAAAGCTTAACTCGGTCCTCCCGGGAGCGGAAGACAAAAACGCCGCCGGCCGTCATCGCGGCCGGCGGCGATCGTTCAGAACCAGCTGCCGATGCGATCGAGGATGCTCTTGTCCTTCGCGGTCGTTACCGGATCGACAGCTGGCGCGGCGGTGAAGGATGGGCAGGGCGGCGTTCCGGCCGGAACCACCGCGCCTGGCGCGGCGCAAGCGACCTGAGGCGTAGCCGGCTGGGGGCCAAGTTGCGTCCCGCCCGCCGGCGTTGCCCGACCGGGTAGTGGCGGCATAGGAGCTGTGGATGCCGCCTCTGCCGGCAGGGCCGGGGTCGGGGCGGGGATAGGAGTGGCCGGCGGCGTCGGCAGTGCGCTGGGTGCCGCCGCCAACATCGGAATGGTCGGCGCGGGGGGGGCTTCTTTCTTTTCGTCGCCAGTAACGAAGGAGAACAGGCGGGAGATTGCGCCGCTACGCTCCTGCTCGACGGGCTCAGCCAATGCGACGGCATGGATCTGAGGTCCACGCGGGTCGGCGATCGGAACGGGTGCGCCGGTCGGCGGCACGATCACTGGTCCCACGGTGATGCCCGCGTCCGGGTTGGGCTGGGCACCCAACAGGCGGGCGATAGCGTTCGGGTTACGCTCAGCCTCGATACGGGCCGCCTCGGCGTCGGCCTTTGCCTTTTCCTCGTCGGCCTTGCGCTTCTCGGCGGCAAGCGCCACCTGGATGCGCTTGTCTTCCTCGGCCTTTCGGTCCTGCTCGAGCTTGGCGAACAGCACCTCGGCTTCGGCATAGTCGGCTTTGGCCCTGGTCTGAAGCGAGGCCACCAGTTCCTTCGGCTGTCCAAGATCGGCGGGACAGGCCGCGACCGTGTCGAGCGGTTGGGCCGGGTTGGCGTTGAAGACATACTGACGGCCGCAAACGTCCACCTTCGGTTCAAGGTGGGTCATCTCGAAGGTGTCGTAGCCCGGCTTCAGCATCTTCCAGAAGGGCATATTGGGGTCGTTCCAATGCTTGGCCATGTTCTTGCCGTCGAGGTGGAACGGGAAGGCCTGCAACTGGAAGGCTTTCTGGCCGCCGCGGAAGGCTTCTCGAGCCAGCGCGTAGATCTCCTGGATCTGCGGGTCGGTCATGGCGTAGCAGCCGCGCGACGAGCAGGAGCCATGCACCATCAGCGCCGTACCGGAGCGGCCGTTGGCCCGGTCATAGGCGTTGGGGAAGCCGGTATTGAAGGCGAGGTACCAGTCCGACTTGGGGTTCATCAGGCCTGGCGTGATGGGATAGAAACCTTCCGGCGCCTGCCTGTCGCCTTCCTTGACCTTCGGGCCGAGGTTGCCGGACCAGCGGCAGATATCATAACTCTTGAGCAGCGCGTAACGGCCGCTCGCATTCATCTTCCAGACCTCGAACTTGTTCTCTTCCTTGAAGATGCGCATCAGCACCGGCGAGGACAGTTTCATGTCGAGCTTCTGCATCTGCTCGATTGTCTTGGGCGAAACTGGCCGCTGGTCTTTGGGGCCGTAGCCATAACCGATTTCATCGGCCTGGCAGGCCGCCAGAAGCGCTGCGACACCAAGGGCGCAGGCAAGGCGCGCGAGGCGGCCGGCGATCGAAAGGCCTTGGGAGGGCGGGGTCGGGCAGAACGAGGTCATGCTCTCCGTTTCACTCATGGGCGCCGTGGCCGTCGTCCGGCGCTATCGGGCCGACCGGCTGCCCCCCGGCGCTGGACAGCATATCACGAAGCAATCCTCGGCGGTTATGGTTACCGAAGGGTTACCGTCTGACGGATCGAGCCAGTGCGCCGATGTGCCGGTGTGTCCGTTCGCCGAGGCCGCCAGAAGTTCTCATTTCCATCGAAATCATGAGAAATTCATGGCGAGACAGCGGGAATTCGATATTTCGATCCCAATGTCAGATCTTGAGGTCGCGACCGATTGCCAGGAATTTGCGACGGCGATCGGCACGGATATCGTCGCGGCTCTTGCCTTCGAACGTGGCGAGCGCCGCCTCGATGACGCCGCCTACCGCCTGGACCACCTGACCGGGGGCCCGGTGAGCACCACCGACCGGCTCGTCGATAATGCCATCGATGATACCGTAGCGGGTGAGATCCTGAGCGGTGATGCGCATGTTCATGGCGGCGTCCTGCGCCTTGGCCGAGTCCTTCCAAAGGATGGAAGCCGCGCCCTCGGGGGAGATCACCGAATAAATGGAATGCTCCAGCATGAACACGCGGTTGGCAGTGGCAATGGCAATGGCGCCGCCGGAGCCGCCCTCACCGATCACCACCGAGACGAGGGGCACGCCAAGCCGGAGGCAGGCCTGCGTCGAACGGGCGATGGCCTCGGCTTGACCGCGCTCCTCGGCGCCGATGCCGGGATAGGCGCCGGCCGTATCGATCAGCGAGATGACCGGCAGGTTGAAGCGGTCGGCCAGTTCCATGACTCGGATGGCCTTGCGATAGCCTTCCGGGCGAGCCATGCCGAAATTGTGCCGGATGCGCGTCTGGGTATCGTGGCCCTTTTCCTGGCCGATCACCGCCACGGGATGGCCGCGGAAGCTGCCGAGGCCGGCAATGATCGCCGCGTCCTCGCCGAAATTGCGGTCACCGGCGAGCGGCGTCCAGTCGGAAATCAGCTGATCGATGTAGTGTATGGCATGCGGCCGGTCTGGATGACGGGCAACCTGCGCCTTCTGCCAGGGCGTCAGGCGGGTGTAGATGTCAGCAAGTGCCTGGGCAGCGCTCGTCTCGAGCTTGGCGATGTCATCGTCGATTGAAAGGGCGTTGCCGCTATCGGCCAGGGCTTTCAGTTCCTGGACCTTGCCTTCAAGGTCGGCGATGGGTTTCTCAAAGTCGAGATAGCTTCTCATCCGGCTCTCTTCTGGTACCCCGGCCACCGTCTTGTCCCGCGGGGACAACCGTGGGTGCGGCAGCCGCGCACACTTGGCTTCCGAACCACCGCCTTGTCAACGCCAATTGCCGCAATTGCCGGCAATTCTGTGGTCATCTTCGTGCCAATACCAAGTCGATCAGCGCTCGGACAGGGGATGATGGTCGGCAACGAGGGCTGCGAGCCGGTGCTCAAGGACGTGGGTATAGATCTCGGTGGTGCCGATGTCGGCGTGTCCGAGCAGCTCCTGCACGACGCGGAGATCGGCGCCATTCTGCAATAAATGACTGGCAAAAGCGTGGCGCAGCACGTGCGGCGATACCTTGTCGGGCGAGATCCCCAGCCGGGCAGCGGCATCTTTCAGATCGCGGGCGAAGCTTTGGCGGGTGACGTGCCCTGCCTCGGAGGAGGCGGGAAACAGGAAGGGACTGCCGGTGTGGCGACCACTCGCCTTGAGGAGCCGACGATAGGCAATGACGGCGGCGCGCGCCGTATTGCCGATCGGCACCAACCGGTCTTTGGCGCCTTTGCCGCGCACGGTCATCGCGGCCGTGCCCTCGCGAATGGCGCCGGCGGGCAGGGAGACGAGTTCCGAGACGCGCAGGCCCGACGCATAAAGCGTCTCCAGCATGGCCGAGAAGCGGGCGCGGCGCAGCGCCTCGGCCTGGTCCTCCAAGGGCTCGGCGGCGGCAAGCGCGACGGCGTCCATCAACCGGCCGACCTCGTCGACGGAGAGCACCTTCGGCAGAGGACGACGAGTTCGCGGGCGGTCCACTTGGGCCGTGGGATCGTCGGGGCGACGGCCCTCGGTGTAAAGAAACTTGTGCAACTGGCGAATGGCGGAAAGCCGGCGCGCCTGGGTGGCGGCGGCGTAGCCCTCGGCGGCAAGCCCGGCAATGAAAGCCTCGACGTCCGTCGTCCCCGCATCGAGCAAGCCAAGGCCACGACCGGCGAGAAAGCCGACATAAAGGTCGAGATCGGCACGATAGGCGACGAGCGTATTATCGGAGGCGGCATCCTCGATGCTGGCGGCTTCCAGATAAGTCTCGATCAGCGTGGCATCGCTGACGCTCATGGCGCCTTGCCCGGCGTGTCGGCGGCGGTCGGAGTGCCCGCGGCCGGATCCAGCATCGTCGGCACCGGCGGTGGCGGCGATAGCAGCCGGGCGCCCGAAAGCACCGACGGGTCGATCGGCACGGTATATGTGCGCGGTTCGGGCGTCACCAGATAGGCCAGCGCCAGAACCACCGCCGTGGCAGCGGCGGCCAGAACAATGAGAAAGCCGAGGAAGCGTGTTATGGTCGGCATAGTTACGCTTGGGGTCCGGTCCGGCGAGGTCGCTCGGCAGCGCTAACAGCTTGACAGACGCGCCTCCCCAACCCATGAGACTTCTCATGACCGACGTCAAGACCAGCCGCAGCCGCGACTCCGACGCCGCGCCTCGGCGCGGTAGCGCCAACGCGCGCATCGTCGAGCTGCTCGGCCGCCGTTCGGTGGTGTTGGTGGGCATGATGGGGGCGGGCAAGACATCGGTGGGCAAACGCCTGGCCGGTCGTCTTGGGCTGACATTCATCGATGCCGACACGGCGATCGAAGAGGCTGCCAAGAAGAGCGTGACCGAGATCTTCGCCGAGCATGGCGAAGAGTATTTCCGCCAAGGCGAGCGGCGGGTGATCGCCCGATTGCTGCGCGAGCCGCGCCAGATTATTGCCACCGGCGGCGGTGCCTTCATGAACTCTGAAACACGGACGGCGATTCGAAGTGCCGGCCTGTCGATCTGGCTCAAGGCCGATTGGGAACTGCTCTTTGAACGGGTGCGGCGGCGGCCGACGCGGCCGCTCCTGCAGACTGCCGATCCTGAGGGTACGCTCAGGGCACTCGTCGAGGCGCGCTATCCGGTCTATGCCGAGGCGGATCTCACCGTTCAGTCGATAGACGTACCGCATGAGGCGATGGTCGACGCCGTCGTCTCGGCGCTGGATGCTTGGCTCGTCGAAGAAGCAGGGCGTGAGAAGAGCGCGCCTTGATGGCGCATAAGCCGGGGAACGGGCGGGGGTTGAAATGGCGGTTGAAGTGGAAGCGGACGGTATCGTCCGGGTACCGGTGTCTCTTGGCGAGCGGTCCTATGAGATCCTGATCGGCGAGGGGCTCGTCACCGATGCCGGCCGGTGGTTCCGCGCCGTGCTGCCGAAGGCGCGGGCCTGCATCATCACCGATTCCAATGTGTCCAGCCGGCATCTCGTTGCCTTCGAGAAGTCATTGAGGCGCGCCGGTGTCACGGCCAGCGCCGTGGTGATTCCGGCGGGTGAGGCGTCCAAGTGTTTCGACGTGTTCGAGCAGGTGGTCGACCAGGTGGTCGGCGGCCGCTATGAGCGCGGCGATGCCGTGGTGGCGCTGGGCGGCGGCGTGGTCGGCGACCTCGCCGGCTTCGTGGCGGGCGTGGTGCGGCGCGGCATGCGCTTCGTACAGGTGCCGACGACGCTTCTCTCTCAGGTGGACTCCTCGGTCGGCGGCAAGACCGGGCTCAACAGCCGCCATGGTAAGAATCTGGTCGGCGTGTTCCACCAACCCGATCTCGTCCTGGCCGACACCAAGGTGCTCGACACGCTGCCCGAGCGCGAGTTCCGCGCCGGCTATGCCGAAGTGGTGAAATACGGCCTGATCGACAATGCTGATTTCTTCACCTCGCTGGAGCGAAATTGGCGAGACGTGTTCGCCGGCGGGCCGGCGCGCGCCGAGGCGATCGCCGTTTCCTGCCGCTCCAAGGCGGCTATCGTCGCCCGTGATGAGTACGAGACCGGCGATCGGGCGCTGCTCAATCTCGGCCACACCTTCGGTCACGCCATTGAGACGGCCGCCGGCTATAACGGCACGGTCGTGCATGGTGAAGCGGTGGCGCTCGGCATGGTGCTCGCCCACGAGTTCTCGGCTCGTCTCAACCAGATGTCGCCGGACGACGTGGTCCGCGTCAGCGCCCATCTGGCAGAGGTTGGCCTGCCGACGCGGCTCTCCGAGATTCCAGGTGGGCCGCCATCCATCGCCACCTTCATGGAACTGATCGGCCAGGACAAGAAGGTGCAGAATGGTGCGCTGACCTTCATCCTGAGTCGCGGCATCGGCGAGGCCTTCATCGCCAAGGACGTGCCGGCCGAGGCGGTGCGCGCCTTCCTCACCGACAAGCTCAGCGAGGGGCAGGCCTGATGGGCGGTGAGGGCGGAGAGATCGCCGATCTCGTGCTTGCCGGCGTGCCGGTCGCCCTGTTCGTCGTGATCACCGTCATCCTGTCGGCGGCCGGTTCGGCGCTGCTCGCTTCCAATCGCACCAAGCTGCATCACATGGAGCGGCTCGGCGACCGTCGCATCACGCGTCTCGTCGAGCTGACCGCCGAGCGAGCCCGGGCGGTGTCGGCTATCCGTCTGGCGCGGCAGGTCGCGACGGTGGCGCTCACCATTTTCGCGACGCGGGCGGTGCTTTCCTATGAAACCCACCCCATGCGCCTCGCCGTCTGGGCGATCGGCGGCATTATCATTGCCATTCTGCTCGACGCCGTGCCGCGCGTCATGGTGTCGCTCAGGCCGGAACGCTCTGCCCTCATGCTGCTTCCGGCCATCGAGGCGTCGACCGCCCTGCTTGGGCCGCTGATCGCCAGCATCGAAAAAGGGGTGATTGCGCCGCTGAGGCTTGTCAGCAAATCGCCGCGCGAGGTGGCCTGGACGGCGCATGAGGAAATTCGCGAGGCGGTCGACCTGCTCCATCGTGAAGGCGGCGTGGTCAAGGACGATCGCGACATGGTCGGTGGCGTGCTCGATCTCAGCGAGCTGCCACTTTCCGATATTACGGTGCATCGCACCAAGATGCGTACGTTCGACGTCGACATGCCGGTCGGCGATCTCCTGAAGGCGCTGATCGCCAGTCCGTTCACACGCCATCCGCTCTGGCGCGACGAGCCGGACAACATCGTCGGCGTGCTGCATTCCAAGGAGCTGATGCGTGCCATCGACCGGGCTGGCGGCGATCCTGGCAAGGTCTGTGTCGAAACGCTGATGACGCCGCCCTGGTTCGTGCCGGATACGACGCTGGCGGCCGACCAGCTCAAGGCCTTCCTGAAGCGCAAAGTCCATCTGGCGCTGGTGGTCGACGAATACGGCGAGGTTCAGGGCCTCGTCACCCTCGAGGACATCCTTGAGGAAATCGTTGGCGATATCTCCGACGAGCAGGACGTGGTGATACAGGGCGTTCGTCCCTATCCCGATGGCTCAGCCTCGGTGGATGGGGCGGTGCCGATCCGCGATCTCAACCGCATGATGGATTGGCGCCTGCCCGACGACGAGGCAACCACCATCGCCGGCCTTGTCATTCATGAAGCGCGCATGATCCCCGACCCCGGTCAGTCCTTCACATTCCACGGGTTCCGCTTTCGCGTGCTGAGGCGGCAGAGAAACCGCATCACGGCGTTGAAGGTGGGGCCGGTCGACGATGCCTTCCGATCCAATTGAATGGTGTTATCGCACAGCTCTGACCGGACCAAGGTGCATGGCCTGCGGGGCGGAAACCGAGCAACTGCCCGGAATCATTCTCCCGGCGCGCGTGTGGTGACCGAGAGGGCATGCAGGCCGGTGTCGAATTCCGCTTTCAGGGCGTCCATGACGAGGCGCTGACGGGCAACGCGGCTCTTGCCCTCGAAGGCCTCGGATACCACTTCTACGCTGAAATGGGTCTCGCCGCCCTCGTGCCAACCGCCATGTCCGCGGTGGCGCTCGCTGTCATCGACCACGTTCAAGTGGATTGGGGACAGTTCGGCGAGGAGCGCCGCCTCGATGCGGCTCTTACGGGCGGAAGCGGGCGGGGTCATCGAAGCCATCTGGCATCCTCGTCGGTTGGCGCAAGCGAAGCAATCTGGTATCAGGCAACCAGGAATGCCGATTGTCAACGCCTTGCCGGCGAGCGTTCCAGTGCCCATAATCGGCGGATCATGGATTCCTATTCCAAGCTCTTCGACAAACTCCGGATCAAGCCGGACAAGGAAAGCGTTGCCCGCGACCAGTTTCCACCTTGCGAGTGGAACGGCTGCGAGAGCGCGGGGCCGTATCGCGCGCCGAAAGGTCGCGGTCGCGAAGGGCAGTATCACCACTTCTGCCTGGAGCACGTGCAGCTCTACAACAAGTCCTACAATTATTTTTCGGGAATGGGTGACGACGCTGTCATGGCCTTCCAGAAGGATGCGCTGACCGGTCATCGTCCCACGTGGACGGTATCGGTCAACCGCTGGGGGCAGACCGACCCCAACGCCGGTCATCATCGCCACCCGCCCGAGCCGACCTATAACGACCCGTTTGGCGTTTTCCACGGTTCGCGGGCCAGCGGCACGCGAACCGAACCGGAAGAGCCGCGCCGGCGCGTGTCGCCGATGACGCAGCGCGCCTTCGAAACGTTGCATCTCGAAATCGGCGTCTCCAAGGAAGAGATCAAGGCGCAATATAAGGTCATGGTCAAACGCCATCACCCGGACGCCAACGGTGGCGACCGTTCTTCAGAGGAACGGTTGCGAGAGATCATCCAAGCCTATAATTACTTAAAGACCGCCGGTTTCTGTTGATCGGCTGCATTTTTCCCGATTCGACGGAGCGACTTCCTCCCTCCGCTTGGTCGCTCCAGGAGGTTTTATGGCTCAGCAGACGTATGACGCGCCGCTGCCCGATATCCGGGTCTCGGTTCGCGAGGTGTTCGGTATCGACACCGAAATTGATGTGCCCGCCTATTCCAAGGCTGATGAGCACGTGCCCGATCTCGATCCGGACTATCTGTTCGACCGCGCGACGACGCTGGCGATTCTGGCCGGCTTTTCGCACAATCGCCGCGTCATGGTGTCGGGCTATCATGGCACCGGCAAATCGACGCATATCGAGCAGGTGGCCGCCCGCCTCAACTGGCCGCTGGTGCGCGTCAACCTCGATAGCCACATCAGCCGCATCGATCTCATCGGCAAGGATGCCATCGTCCTCCGGGACGGCAAGCAGGTCACCGAATTCCGCGACGGTATTCTGCCCTGGGCGCTGCAAAACAACGTGGCGCTGGTGTTCGACGAGTATGACGCCGGCCGGCCGGACGTGATGTTCGTCATTCAGCGCGTGCTCGAAGTTGCCGGCAAGCTGACGTTGCTCGACCAGAACCGCGTTATCCGCCCGCATCCGGCATTCCGCCTTTTCGCGACAGCCAATACCGTCGGTCTTGGCGACACCTCCGGCCTCTATCACGGCACGCAGCAGATCAACCAGGGCCAGATGGACCGCTGGTCGATTGTCACCACGCTCAACTACCTGCCGCATGACCACGAGGTGAACATCATCGCCGCCAAGGCAAAATCGTTCACCGGACCGGAAGGCCGCGACGCCGTCTCGAAGATGGTCCGCGTTGCCGACATGACGCGCTCGGCCTTCGTCAACGGCGATATCTCGACGGTGATGAGCCCGCGAACGGTGCTGACCTGGGCTGAGAACGCTGCGATTTTCGGCGACGTGGGCTTTGCCTTCCGTCTCACCTTCCTCAACAAGTGCGATGAGACCGAGCGGGTGCAAGTGGCCGAGTTCTATCAGCGCTGCTTCGGCAAGGAATTGCCGGAGAGCGCGGCCAACATCCTCTTGAGCTGACCCGACGGGAACCACTGCGAGATGGCGCATCCCGAGACGCAGAAGGGCGGCCAGCCGGCCGTCGAGCCGCTCAAGAAGGCGGTGACCACGGCGATGCGAGCCATCTCCGGCGATGGCGAGCTGGAGGTGGTATTCGCCGCCGACCGGCCGTCGCTTACTGGCCACAAGGCGCGTGTGCCAGACCCGCCGCGCCGGCCGACCGCCTTCGACGTTGCCGTGACCCGCGGTACCGGCGACGCGTTGGCGTTGCGCCTTGCCTGCCATAACGAGGCGGTGCATCGCACGTTCGTGCCCGAGGGGCCGCGTGCCAAGGCGGTATTCGAGGCGATGGAACAGGCCCGCTGCGAGGCGCTCGGTGCCCGTGCCATGCCGGGCGTCGCTGGCAACCTCGCGGCCATGCTCGAGGAGCGCTATCTCCGCGCTAATTTCCAGCACATCGAGAACCGTGAGGATGCGCCGCTTTCCGAGGCGGTGGCGCTGATGGTGCGCGAGAAGCTGACCGGGGCGCCGCCACCGAAAAGCGCGCAAGGCTTGATGGATGCCTGGCGCGACTTCATCGTGGAAAGGGCTGGCACCGACCTTGAAGGTCTTACCGGCGCCATTTCCAGCCAGCAGGCCTTCGCCCGCGCGACGCGTAACCTTCTCGTCAATCTGGAAATGGGTGACGAGCTCGGCAGCGACCCCGATCAGGACGAGAACCAGGACGGCGAGCAGCAGGAGGCGGAAGATAGCGAAGCCTCGGCCGAGCCGGCCGACGACGCCGAGGCCGACCAGACGGCGGCACGCGAGCGCGAGGTCGCCGGCGAGGATGAGGAGTCTTCGGAGGGCGACGCCGAATCGGAGATGTCGGATGATCCCGGCGACTTCGACGAGGAAGACGATTCGCGCGATCCCGGCGAGGCCAAGCGGCCGGAACTGCCGTTCACCAACCAGCCGCCGGTCAGCGACTACAAGGTGTTCACCACCAAGTTCGACGAGTTGACCCGGCCGGAAGATGTCTGCGACGGCGCCGAGCTCGACCGGTTGCGCGCGCTTCTCGACAAGCAGCTCGCCAACCTGGCTGGCGTGGTATCGCGACTCGCCAACCGCCTGCAGCGCCGCCTGATGGCCCAGCAGAACCGTTCGTGGGATTTCGATATCGAAGAGGGCATTCTCGATACGGCGCGCATCACCCGTGTCGTCACAGATCCGCTGGCGCCGCTCGCCTTCAAGATGGAGCGCGACACCGATTTCCGCGACACGGTGGTGACGCTGTTGATCGACAATTCCGGCTCGATGCGCGGTCGGCCGATCACGGTGGCTGCTGCCTGTGCCGATATTCTTGCCCGTACTCTGGAGCGCTGCGGCGTCAAGGTGGAGATCCTTGGTTTCACGACCAAGGCCTGGAAGGGCGGGCAGGCGCGTGAAGCGTGGCTCGCCGCCGGCAAGCCCGCCGGCCCTGGCCGCCTTAACGACCTGCGCCACATCGTCTACAAGCCGGCCGACGCCCCCTGGCGGCGGGCGCGGCGCAACCTCGGCCTGATGATGCGCGAGGGGCTCCTCAAGGAGAACATCGACGGCGAGGCGCTCGATTGGGCGCATCAGCGCCTGCTTGCCCGGTCGGAGAACCGTCGCATCCTGATGATGATTTCCGACGGTGCGCCGGTCGACGATTCCACGCTGTCGGTCAATCCGGGCAACTATCTTGAGCGTCACCTGCGCTATGTCATCGAGGAAATCGAGGAGCGGTCGCCGGTGGAACTGATCGCCATCGGCATCGGTCATGACGTAACGCGCTTCTATAAGCACGCTGTCACCATCGTCGACGTCGAGGAGTTGGCCGGCGCCATGACCGATCAGCTGGCGGGGCTGTTTGAAGAGCAGCCTAACCAGAAGGCGATTCGGGCCGGTGCCAAGCCAAGGCCTCGGCGCGTCTCGACGCTGGGCCTCATATGACGGGTGGACGGGCGCTTCTTACGGCCCTTGCCGCCTTGATGACGATTACGACGGCCGCTTCGTCCGCCGATATTGCTACTCGCGTCACCGCGCGGCCGCTTCCCGCCTTCTCGATCGCCGAGCCGGCGAGGGTTCGTTTTGGCCAACTGGATTATGTCGGTGGCTTCGAGGTGAAGGCCGACCGGCGCGAAGTCGGCGGTCTTTCCGGTCTGGTGATCTCCGGCGCTGGCCGGAGCTTCCTGTCGCTCAGCGACGACGGATTCATGGTTCAGGCGAAGATTGAGCGCGACGCTCGCGGCAAGCCGACCGGCCTGTCGTCGGCCTCGATCCGTCGGTTGCAGACCCAAAAAGGGTCGCTGCCGCGCGACAAGGTTCTCTCCGACACCGAATCAATCGATGTTTATGCCGATGAAAACGGCCGGCCGTTTGGTGTTGTCTCCTTCGAGCAGCGGCCGACGGTAATGGTCGGCCCGCTCGGCGCCGATGGCTTCGTCGGCTCGCTGGTGGCGATCGACTTGCCGAAGGACGTTCGCCGTCTTCAGCCGAACCGGGGCCTCGAATCGGTGGCGGCGCTGCCGGCTGGCAACAGCCTTGGCGGCCGTTTCATCATTCTCGCCGAGGAGGCCGAGCGGGGCGCAACGACGGAGAATCAGCCAGGCTGGGTGATCGGCGGCAAGGCGCCTGTCGCTTTCCGCGTTCGTCGCTCAGCGGGCTACGACCTGACCGACGCCAAGGTTGGTCCCGATGGACGTCTTTACGTTCTGGAGAGGACTTTTTCCTTCTTGGCCGGTGTTCGCTGCCGCATCCGCGCCTTCCGCCTGTCCGATATCCGCCCTGGGGCGTTGATCGACGGTGACGTACTGTTCGAGGCGAGCATGTCGGAAGAGATCGATAACATGGAGGGGCTGTCGGTCTGGAAGATGGCGAGCGGCGAAACACGGATCTCGCTGATTTCCGATGACAATCACGCCTTTATCGAGCGGACGCTCTATCTCGAGTTCCGTCTCAGGACGCCATGAGCGACCGGCGCCTTCCCGCAGCCCTCGCCGCTGCCGTGTCCGAGCGTGCCCGGCCTGAGATGCTCGGTGCGGCGGCGGCCCGCTTATCGGCCGGCTATCGCGCCAATCTGACGTCTCGCCAAGCTGTTCCCGACGCTGCCGGCGTCACCGCCTATGCGGCAAGCCGCATGCCCGCCACCTACGCGGCCGTCACGGCGGCTCTTGATCGCCTCGCGGCGAGCCAGCCTGATTTTGCACCGGAAACCGTGCTCGACCTTGGCTCAGGACCGGGCACGGCGAGCTGGGCGACCGCGATGCTGTGGCCCTCGGTCGTTTCCATCGCCATGGTGGAAGCCAGCGCCGATTTCCGCACCCTCGCCGCCGACCTGGCGCATGCCGGACCTCCGGCGCTTGGGCAAGCTGATATTCGCAGAGGCGACATCACCCAGCCCTCCAGCTTGCCGAATGGTCCGTTTGATCTGGCGGTCGTCGCTTATGCACTCACGGAACTTGATCTTCCCGCCGCTGAGCGGCTTGTCGCCGACCTGGTCGGTCGGGCTGGGCGCGTGGTGATCGTGGAGCCTGGGACGCCTCGCGATCATGGCCGGTTGATGATGGTGCGGCGAGCAGCGCTCGAAGCTGGCGCCCGCATTCTCGCGCCTTGCCCGCATGCTGGTCCCTGTCCCTTGCCGCCCGGCGACTGGTGCCATACGTCGGTGCGCGTCGAGCGGAGCCGCGCCCACATGCGCCTTAAGGGCGGGACGGTGCCGTTCGAAGACGAACGCTACGCCTATCTGGTGCTGGAATCGAAAGCCTTGGCTGTCGTGGAACATGAAAACGGCGGCCGCATCCTGCGACCGCCGCGTCCTGCCAAGCATGAAATCGCCTTCAGCCTCTGTCGCGCCGACGGAACGCTTGGCGAAGCGCGGGTTGCCAGTCGCAACCGGGCCGCTTTCAAGGTGGCTGGCAAGCTCGACTGGGGTGATTTCCTGTCCGACGGTTTCTTGAGATAGGCGAGATCAGCTCCGGGCCGGCTGATAGGGTTTTACCCAGTTCATCAGCTTGGCATAGGGCAGCAGCGAAGAGACGGCCACCAACATCTTCACCGAGAAATCGCCGAGCGCCCAGGTGGTCCAGGGCAGGCCCGAGCCTGCGAAGGCGATCGAGAAGAAGATGACCGTGTCGAGCGCCGAGCCGATCGACGAGGAGACGAGGGGCGCCCGCCACCAGGAACCGGCGCGCAGCCGGTTGAAGACGGTCACGTCGAGGAGCTGAGCGCAGAGGAAGGCGGTGCCGGAGGCCAACGCGATGCGGGGCTCGGACAACCAGATCGACAACACCACGGCGATGGCAAAGCCGGCGTAGACGACGTGGCGGGTCTTCGCCGGTCCGAACCAGCGGTTGGTGAGGTCGGTTACCAGGAAGGCGAAGGGGTAGCTAAAGGCGCCCCAGGTGAGGAGATCACCCAGTCCGAAGGGCGTGAAGGGGTATTGTACGAGGATATTGGATGCGACGACGGTAGCAACCATCGCCAACACCGAAGGGGTGAGGCGTCTATCAAACATTTCCAGAAGTTCTCCGGCAGTACAGACCAGGCTTTTGGAGCTATGAAATGAAACCCAGCCAGCGGACTGGAATTTCATGCGATGTGTACCACTGAAGGTTCACATAAATAAAGCCGCGACACCGTTTCCGGCATCGCGGCTCAATTCTGGAAGGCGGTTGTGCCCGAAAAATCAGGCGGCAACGACCTCGGCGGCCTTCTTGGCGATCTGCTTCTTGATCAGCCGAGCGCGCGTCGACAGTTCGTCGTCGCTCGCCTTGGCAAGAAAGGCATCAAGGCCGCCGCGATGCTCGACCGAACGCAGGGCGTTGGCGGAGATGCGCAGGCGCACCGACTGACCGAGCGTGTCGGACAGGAGCGTCACAGCCAGGAGATTCGGCAGAAAGCGCCGCTTGGTCCTGTTGTTGGCGTGGCTGACGTTATTACCCGTCAGAACGGCCTTGCCGGTAAGTTCGCAGCGCCGGGCCATCGGGATACCCTCTTTTTCTGTTAGCGCGGGATCGAGGCCTTGCGGCCGCTCCTCGCGATGAAATAAGCCAAGGCGCCGCTTGCGTCATGCCGACGGCGCCGTTCAAGTCGCGTTCCTATAGTCGGTCGGCATCGGCCCCGTCAACCCCGGAAGCGAGCGGAAGCCGGCAAAAATGCCGTTTGGCCGGATGGAAGCGTCGTCAGCGCCGCCTATAGATTTCTCGCCACAGGAACATCGAGGCTTTCGCCGCGTTAACCATCCAGTTACCATGACAGCCGATCATCCGAAAGACGGTGGTCGGCCGACCGGTCGGCAGTCTCTCGCTGGCGGTGGCGTCGCCCGTCGGATGATCTTCAAGGCGTTGTTTCGGTCGCAGATGGCGGCCGAGGGTGAGACGGTTCGCCGTCTGCAAACGGAGGTTCCGTGGTGGCTCGTGTCGAAACTTTGCCGCGTCGTGCGAAAGGCGCCATGGCCGCGGCGGTCTTTGTCGCCACGCTGTCCGCCGTGCCGCCATCCGGGGCGGCGGTGGCGCGTGAGGGCGAGGTACAAGCTCTCTACGCCGCATCCTTCATGGGGATCGGCATTGCCAAGGGATCGCTGTCGATCAAGGTGGACCGAGGTGCCTACGCGGCCAAGCTGCACATTTCGACCGCCGGTCTCGCCCGCATCGTCAGTTCCGAAGAGAGCTTTGTCGACGCCAAGGGCTACGTGGGCCGTTCGCTGGTGCCATCCACTTATGACCTGATGAGCCGTGGCGACACGGTGACGCAGGTATCGATGGCGCTGGGCGGAGGCAATGTCCGTAGTCTCAAGGCCATACCCGAACTCGTCGAATACGATGACCGTGTGCCGGTGACGGCGGCGGCCAAGCGCCGCGTGGTCGACCCGCTGTCGGCGGCAATCCTGCCGATGATGCGTGATGACAAGGCCGATGGCAAAGACGTCTGCGATCGTACGCTGCCGGTGTTCGATGGCTGGACGCGCTATGATATCCAGCTCAGCTACACCAGTACCGATCCCGTCGATATTCCCGGATACAAGGGGGACGCGGTGCACTGCTCGGCGCGCTGGGTGCCGGTGGCCGGCCACCGCGAGGGCACCAAGTCCACCGAATATATGCGTGACAACCAGAACCTTGATGTTTGGTTCGTGCCGATGGCCGAGGGACGGGTCATGGTGCCGAGCAAGATCTCGGTCCAGACAATGCGCGGACTGCTCCTAGTGGTCGCAACCCAGTTCGGCGAGAACGCCAAGCTGGGCAAGGTGGAGCAGGCCTCCAACTGAGTGTGGCCATCACGATATCGATCGAAAGAGGCGCTCTTCAGGGCGCCTTTTTTATTACCACCACATCCGAGTTTCCTGGTCGTTTTGTGCCAATTCGGGACATAGTTGTTAATTCTTCAGTGACCGACGCAGGCGATAAGTACGCCGCTCGGGCGACATCTTGTGCGCTGAGGCGCGGGTGATGGCAGATATGGGTGGGGCGAAACAAGAACATTGCCGTGTCGGCGATTCGGCCCGTGTTCGTTCCCGCTCTGTTGAAAGTGTTAACGCCGCCAGTCCTCTACTTTTGCGTCTCAGTATAATTGGTTAACCATGATTCTGGTTTAGAGTCTTGCTGTCGATCTGCTCTTGACATCGATTCTAGTGGCGAATCGAACGACTCTCTCTGTGGAGTCTTCGGATTCAAGATAGCGAGGCGAAGACTCTGTCTGCATCCATATCTTGTAGGGAACGAATGCAGAATCTCTTTGAAATTGCGATTCGCCCCGCATCTGTTCTCGTTTGATTCCTTTTGGCGGCTGTCGCCATGCTTCTGCCGGTTTTCTCTGGCCTCTCAGGCGGGCTTTTTCGTATAGGAAGGTCACGGCGTCATCGCTCAACCGAACGGGACCTCATGAACATTGTCCGAGCGGCCCCTCTGTCTTCGATCGCCCGTGCCCGGGCGGTAACGGCGGTTCTGGGGCCGACCAACACCGGCAAGACTCATCTCGCCATTGAAAAGATGCTGAGCCACGGCTCCGGCGCCATTGGCCTGCCGCTGCGCCTGCTGGCGCGCGAGGTCTATGGCCGGATCGTCGCCCGCGTCGGCGCGAGCGCGGTGGCATTGGTGACCGGCGAGGAGAAGATCGTGCCGCGCGACGCCCGCTACTGGGTGGCGACGGTGGAGGCAATGCCTCGCGACCTGGACGTGGCTTTCGTCGCTATCGATGAGGTGCAACTCGCCGGTGACATAGAGCGGGGGCACGTGTTCACCGACCGGCTGCTGAACGTGCGTGGGCGGCAGGAAACCATGCTGCTCGGCTCCGCGACGGCGCGGCCGCTGATCGAGCGCCTGTTGCCGGGCGTTGCCGTTACCTCGCGACCGCGTCTCAGCCATCTCGCCTACACCGGGGCCAAGAAGATCACCCGCTTGCCGCCACGTTCGGCCATCGTCGCCTTTTCCGCCGACGAGGTTTATGCCGTCGCCGAGCTAATCCGTCGCCAGCGCGGCGGCGCGGCCGTGGTGATGGGCGCGCTTTCCCCCCGTACCCGCAACGCGCAGGTGGCTCTCTTTCAGAATGGCGAGGTCGACTTTCTGGTGGCGACCGACGCCGTCGGCATGGGGCTCAACCTCGATGTCGATCATGTCGCCTTCGCTCAGGCGCGCAAGTTCGACGGCTATCAGTATCGCGGCCTGACGTCCGCCGAACTCGGTCAGATCGCCGGTCGGGCCGGTCGCTATCTCAACGATGGTACCTTTGGCGTCACAGGCCGGGTCATGCCGTTCGACGACGACACCGTCACGGCCATCGAGGGGCATGACTTCGAACCGGTGGGCATCTTTCAGTGGCGTAACGGCGACCTCGATTTTTCGTCGGTCGACGCGCTCCGGGCCTCACTCGAGAAGCTGCCTGGGGTAGAGGGATTGACCCGGGCGCTGCCATCCGATGATCAGCGAGCGCTCGACTTCGCTCTTCGGGCAGAGGATGTGGCGGCGGCGGCGTATGGTCGCGAACGGGTGGCGCTTCTTTGGGACGTGTGCCAACTTCCCGACTTCCGCAAGATATCACCGGCGCAGCACGGTGATCTCATCGTCGCACTCTATCGATTCCTCATTGCAAAAGGCGTGATTCCAGACGATTGGTTTGCACGGCAGGTCGGGTTGTCTGACAGGACGGATGGCGATATCGATACGTTGTCGCGGCGTCTGGCGGACATCAGGACCTGGACCTTTGTCGCCAATCGGCCGGACTGGCTGTTTGCGCCCGGCCATTGGCGGGAGAAGACGCGCGCCATCGAGGATCGGCTGTCGGATGCGTTGCATGAACGGTTGACCCAGCGTTTCGTGGATCGCCGGACATCGGTATTGTTGAAGAGATTGAGAGAGAACACCATGCTCGAAGCTGAAATCACCGGTACCGGCGGCGTGCTCGTCGAAGGGCAGGCGGTCGGTGAGCTGCACGGCTTCCGCTTCGTGCCCGATCCGGGTGTTGGCGGCGATGGCTCCGAAGCCAAAGCGCTGAAAGCGGCCGCCCAACAGGCGCTGTCCGGAGAGTTCGACAAGCGCGCGGAGAAAATCTCCAAAGCGCCGAACGAGGAAATCGTGCTGTCCACCGATGGCAGCCTGCGCTGGCTCGGCGAGCCTGTGGGGCGATTGGTGGCCGGTGACGATACGCTGACGCCGCGCGTGATGCTGCTCGCCGACGAGCAGCTTGCCGGTGCCGCCCGTGAGAAAGCCCAGGATAGGCTCGACCTCTGGGTCGGCGCCCACATTCAGACGCTCCTGAAGCCGCTGTTCGATCTGCGCACCGCCGCCGATCTCGAAGGTATCGCGCGTGGCGTTTCCTTCCGCATGGTCGAAGCGCTCGGCACCGTCGAGCGGCATGACATAGCCGACGACGTCAAGGCGCTCGATCAGACGCAGCGCGCCGTCATGCGCAAGTATGGCGTCCGCTTCGGTGCCTACCACATTTATGTGCCGGCGCTCCTGAAGCCGGCGCCGGCCGCCCTGGTGGCCCAGCTCTGGGCGTTGAAGCACGGCTCGCTGGACATGGCGGGCCTTGCCGAGCTGCCGCAGCTCTCTGCCTCCGGCCGCACCTCGATCAAGGTCGATCCGGCCTTCGACAAGACGCTTTATCGTCTCGTCGGCTTCCGCGTCGCCGGCGAGCGGGCCGTCCGTCTCGACATCCTGGAGCGTCTTGCCGATATCATCCGGCCGTTGATCGCCTTCAAGTCGGTGGACGGCGCCACGCCTCCCGAAGGCGCGCTGCCGCAGGGCGGCAGCTTCACGGTGACGGTGGCGATGACCTCGCTGCTCGGCTGTTCGGGCGAAGACTTTGCCTCCATCCTGCGCGGTCTGGGCTATCGTTCCGAGAAGCGGACAATCAAGGTGCCTGTCAAGCCTCAGAAGGCCGAAGCATCGGCTGACGGCGTGACGTCCGAGACGGTGCCGGCAGTTGCTGATGTGGCGGAGGTTTCGACCGAAGCCTCGACCGAGACGCCCGTCGTGGAGACTTCTTTGGTCGATGCACCGGCTGCTGAGGCCCAGATGCCGGCCGCCGACGCCACCGAAGCGTCGGCTGACGTCGCTGCCGCGGAAAGTGCGCCCACCGCTGAAGGGGCTGTCGAAGTGCCCGCCGAAGCGGCTGAGACCGTGGCCTTCGAGGATCGGGAAGTCGACGTCTGGCGGCCAGGTCGCGGCGACCGTCCACGGCATGGTGATCACAGAGGCGATCAGCGCAACGAGCGTCGTGGCGGTCCGCATCGCGGTGCGGCGGCGACCCGTCCGGGTGAACCCGCTGAGGCAGCTCCCGCCGATGGACGTAGTCCCCGCGCGCAGGATGACCGCCGCCAGGACCGTCGACCACAGGGTGAGCGGCGCGAAGGGCGCGAAGAGCGCCGCTTCGGAGATCGTCGCGACGGCCGTCCTGTCGAGCGGAACGGTGAGCGCCCCCCCGAGCGCGCGCCGCGCAAGGAAAAGGTCGCCGATCCCAATTCACCGTTTGCCGCGCTGGCGGCCCTCAAGGCGTCGCTTGAGCAGCAGAAGAAGAAGTAGGAGATCGGGCGGGCGTGTCCGAGGAACGAGGTTCCGACCGGCAACGGATCGACAAGTGGTTGGTCTACGCAAGGGTGGTCAAGACGCGGACGCTCGGTCAAGCGCTCGCGACCTCTGGTCACGTCCGTCTCAACGGCCGCAAAATCGATGACCCGGCCCAGCCCGTCAAGGCTGGTGATGTCTTGACCATCGGCCTTCATGGCGGTGTCAGGGTGTTGAAGGTCCTCGATTTCGCCGAGCGTCGTGGTTCTTATTCAGTTGCCTCGGAACTCTATGAGGATCTGACGCCGCCGGCTGAGAAAGCTACCGGTCCGACCATCGATGCGGGTGAGGGGCGACCGACAAAACGCGATCGCCGCCGCTTCGACAGATTGACCGAGCCAGACTGAAATTACCGATGATCGCGCTTGAACGGCCGAAGGAACTCCGGTACGCCATCCGCCGTTCCGCCTGTGGATATCAGGGTATTCGCTCATGACCTATGTCGTCACCGACAACTGCATTGCCTGCAAATACACCGATTGCGTGGAAGTCTGTCCTGTCGACTGCTTCTACGAGGGCGAGAACATGCTCGTCATCAATCCCGACGAGTGCATCGACTGCGGCGTCTGCGAACCTGAATGTCCGGCTGAAGCGATCAAACCGGATACGGAGCCAGGCCTCGACAACTGGTTGAAACTCAACGCCGAGTATTCCGTGGTGTGGCCCAATCTCGCCGCTCGTCGCGACCCTCTGCCAAACGCCAAGGATAACGATGGCGTGGAAGGCAAGCTTGCCGCCCTGTTCTCGCCCAAGCCGGGCAAAGGGGGCTGAGGAAACGTACCGCCGAACCCGCGCAATAGGCAATGCAGCCATGTGACGGCGCATTTTTGCGGCGTATCGTGTCATATTGCTTTGTTTTTTGTGCTTTTTGTGCTACAGCTAACGTTGACAGTCGACGAATTCTTCCGGTCGCTCGCGGGGCCCTGCACAGGGTCTTTTTTATGGCCTGCATGAAGGCTTAAGCCTTGGTGTGGGTCTTGCCATGTGCATGGTAAGTACGCTGCGAGCGGAAGTGAAACCCCAGTTCGACTGAAAACAACGCGAAAGCGTGTCGGCGGAGCGGACGTACAGGTTCGCAGTTCATAATCGACCCGTCTTATTCTTTCTGCTTCCGAGCAGAAGAGGGTGATTTGTTGCCGCCGGCACCGAGGAGTGGATGGACTGAATGGCCACTGCGAAGAAACCCGCTGTCCGTAATGGGTTCAAGACCAACGAGCACATCGTCTATCCGGCCCATGGGGTCGGCCAAATCGTCGCCGTCGAGGAGCAGGAAATCGCCGGCATGAAGCTGGAGCTGTATGTCATCGTGTTCGAGAAGGACAAGATGACCCTGCGCGTTCCTATGGCCAAGGCCGAACAGGTTGGCATGCGCAAGCTTGCCGAGGACGAAACCGTCGACAAGGCGCTCGAAATCATCAAGGGGCGCGCTCGCGTCAAGCGCACCATGTGGAGCCGCCGCGCTCAGGAATACGAAGCCAAGATCAATTCCGGCGATCTGGTTGCCATTTCCGAGGTGGTGCGCGACCTGCACCGCGCGTCGAGCCAGCCCGAGCAGTCCTATTCGGAGCGTCAGCTCTATGAGGCGGCGCTCGATCGCATGGCCCGCGAGATTTCGGCGGTGTCCCGCATCACCGAAACCGAGGCCATTCGCCGCATCGAGGACAGCCTCAACAAGAGCCCGAAGCGTATCGCTGCGCGCGGCGACACCGCTGAGGAAGTCGTCGACGAAAGCGAGGACGAGGCGGAAGCCGCCTGATAAGCGTCGCCGGCGCTTCGGTCCGTGTTATTTTTTCGAGACCCGGCGGGGAGACCTGCCGGGTCTTTTTCATAGGGGGGCGGCGCGGGGAGGCGTCGGTCAATCATCATGGGGAAGACAATGACAGGTCCATCTTGGGCGTGGCTGACCACGACCGCCCTGATGGCACCGTTTTTGACGGTCACGGCACATGCCGGGGACAGCGGGGCGATATTTCGCTCGGTCGCGGTCAGAGAATGCACGGCGACTTGGCGCGATGCCATCTGCCTGGGGGCGCCGCTTGTCTCGGGATCGGCCACCACAGCGCTCGACGTTCTGCGCGATGTTTATCCTGGGTTGGGCGCTGATGGCACCGGCAAGCAGTTTGCTGGCGCCGAAGCTGTCGAGTCCGCAAGTGACCCCGATGCGGGCGATCCGGCCGACCGAGCCGTTAATATAGAAGACTATGGCGATCGGTCAGAGATCGCTGTTATCGAAGGGGGAAAAGCAGCCTATGCCGCCGTCGTGAGTAGCGGTGTTGTCGCCGTGGCTCAGATAAGGCCAGACTATAGGCCGTTAGGGCGGCTTCAGGTGGCGACCGATCCGGGTGGGCCGACTATCGGCTACCGGCTATTGCTCGCCGCGCCCGATAGTCCTGTCGTGGTAACAGACAGCAGCCATTTCAACTCTCAGGAAGGCTTCGACTCGTTGCATCTTGTCGGAGTGGTTGGCGGCCGACTCGTCGATCTCTACGACGGTCCCTACCTCTATTCGCTGGCAGAGGAGACCGAGCATTGCGAGACCCTCGACCATCGGGAAGCGGTGCCCTCCCTCGAAATTCGAAAGCAAGGCCATCATGGCTTGGCGGACTTCGGCATTGCCGTCGATTACACAGCGACTTGCATCAACGGTGAAAAGCGGAAGCTGGTCAAGAAGAAGTCCTTCCGGCTGCGGCTGATCTATGACGGCACGCGTTACGATGGCGATTCAGGAGCCCTGGACGACTTCAATTCCACCTTCACGGAATGAGCGCCGCCGCCAAACCTGGCGGCGGCGCTCAGTTTTCACACGATACCTTAGCGGCCCATGTCGAACAGCAGGATCTCCGCGTCACCTGTGGCGGTGATCGACAGGTTCGGCTGCCGCTCGATCGCCGCGCCGTCACCCTCCTGGAGGTCCTGACCGTTGACCGTGACGTTGCCACGCGCCACGTGCAGCCAGCCGAGCCGACCTGCTGCGAAGGCGTGCTCAACTTCGGTCCCGGCCTTGAGGCGGCCGGCATAGAGGTCGACGTCTCGATGCAGCGTCAACGCGCCGTCACGACCGTCGCGTGAGGCAACCAGCCGCAACCGATCCGCCAGCTCGTCACCAAAGCTGGTCTGCTCATAGGACGGGGCGAAGCCGTCCGCTTCCGGCAGGATCCAGATCTGAAGGAAGTGCACGGGATCGGTGGCGGAGGCATTGAACTCGCTATGGCGAATGCCCGTTCCGGCGCTCATGCGCTGCACGTCGCCCGGGCGGATGACCGAGCCGGTGCCGAGGCTATCGCGATGCTGCAAGGCGCCGTCCAGCACATAGGAAACGATTTCCATGTCGGCATGCGGATGGGGCGGAAAGCCGCCGCCGCCAGCGACGCGGTCGTCATTGATGACGCGGAGCGGACCGAAGCCCATGGCCTCGGGGTCGAAATAGTGGCCGAACGAAAAGCTGTGGTGGCTATCGAGCCAGCCGGCGTCGGTATGGCCGCGCGCGTCGGCCTTGCGAATGGTGATCATGGCGGGTCTCCCTGAACGGGGCGATGCTTCATCGCCCGCTTGGTGACCCGAAGATGGGGCCCGCCGCGCCGTTTGTCAGGATGGCATGTTGCCGCCGCACTGTTCTCGAAAGATGAACAATCGGCCCTTGCATCACCGATCGACGATGATCTTGACGCGCGTACCGGCGCGTGGCTCCTCGTTGGCGGCAAGACCGTTGAGGGCCCGGAACAAGACGACGCCGCGATCCATCGGCACCATGCGCCGGGTCAGGGTGTCGGTGGTGTCGCTTGCGCCAACCGTGACGACACGGATGCGCAGAGGGGCCAGTGATGCCTTCTCGGCCTCGGACAGCGAGCGGAACGAAGCGACCGTCGAGCTGAAGGTCTGGTCGAGCGCGGCGGCGTCGCCACGTGTCGCGAACAGGAAGCGGAAGGCTTGGTCGGCGAAACGGATGACGGCGATGCGATAGGTGAAGCCGCGCGCCGATGCTGAAGCCACGGCGGCCGGTAGCCCGGCGATCGATACGGTGCGCACCGATTGTTGGTCGAGGCCGTTGACCCAGCCGGAGGTCAGATAGGCAACTAGATCGCTGCCCGCCGCGATGTTGGCGCCGTCAAAGCGCATGGCAACGCCATCCGCGTTGGTCGCCAGCACGGCCTTTGACGTATTGTCGATCAGGAAGCCTTCCGGCACTTCGAAAGCAAAGCCCAGCTTGGCATGCAAGAACTGGCGGCCGCGTACGTAACCCTCGTTCGGGTCGTCGCCATACATGATGCCGTCGATGCGTGACAGATAGCCATCGTGGTCGACCTCGCCGTCGGTGACACCGGTGGCCTTAGCCACCTCCTGCGCCTGGGCGAGGCGCTCAGGCGTCGAGGGGTGCGAGGACAGGAAGTCGATCGAGCCGGTGTCATCTTCGGGAAGGCCATTCTTCCAGGCGGCGAGGCGCGACATCGACGTGAGGAACCGTGGCGAGGCGAACGGATCGAAGCCGGCCTTGGCCAGCGTTGCAATACCGATCCGGTCTGCTTCGAGTTCCTGAATCTGCGAGAATCGGGCCAGCGACACCTGCGTTGAAGCCAGCGCGACCCGTTGCACCGCCGGATCCTGCACCACGTCCTGGACCGCCTGACTGGCGACAGCGGCGGCCTCGGCCTTCTGGGCCCGCAGGAAGGCATGGCGCGCGGTGACGTGGGCCATCTCGTGGGAGATGACGGCGGCGACTTCGGCGGTATCGCTGGCGAGAGCCAGAAGGCCGCGCGTCACATAAACATAGCCGCCGGGCAGGGCGAATGCGTTGACGGCCGGCGAATTCAGGATGGTGACGCGATAGCTGCGCCAAGGCTCCGGGCTGGCGGCCACCAGCCGACCGACGACGCTGGCAATTGCCAGCTCCGCTTCGCGATCTTCGTAGGTGCCACCGAAAGCGGCGACGATCTTGGGGTGTTCACGTTCGGCGATCGCCACTTCATTGGGATCGACCTTGCCTTGCGGAACGGCGTTGGCGGCGGCGAGTTGATCGGCGGACAAGCCACCGTCCTCGCCTGAAAGTCCCAGGCAGCCGGCAAGCGACAGGGCAAGCGCCATCGCGGCGGCCCGCGATGCCAGCCAGCAGAATTTGCCTGTCCAACCCATCCGTCCGGCCATGCTACTTCCTAGTCCGTTCTCAAGTCCGACGCCGCGTCCGGCATCTGCAAGGCCAGCGGCGAATCGAGGTCCATATCAAGGCCATTTCGCCGATCCGCCCAGCCGCGCACCTCGACCATCCGGCCAGAGAAACTCTCCGGTGGCCGCCCGGCGGCAATGAGCGCTGACGTCATGGTTTCACGAAGGCGCACCGTGGCATCCGTCCGGAAGTTGCCGCCAAAATTGATATAAGTTGTGCGACCCGATCGGCCAATCGAGGCGACCTTACCACGACCGAGCACAAAATCGGGCAGGCCGGTAGCCGCCGCGTTGAGATCCGTCCATATCCGGCTTTGCTGCCAAATGCCACGCTTTTCGGCGCGCGCCCGGGTCTCGGCGGCGAGAAAGCGCGCCGCGCAGGGCGTAAACGACACATCGGCAAGGCCGGCGCCGGCAGCGAGGATCCGCTCGCCCAGGCTCTCGCCCCCTTCAAGCTGGATGATGCCATGCAAGCGACCGCGACGGTCGGGATCGTCAGCCGAGACGACGACCGCAACCGGAATGCCGACAAGGCGAGCCATCACATCGAAATAGGCGGCGCGGATCGCCTCGCCCGCTTTCGCCGGCAGAATGACGCCATCGAGAACGACGGTGGGCGTGGGGTCGGGAGAGAGCTGGAGCCTCGTCAGCGTGACCACTGGTCGGACAGTTCCGGCCGGCAGCGACAGGGCTGTTTGAAGGCGGTGAGTCGGCACCACGGCGCTGTCGGCACACGTCTCTTCTGACCAACTTGGCTGAGCGACCAAGAGGGCGATGACAAAAGACAGCACGGGAGCAAAGTGGGCGGAAAGCATCGACGGGTCTCTGATCCGCCGAATTCTAGCCGATGCTAAGCTTGCCGCCTATCCACTAGCTGACAAGGCTGCCTTCCCATTAGGACATGCAACCTTTCGAAAAGGGCTGTCAAAGCCGTCGTCGATTTGCTAGATGAGCCGAAGCGGCCGGACCGTGGTCCGGCCGCACCGCGTCCCGGTAGCTCAGCAGGATAGAGCAACGGTTTCCTAAACCGTAGGTCAGGGGTTCGAATCCCTTCCGGGACGCCACTTTTCAACTGCTGTGCTACCTCTGTACTGCCCTGACGCCGCCGATCAGGATGCAGGCGCCGAGCACACCGGCGATGAGGTAGCCGATCCAACCGCCAAACGCGATGCCGAAGACCCCGAACAAGAAGCTGGCGATCGCGGCGCCGATGATGCCGAGAACGATGTTCAGGAACAGGCCGGTATCGGTTTTCATCAGGCCCGAGGCGATCCAGCCCGCGAGGCCGCCGATAATGATGGCTGCGATCCAGCCGATGCTTGCGTCGTTCATCTTCTCACCTCGAGCGATCCGTTTCAACGAATGGTCCCGCCGCCTTCCGGTCGCGTGGGAGCTTTCGCTCCGCAACCTTCGGCCGGGCCGACGAGGGAATAACGAAATACTGAGCGAGCAGTTCCCGCCGAACATGGTTGAAACATGCGAGGTGATGGCGACGATCTGAAACGATGTCGCCAGTCTTAATCGTGGCGCGGTTCGATTTATGCTGACGCCGTCGTTCGCGAATGTCGGCGACGCCAGCACGAGGGGCAAGGGCCGGTCAGTATCCGGCGGGGCTTCCTTTGCCCGCGCCGCCGACGATGGCGATACCGGCACTGGCCCCTATCCGCGTGGCACCGGCTTCCACCATGGCCCACGCGGTCTCGGCCGTACGAACCCCACCGGAAGCCTTCACGCCCATCTCAGGACCGACCACCCGGCGCATCAGCGTGATGTCTTCAACCGTCGCGCCACCGCTTGAGAAGCCCGTGGAGGTTTTGACAAAATCGGCGCCAAGGTCCTTGGCTGTTCGACAGGCTGTTTCCTTCTGGGCGTCGTCGAGCAAGCAGCTCTCGATGATCACCTTCAGCACCTTGCCAGCCGTTGCTTGTCGCACAGCGGCGATGTCGGCGCGGAAACGATCGAGATCGCCCTCATGCAAGGCACCGATGTCGATCACCATGTCGATCTCGTCGGCGCCGGCGGCGATGGCGCGCGAGGCCTCGTCGGCCTTGGCGGCGGCGCCCATGGCGCCGAGCGGGAAGCCGACGACCACACAAGTCTTGACCTTGCTACCCTTGAGACGTTCGGCCACGAAGCCGGCATGTACGGCATTGACGCAGACGGAGGCAAAGCCGTGGGTGATCGCCTCGTCGCAGAGCCGGGCGACTTCAGCCCTGGTTGCCTCCGGCTTAAGGATCGTGTGGTCGATCATGCCAGCCAGCACCTGCGGATCGCGTTTCGTTCCCGCCATTTCAACGACTCCATCCAGCTTTTGTGTTATGATTATCACAAAATTTGTTCGGAACGTTTCATGCCGCCTCCCGCGAGTCAAGGGGCGAGCCGGGTGAGGTGCCAGTTGAAGAAGGTCGATCGCATAGAGCGACTCAAGAGCAGATTGGAGGACGTGGGGGTCCTGCATCTCAGCGATGCGGCCATGCTTCTCGGCGTGTCCGGCATGACCGTGCGGCGGGACCTTGCCTCGGCACCGCACTTTTTCAGCTATCTCGGCGGCTACATTTTGCCGGTCGATGGCGAGCGCGCCACGACCTATCGCCTTGACGCGGAAGCCGACATCCATGCCGACGCGAAAGACCTCGCCTGCCGCAAGGCGGCGCGACTTGTCGAGCCGGATGACACCATTTTTATCGATTGTGGAACCACAACGCCGCGGATCACGGAGTATCTGCCGGTGTCCGGTCCGCTGACCGTCATCACCTATGCCATGAACGTCGCCGAGCGCGTTATCAAGCGGCCGAACACCAGCCTGATCTTGCTGGGGGGGCTGTTCCACGCCTCCTCCCAGACGTTTTCAGGCGATGAGGGGCTGAGGACAGTGGAGCGGCTGGGGATCAGCAAGGCCTTCTTGTCGGCTGGAGGCGTGCATTCCCAGCACGGTGTCACCTGTTCCAACTTCCATGAAGTGCCAATCAAGCAGGCGGTTCTGGCCCGCGCCGGATCGAGCTACGCGGTGATCGATTCGAGTAAACTCGAGAAAATCAAGCCGGCGTTCTTCGCGGCGATCGACCAATTCGACCAGATCATCACCGAGTAACGGTGGCCTGGCCGATGAGGTTTGACCCAAACATTGTGTGTCAGGCGAGTGCCGCGACCGCGGTCTTCACTTCGCCAAGGGCTGCGATGGCGCTGTCCTTGGCTTCCTCGCTTTTCGCCTCGGCGAGAATGGCCTCGGCGGTGGCGAGTTCAGCTGTGGCAACGGCTGGATCGAATTCGCTTTCCGTCACGGCCTTCTCGGCGAGAACGCTGAGGCCGGAAGCGTTGACGTCGGCAAAGCCGCCGCGCACGTAGATCCGGCTCGATACGCCGCCGGCTTTTACCGTGATGATGCCGGTCTTCAGCGTGGTCAGGAAAGGCGCGTGGCCAGCGAGCACGCCGAAGTCGCCCTCGCTGCCGGGCAGGTCCACCTGATCGGCGTCGACCGACAGAATCAGGCGCTCGGGGCTGACGAGCTCGAACTTGAAGGTTGCCATCCGGCGCTCCCCACGGTGTTTACGCGCAATTCCCGGCGAACGATGCGTCTCGCGCTCTGGAATTGCTCAGGCGGCCGTCAAGGCCGGTCAATGTCTCAGATCCGGCGCAACGGGCGCCGGCAAAGGGCGGGCGGCATTGGCCGCCCGACCCGATCGGCGATCAGGCCGCCTGGGCGGCGAGGCGCTGGGCCTTCTCGACGGCATCGTCGATGGTGCCGACCATGTAGAAGGCAGCTTCCGGAAGATGGTCGTAGAGCCCGTCGCAGAGACCCTTGAAGCCCTTGATGGTGTCTTCGAGGGCGACGAGTTTGCCGGGTGAGCCGGTGAACACTTCGGCGACGTGGAAGGGCTGGCTCAGGAAGCGCTCGATCTTGCGGGCGCGCGCCACCGTCAGCTTGTCCTCTTCGGAGAGTTCGTCCATGCCGAGGATGGCGATGATGTCCTGCAGTCCCTTGTACTTCTGCAGGATCTGCTGCACCTGGCGGGCGACGTTGTAGTGCTCCTCGCCGATGATCAGCGGGTCGAGCATACGCGACGAGCTATCGAGCGGGTCGACGGCCGGATAGATGCCCTTCTCGGAGATGGCGCGGTTGAGAACCGTGGTCGCATCGAGATGGGCGAAGGACGTGGCCGGCGCCGGGTCGGTCAGGTCGTCGGCCGGCACATAGATGGCCTGCACCGAGGTGATCGAGCCCTTATTGGTGGTGGTGATGCGCTCCTGCATGGCGCCCATGTCGGTTGCGAGCGTCGGCTGATAGCCCACCGCCGAGGGAATGCGGCCGAGGAGCGCCGACACTTCCGAGCCGGCCTGAGTGAAGCGGAAGATATTGTCGATGAAGAACAGAACGTCCTGGCCCTTGTCGCGGAAATGCTCGGCGACGGTAAGACCGGCCAGTGCGACGCGGGCGCGGGCTCCCGGCGGCTCGTTCATCTGGCCGTAGACCAGGGCGCACTTGGAGCCCTCGGTCGAACCACCGTTTTTATGCGGGTCCTTGTTGACGCCGGACTCGATCATCTCGTGATAGAGGTCGTTGCCCTCACGGGTGCGTTCGCCGACGCCGGCGAACACCGAATAACCACCGTGCGCCTTGGCGACGTTGTTGATCAGCTCCTGGATCAGCACCGTCTTGCCGACGCCAGCGCCGCCGAACAGGCCGATCTTGCCGCCACGGGCGTAGGGAGCGAGCAGGTCGACCACCTTGATGCCGGTGACCAGGATCTCGGATTCCGTCGACTGGTCGGTGTAGTCGGGGGCTTCCTGATGGATGGAGCGGCGTTCCTCGCCGATGATCGGGCCGACTTCGTCAACGGACTCGCCGATGACGTTCATGATGCGGCCGAGGCAGGCATCGCCGACCGGCACCGAGATCGGCTTGCCGGTATCGAGAACCTCGTGGCCGCGTACCAGGCCTTCCGTGGTGTCCATGGCGATGGTGCGGACGGTGTTCTCGCCAAGGTGCTGTGCAACCTCGAGAACCAGCCTGTGGTCGCCGTTCTTGGTCTCGAGCGCGTTCAGAATGGCCGGCAGGTGTCCGTCGAACTTGACGTCGATGACGGCGCCAATGACCTGGGTGATGCGTCCGATATGTGTGTCAGCCATCGCTGTGGTCCTTGATCGAAGTTGCGGTCAGAGCGCCTCGGCGCCCGAAATGATTTCAACGAGCTCGGTGGTGATCTTGGCCTGGCGCGTACGGTTGTAGGTGATCGACAGACGATCGATCATATCGCCGGCGTTGCGCGTGGCATTGTCCATGGCGGTCATCTTGGCGCCCATCTCGCCGGCGGCATTCTCGAGCAGAGCTGTGAAAAGCTCCACGGCGATGTAGCGCGGCAGCATGGTTTTTAGGATTTCCGCCTCGTCCGGCTCGAATTCGTAGACGGCCTCCGAGGCGGCAGCCGAAGCGTCGATCTTGACCGGCAGGAGCTGCTTGGCGGTGGGGATCTGATTGATCACCGATTTGAATTCGGAATAAAACAGCGTGCAGACGTCGAACTCGCCGGCTTCGTAGAGGTCGACGATGCGCTTCTGAAGGCCAGTGGCGATGCCGAAGGTGATGGTCTTCACCTCGCGAAGCTCGACACGATCGATGATACGGTTGCCGTGGTCGCGCTTCAGGGCATCAGCACCCTTCTTGCCAACGGTGATGATCTTCACCGTCTTGCCAGCAGCGAGCAGGGCGGCGGCGCGCTCGCGCGCCAGTCGAACGATCGACGAGTTGAATCCACCGCAAAGGCCGCGATCGGCGGTGCAGACGACAAGGAGATGCACCTCATCGCGGCCGGTGCCGGCAAAAAGGCGCGGCGCATCATCGCGGCCGGCCATGGCGCCGGCAAGATTGGCGACCACCGCACCAAGCCGGCGGGCGTAGGGACGGGCGGCGACCGCCGCCTCCTGCGCGCGGCGCAGCTTCGCCGCGGCGACCATCTGCATCGCCTTGGTGATCTTCTGCGTCGCCTTCACCGAAGCGATGCGGTTCTTGAGTTCTTTCAAGCTAGCCATATCGGCTCCTGCCCGTCGGGCATCGGGGCGCGGGAGAGAAGGGCGTCTGCCGCCCTTCTCGGTTCATCCAGCGATGTCGTCAGACAAAAGTCTTGGCGAAGGTCGAAATCGCTTCGTGGAGCTTGCCGCGAAGCTCGTCCGAGAGCTGCTTCTCCGCCCAGATGCGATCGAGGATGTCGGTGTGCTTCTCGCGCAGGAAACGCAGGAGGCCTTCCTCGAAGGGGCGCACCTTGGACAGCGCCAGCGGATCGAGGAAGCCGGAAACGCCGGCGAAGATCACGGCCACTTCTTCCTGGGTCTTCAGCGGCGAGAACTGCGGCTGCTTCAGGAGTTCGGTGAGGCGGGCGCCGCGGTTGAGCAGACGCTGGGTCGAGGCGTCGAGATCGGAACCGAACTGAGCGAAGGCGGCCATTTCGCGATACTGGGCCAGCTCGCCCTTGATGGTACCGGCAACCTGCTTCATGGCCTTGATCTGGGCCGAAGAGCCGACGCGCGACACCGAAAGGCCGACGTTCACGGCAGGGCGGATGCCCTGGTAGAACAGCGAGGTCTCCAGGAAGATCTGACCGTCGGTGATCGAAATGACGTTGGTCGGAATGTAGGCCGACACGTCGTTGGCCTGCGTCTCGATGACCGGCAACGCGGTGAGCGAGCCGGAGCCATTGTCTTCGTTGAGCTTGGCGGCACGCTCGAGCAGACGGGAGTGCAGGTAGAACACGTCGCCAGGGAAGGCTTCGCGTCCCGGCGGACGGCGCAGCAGCAGCGACATCTGGCGATAGGCGACGGCCTGCTTAGTTAGGTCGTCGTAGGCGATCAGGGCGTGCATGCCGTTGTCGCGGAAATACTCGCCCATGGCGCAACCGGCGAAGGGCGCGATGTACTGCATCGGCGCCGGATCGGAGGCGGTGGCGGCAACGACGATCGAATACTTGAGCGCGCCGGCGTCCTCGAGCTTCTTGACGAACTGCGCGACGGTGGACCGCTTCTGACCGATGGCGACATAGACGCAGTAGAGCTTCTGCTTCTCGTCGCCGCCCTCATGCAGAGACTTCTGATTGAGGAACGTATCAAGAATGATGGCGGTCTTGCCGGTCTGGCGGTCGCCGATCACCAGCTCGCGCTGGCCACGGCCGATCGGGATCATCGCGTCGATGGCCTTGAGGCCGGTCGACATCGGCTCGTGCACCGACTTGCGCGGGATGATGCCGGGCGCCTTGACGTCGACGCGGGCCCGAGTCTCGTATTCGATGGGGCCCTTGCCGTCGATCGGATTGCCGAGCGCGTCGACGACGCGGCCGAGCAGGCCGCGACCGATCGGCACGTCGACGATGGAGCCGGTGCGCTTGACCGTGTCGCCTTCCTTGATGTCGCGGTCGGTACCGAAGATGACGACGCCAACGTTGTCGCTTTCGAGGTTGAGCGCCATGCCGCGGATGCCGCCGGGGAACTCGACCAGCTCGCCCGCCTGGACGTTGTCGAGACCGTAGACACGGGCGATGCCGTCACCAACGGAGAGAACCTGGCCGACCTCGGATACTTCGGCGTTGCGGCCGAAGTTCTTGATCTGCTCCTTGAGGATTGCGGAAATTTCCGCGGCTCGGATATCCATCAGCCGACCTCTTTCAATGCAATCTTGAGTGCGTCGAGTTTCGTTTTGAGCGACGTGTCGATCATGCGCGAGCCGAGCTTGACGACGAGTCCGCCGATCAGCGACGGGTCGACGTCGAGTTCAACATGAACCGACTTGCCGGATATGTCGGCCAGCGCGCCCTTGATATCGGCAAGCTGGCCATCGGAAAGGGGGATCGCCGACACGATACCGGCCGTCACTTCGCCACGCCGATCGGCGAGCATCTGACGGAAACCGCGGAACATGTGGGACATGACCGACAGCCGGTTGTTGGTGGCGACGAGCTTGATGAAGTTGCTCAAGGTCACGCCGATACCGGCGGCCTCGACAATGGCGCTGATGGCGCGGAGCTGCTCCTCGGTGCTGAACACCTGCGACTTCATCAGGCGGCGGAGGTCGGCGCTTTCGTGGCGCATAGTCTCGAAACGGGCGATGTCCGCCTCAACGATTTCAAGCTCGCCGGTCTCGCTCGCCAACTCAAACAGGGCCGTGGCATAACGTTCGGCGACCCCGAAGACCATCGTTTCCGCATCGCTCACGTAAGAACCCCTCATCGGTGCGAACCATCAAAGGTTCACCCGGCTGAACGCTTTGAAGATATTCGCATAATAGAATACGACGGCGGCACGGCACACGGCCCCGCAGCGAACTTGGCACCGTCTACCACAGGAGTTTCCCTCACGCAACGCGTTCACTGGATTCAGGAATTCGGTTTTTTGCGCGGATATCCTTAGGTAAATGGCCGCTTGGGACATCCCCTTAAAAAATGCTTATCCTAAAGTCGAATGCTTTATCGTTTTAGATGGCGTTGACCCTAGCCCACGAAGCCGTCGCATTGCGAGCTGATTCCGATCCTCACAGGAAACTTTGCGGATCGACATCGACATAAGCCTCGACACCGCGCGTTGGCCGGTCGGCGGCGGCGATCCAGGCTCGCATATAGGCCGACAGATCGGTATCGCGTCCCGAATGGGCGATCAGGCGAAAGCGGTGGCGTCCGCGCACGACGGCCAGCGCCGCCTCTGCCGGGCCAAGCACTTCAACCGCCGGATCGCGTGGCGCCATACGGGCAAGGTGGCGGGCGTGGTCCTCGGCAAGCTCGCGGCTTGGTCCGGAGACCAGAATCGCCGCGAGGCGACCGAAAGGCGGCATGGCCGATCGCTCGCGCTCGGCAAGCTCGGTGCGATAGAAACGTTCGCCATCGCCGGAGACCAACGCCTCGATCACCGGGCTTTCCGGCGCGTAGGTCTGGAGCAGGCCGATCCCCTTGCCCATGACGCGGCCGGCGCGGCCGGTCACCTGGGCAAGCAGCTGAAAGGTCCGCTCGGCGGCGCGGGGGTCGCCTTGGGAAAGGCCGAGATCGGCGTCGACCACGCCGACCAGCGTCAGCTTGGGGAAGGTGTGGCCCTTGGCAACCATCTGGGTGCCGACGACGATATCGCACTCGCCCTTGGCCACCGCCTCGAACTCTGCCCGGAGGCGCTGGATGCCGCCCCCCATGTCGGAAGACAGCACCACGGTGCGTTTGTCGGGCAGCAGCGTCTGCATCTCCTCGGCGATGCGCTCGACGCCGGGGCCACAGGCGACCAGGCTATCGAGCGTACCGCAGGAGGGGCAGGCCTCGGGCCGGGGCACCGTATGGCCGCAATGATGGCAGACGAGCCGTCCGCGAAATCGGTGTTCCACCAGCCAGGCCGAGCATTCAGGGCACTGGAACCGGTGGCCGCAGGACCGGCAGAGGGTCAACGGTGCGTAACCGCGCCGGTTGAGAAATAGCATGGCCTGTTCGCCGCGCTCGGTCACCTGACGGATGGCGGCGACGAGGCCGGGCGCCAGAAAGCGGCCGCGCGGCGGACCGGCCTTGCGCATGTCGATGGCGTAGAGGCTGGGCAGATCGCGACCGGTGGCGCGGGCCGGCAGGATGATGTGCCGGTAGCGGCCGCGTTCCGCATTGACGCGGCTTTCGAGCGACGGCGTCGCCGACGCGAGAATGACGGGGATCTTTTCGAGCCGGCCGCGCACCACCGCCATGTCGCGCGCATGATAGCTCGCCCATTCTTCCTGCTTGTAGGCGCTGTCGTGTTCCTCATCGATGACGATCAGGCCCAGGTTGGAGAAGGGCAGAAACAGCGCCGAACGGGCGCCGACCACGACGCGGGCTTCGCCGAGCGCCACGGCACGCCATGTGCGGGCCCGTATCTTCGGGCCGACGTCGGAATGCCATTCGGCCGGCAGCGCTCCGAAGCGCTCCGAGAAGCGCTCGAGGAAGGCGCGGGTGAGCGCGATCTCCGGCACCAGGATCAGGGCCTGCCGGCCGGCGCGTAGCGCATCCGCCACCGCTTCAAGGTAGACCTCGGTCTTGCCCGAGCCGGTGACGCCGTCGATCAGCGTTACGCCGTCGAGTTGCGCTTCACGCAGCTTGGCCACGGCGGCGCTTTGATCGGGGGTGAGCTCGATGGGATTGAAATCAGGATCGGGCGTTCGGAACGGTCGGCCGGGTGGCAGGTCGATCTCGGCGAGTGCGCCGGCGGTTACCAAGCCTTCGACGACGGAGGGCGACACGCCGGCCGCCGCCGCGAGACCGGCGCGCGTCCATGCCTGGCCTTCGTTCTCAACGAGCAAAGCCAGCACCCGGCGGCGCGCGTCGGTGAGGCGTTCGGGCGGTGCGCTCGTCGCAATCAGGCCACGCAGTGGCGGTTCCGGCTCCAACGCATCCGGGGCGCGCAGGACCATGCGCATCACCATGCCGCGCGGCGTCAGCGTGTAGCGGGCGACCCAATCGACGAAGGTGAGCATCTCCGGCGTGAGCGGCGGCGCGTCGAAGGCGATCTCGATCGGGCGGAGCCGGTTCGACGAGGCCGAAAGTTCGGCCGGTTCGCCGGTTACGATGCCCACCACCTTGCGCGGGCCGAGCGGAACTTGAACGATCGAGCCCGGCCCAACCGCCATTCCGTGCGGTACGCGATAGGAATAGGAGAGATCGAGCCCGACCGGGGTAAGCACCTGCACCACATCCCCGCCGGCCGCTGGGCGGGGAGCGGTGGCTCCGAACAGGTCATGAAGCGAGGAGGCTGGTTTTTCGGTCGGCATCGGCTGATTCGGGGTGTACGGCGATTGATCATAGGCTAAACGGAGGGCCGTCGCCTCGCCAAGCCGCCATCCATTTGGAAAAGCCGCAGACCATGAGCCGTCCTGCCATCATCGTTCTCTCCTCCTTTGTTGTCCGCGGATCGGTGGGCGCTCGCGCCGCCTTCGCGCTGGAACGGCTCGGCCATCGCGTCTGGACGTTGCCGACGGTCATCCTGCCCTGGCATCCTGGCCATGGCCGCGCTCACCGGATGGCCCTGCCGGAGACGGATTTCGCGGCGCTCTGCGCCGATCTTGCCCGCTCGCCCTGGCTGTCCGAGGTGGGCGGAATCATCACCGGTTATCTGGGCTCGGCCGGGCAGGCGGATGCCGCCGCCGCGCTGGTGGCCGCCGTCAGAGCGGCCAATCCCAAAGCGCTGCATCTGGCCGATCCGGTGATCGGCGACATGGGCAGCGCTGGTACAGGCAGCCTTTACGTGCCCGAGCCGGTTGCCATCGCCCAGCGCGACCGTTTGGTCGCCATCGCCGACATCGCTACGCCCAATCGCTTCGAACTGGGCTGGCTGACGGGCCTGCCGATCGACACGTTGAGCGAGATCGCAGTGGCGGCGCGGGCGCTCGGGCCGAAGCGCGTCGTCGTCACCTCGGCGCCGGCGCTGATGGCCGGCAAGATCGCCGCTGCGCTGGTCACCGCCAATGAGACCATCATTGCCGAGAACCAGCTGATTGAAGGCGCTCCCAACGGCACCGGCGATCTGTTCGCGGCGCTGTTCTTGTCGAGGTTGATCGGCGGCGCGTCCGACGAGGCGGCCCTCGCCGCCGCCTCGGCCTCCACCTTCGAAGTGATCGCCCGGTCGGTGAAGGCTGGAGCGCGCGAACTGGAGTTGGTCGACGAGCAGGACGCCCTGGTCCACCCGATGGCCATGGTCGATATTCGTCGGCTAGGGACCTCTCGAAGGGGCGTCGCGCGGCCCTCGACGATCGAGACCTTGTGAAACGCGCGATGATTGACGCCTATAAGTAGACTTCCGTATAACCCGCCGGGCGGGAATCTTGTCCGTCGCCTTGCCCTCCAGCCGGACTTCCATGATGACTGAACCGAAAGCTCCCCTTCGCCCGAAGCTGCCTGCCTCCTTTCCGGGGCGTCTGACGACCGGTTACGAGGCTTTTCGGGAAGGCCGTTACCCCAGCGAGAACGAGCGCTACAAGCGACTGGCCTCCGAGGGACAAAAGCCTCACATCATGATCATCGGCTGTTCGGACAGCCGTGTGTCGCCAGAAGTGATCTTCGATGCCGGTCCGGGCGAGATCTTTGTCGTCCGCAACGTCGCCAACCTCGTGCCACCCTATACGCCGGATGGTGAGACGCATGGCACCTCGGCTGCCCTCGAATTCGCGGTGATAGCGCTCGCCGTTCGCCATATCGTGGTGATGGGCCACGGTCGTTGCGGCGGCATCGTGGCGGCGCTCGACCACCGCGCCCCGCTGACGCCGACCGATTTCATCGGCAAGTGGGTGTCGGTGCTGGATGAGACGACCGAGCGGGTGCGCTGTGACCATTCCATCGGCCCTGGCTTGCGCTACACCGCGCTTGAGCATGAGGCGATCAAGGCGTCGCTGAACAATCTTCTCGCCTATCCCTTCGTCAAGAACCGGGTCGAGTCCGGTTCATTGGCGTTGCACGGCGCGTGGTTTGATGTTGCCGAGGGCGAGCTGCACGTGCTCGACCGCGACAGCGGTGATTTCACCGTCCTCTCCGGTACGCTTGCCCCTTGAACCTTGGCGACAAGGCGATTACGGCTAGCGGCCGAAAGCCGGCCGGAGGAGGTCGTGCGCCCCGTTTTCAAGTTCTAAGGATGCGATGATGGCAAAGAATTCGCTGTTCCTGCTGCCCGGCGACGGCATCGGCCCGGAAATCATGACCGAGGTCGAAACGATCATTGCCTTCCTGAATGGCAAGGGTCTCACCGATTTTTCGCTCGATCGCGGTCTCGTCGGCGGTTCGGCCTACGACGCCCACGGCGCGGCCATTTCGGAAGCCGACATGGCCAAGGCGCTGGCCGCCGACGCGGTGCTGTTCGGCGCCGTCGGTGGACCCAAGTGGGATAGCGTTCCTTATAATTGCCGCCCGGAAGCTGGCCTCCTGCGCCTCCGTAAAGACCTCGGCCTGTTCGCCAATCTTCGTCCGGCCATCTGCTATCCGGCGCTGGCCGACGCCTCCTCGCTGAAGCGCGAAGTGGTGGAAGGCCTCGACATCCTGATCGTCCGCGAGCTGACAGGTGGCGTCTATTTCGGCGAGCCGAAGGAAATCGTCACGCTGGAGAACGGCGAGAAGCGCGCCGTCGATACGCAGGTCTACACCACGCACGAGATCGAGCGCATCGCCCGGGTCGCCTTCGACCTCGCCAAGGCGCGCAATGGCCGTGTCTCCTCGGCCGAGAAGCGCAACGTCATGAAGTCTGGCGTGCTGTGGAACCAGGTGGTGACCAAGGTCGGCAAGGAAGAGTATGCCGACGTCAAGCTCGACCACATCCTGGCCGACAACTGTGCCATGCAGCTCGTCCGCTACCCCAAGCAGTTCGACGTCATCCTGACCGACAACCTGTTCGGCGATGTGCTCTCGGATATCGGCGCCATGCTGACCGGTTCGCTGGGCATGCTGCCGTCGGCCTCGCTCGGTGCGCCTGACGCGGCCACCGGCAAGCGCAAGGCGCTCTATGAGCCGGTCCATGGTTCGGCACCGGATATCGCCGGAACGGGCGCTGCCAATCCGATCGCCATGATCGCCTCCTTCGGCATGGCGCTGCGCTATTCCTTCGGCCTGATCGATCTCGCCGGCAAGCTCGACGAGGCTATCGCCCGCGTGCTCGGCAAAGGGCTCCGGACCAAGGATATCGCCCAGAAGGGCGAGGCGACCATCGACACGCGCGCCATGGGCGCCGCCATCCTCGCCGAGTTCAAGGCACTGGTTGGCTGACCGGATATTCGACTTTCGGCGATCACGGCCGTACTCACGGCGTTGTTAACTCCCCCTCTCTTGTTTTCGAGGGGGACCGCACCAAATCATAATCATGACGGCACCGCCCAATAGGCACTGCCCCCCGTCTCGCCAGTGGCGGTGACCGTCGGCCGGGTTCCCCTCCCGGCCCCGCGCTGATCCCTAGCGCCGCGCCCAGCCTTCCCCCGAGGCTGGGCGCTTTCATGTTCAGGCCATGCGCCCCGGTCGCCGCACCGACATATCGGCGATTGTCGGCGGGTCGGTTTTTCAGTATAGAGCGCTTATGTACGCGAAGCCGCAGATCACGCGCCTGCCGACGTCGGCCGATTACTTTCCGGCCCACGATCACGCGCGCCTGCCATGGCGGTTTCTGGCGCGGCAGACCGGCGACAGCCGACTCCGGCCCTGAGATGACGGCCGACGTATCGGCCACTCCATGATTTTCTATGCATGTCAGGGGCGTGGTTCGCCCGCCTCACGGAATCGAAAGTTCGATCATCATGACCGCCAAGCTCCGCACCCTCTACGACAAGATCTTTGACGACCACGTGGTCGAGACGCAGGCCGACGGCACCTCGCTGCTCTACATCGACCGCCATCTCATACATGAGGTGACCAGCCCGCAGGCCTTCGAGGGCCTGAGGACCGCCGGCCGCAAGGTGCATCAGCCCCAGAAGACGCTGGCCGTCGTCGACCACAACGTGCCGACCACCGATCGTAGCAAGGGCATCGAAGATGCCGAGAGCCGCGAGCAGGTCGGGCAGCTCGCCATCAACGCCGCCGAATTCGGCGTCGAATATTATAACGAACTCGACCGGCGTCAGGGCGTCGTCCACGTGGTTGGTCCCGAGCAGGGTTTCACGCTGCCGGGCATGACCATCGTCTGTGGCGACAGCCACACCTCGACGCACGGTGCCTTTGGCGCCCTCGCGCATGGTATCGGCACCTCCGAGGTCGAGCATGTGCTCGCCACGCAGACGTTGATCCAGCGGAAGGCGAAGAACATGCTGGTGCGCGTCGACGGCAAGGCGCCGGCCGGCGTTACCGCCAAGGATATCGTGCTGGCGATCATCGGTGAGATCGGCACGGCCGGCGGCACCGGCCACGTCATCGAATATGCCGGCGAGGCGATCCGCGCCCTGTCGATGGAAGGCCGCATGACCGTCTGCAACATGTCGATCGAGGGCGGTGCCCGCGCCGGTCTGATCGCGCCGGATGAGTCGACCTATGCCTATATCACCGGCCGGCCGAAGGCGCCGACCGGCGAGGCGCTGGAGCGCGCCAAGGCTTACTGGCAGACGCTCTACACCGACGAAGGCGCTCACTTCGACAAAGTGGTGACGCTCGATGCCGCCAGTCTGCCGCCGATCGTCACCTGGGGCACCAGCCCCGAGGACGTCGTGTCGATCACCGGCGTGGTGCCCGATCCCGACGCTATCGCTGATGAGACGAAGCGTACGTCCAAGTGGCGCGCGCTCGACTACATGGGTCTCAAGCCCGGCCAGAAGATGACCGATATCACCCTCGACAAGGTGTTCGTCGGCTCCTGCACCAATGGCCGTATCGAGGATCTGAGAGCAGCCGCGGCCGTGGCCAAGGGGCGCAAGGTGGCGTCTTCGATCAAGCTTGCCATGATCGTGCCGGGCTCCGGCCTCGTCAAGGAACAGGCGGAAGCGGAAGGCCTCGACAAGATCTTCATCGAGGCGGGCTTCGAGTGGCGCGAGCCGGGCTGTTCTATGTGTCTGGCCATGAACCCCGACAAGCTGTCACCCGGCGAGCGTTGCGCCTCCACCTCGAACCGCAATTTCGAGGGACGGCAAGGCTACCTGGGCCGCACACACCTCGTATCGCCGGCCATGGCGACGGCGGCGGCGATTGCCGGCCACTTCGTGGATATCCGCGAATTCAAGTGATCCGACGCTCCGGCGTAGGAAAAATCTCCAAGGCCGGGGTCAGTTCATTGGCCCCGGCCTTTTCTTTAGGTGTCGCCCAGCCAGCGCAGCCAGCGGCCATGGAAATCGCCCCGCGCCAGGACGTGGTGTTCGCCGGAGGGAAACAGCGTGACGAGGAGGCCGGCGCCGGGCGCGTGGCCATCCGCCTCGAGCCGCAACCAGGCGATTGGTGCCGTCTGGGCCGCCCGCAGCATGGCCGTCTGGATGCCAAGGCGGGCCGGATCGGCGAGATATTGCCAGAAGATCGAATGCACCACGACGCGCAGCGCTCCCTCGATCGGTGGCGCGGTCAGCTCGCGATTCAGGAACTCGGCCGCGTCGATCGCCTCCACCCGCTCGGGCCGAGCGGCCGCGTGTTTGAGCGCTGCGATCAGGCGCGCCTTGCGTTCGCTCTGGTCAGCCCAGACGTAGGAGAGAAGGCGGGTGCGGTGCTCGGCATCCGCCGGGTCGAGCGGGGCAAGGTCGCAGGCCCGGCGACGCACCACCTCGATCTCGCCGTCGAGCGGCGGTGGCGTCTCGCATTCGGGGCCGAGTTCGAGCGGGGCTTTCGGCTTTCCCCAGCGGGCCGTGCCGTAGCGATAGGCGTAGCTGTCCCAGTGAAGGTTGAGGCCGGCGCTGGCGCCGATCTCCAAGATGTCGAGCTTCGGCCCGAATCTGCGGGCGAGCCACAGGAAGCCGGGCAGCAGCATGGCCGAGCGGCCGACCTCGTTGGTCTGCGGCGGGCTCATCAGAATGTCGTGGAGGTCGTGGTCATGCCGGGCGATGGCGGTGCGCACGGCGGCGGCAAGCGCCTCGTCGGACGCCTCAGCCGGCGGATAGACGGCGGCGAGCCCGGCGTCGCGGCCGGTTAGCACCAGGCGGTGCAGGCCGCCGAACAGACGCAGCGGCACGGCGTCCTCACCGGCGTGGCCTTTCCAGGCAATGACGCGGCGGCCGGTCAACGTTGTCGCGTCGACAAAGCGCGGAGCAAGATCGGCAAGGCGGGCAGTGAACGGCGAGCCCATGTTGCGGCAGGCCTCGGCCTGACGGCGGAAATGGTCGAAGATGTCGCTCATCGCGGCGTGTCCCCCAGTCGTTCTGCCGATTTCGGCTGCGACGATAACGATGGCCGCGCTCAATGACCAGCCTAGCCGGCATCACGTTGGGAAAGCGCCTCGCCTCGTTGAAGTTCAAAAAACGCATATCCCTTTCGTCTCAGCCTTGCCCAAGCCGGCCGCATGGGGCAAGTAATGCGAGTGTCACGCCTAAGTGTCGCTTTTCCGGGGGACTATTGACCATGTCGCTGACGATTGCCGCCGTCACCCAGGCGGACGCCCACAAGCTGGCGCCGATCATCGCCGCCTATGCTCAGGCAATGAAGCGTGGGGCGCCGCGCCGTCCGGACGAATATTATTCCGAACTCCTTGCTGTCGATCCGGCGACGGAAGTACTGGGCGCCTTCGTCGATGAAGAGCTGATCGGCTTCGCCGTGTTTTTCGACCTGCCCGATACCATGTCCGGTCACCGGGTCGGCCATCTAGAGGATATCTATGTCCTGCCAGCCTTCCGCAACCGTGGTATCGGCCGCAAGTTCGTCGAGGTGTTGAAGATCGAGGGACAGAGCCGTGGCTGGGACCGTCTGCGCTGGGTGGTGCCGCCTCCGGTCGACGCCGCCGCCACAGGCCTTCCCACCGACAATGCACTTTACGAAGAGATCGCCACGCTGTCGACCTCCAGGCTTTACGACATCATCATCGACCCGTTGTCGCGCAAGCCCTGACGGTCTGCCTATAAAGCGTGCAGGTGACGCTCAAGCTCAGGGCTTTCCCGGATGGGCGTTTCGCCCTTAAATGCGGTCGCGCCCAACGCGCCCGCAGGGAGAGATAATGGCCGTCCTGACAAAGCTGACGCACGTCACCCGCTACGTCTATGACAAGCCCGTGGTTCTCTCCCCCCAAGTGGTGCGGCTGAGGCCGGCGCCGCACAGCCGCATCGCCGTGCCGGCCTACACGCTGAAGGTCACGCCGGAGAACCATTTCGTCAACTGGCAGCAGGACCCGCACGGTAACTGGCTGGCCCGCTTCATTTTCCCTGAGCCGGCGACCGAGTTCTCGGTCAGCGTTGACCTGCTCGCCGAGATGGCGGTCTATAATCCGTTCGACTTCTTCATCGAGGAGTATGCCGAGTACTGGCCTTTTGCCTACGCGCCGGAGCTTGCCAAGGATCTTGCGCCTTTCCTCGAATGCGAGGGAGAGGGCGAGCTGTTCGAAGCCTATCTGGCGACGATCCCGCGCGAGCAGGCCCAGACCACCAATTTCGTCGTTGCGGTGAACCAGGCGCTGCAGCAGCACATCGCCTATGAAATCCGTCTCGAGCCGGGCGTGCAGGACCCGGAGGAGACGCTGTCGCGCGGCGCCGGCTCTTGCCGTGACAGCGGCTGGCTGCTGGTGCAGCTGTTGCGCCGGCTCGGCCTCGCGGCCCGCTTCGTCTCCGGCTACCTCATTCAGCTCCGGCCGGACGTCAAGGCGCTCGATGGCCCGTCCGGTACCGAGGTCGACTTCACCGACTTGCACGCCTGGGCAGAGGTCTACATTCCCGGCGCCGGCTGGATCGGTCTCGATCCCACCTCGGGTCTGTTGACCGGTGAGAGCCACATTCCGCTGGCTGCGACGCCGCACTATCGCTCGGCGGCGCCGATCGTTGGCTCCTACAGCGGGGCGCCCGACACCAAGACCGAATTCTTCTTCGACATGAAGATCGCCCGCATTGACGAGCGGCCGCGCGTCACCTGGCCGTTCTCGGACGAAGCCTGGGCGCGGCTCAACGAGCTGGGCGAAGCGGTGGATGCCGATCTTAGGGACGGCGACGTGCGCCTGACCATGGGCGGCGAGCCGACTTTCGTCTCGATCGACGACTACCAGTCGGAGGAGTGGAACACCGCTGCCGTCGGTCCCACCAAGCGTGGCCTTGCCGATGACTTGATCCGCCGCCTTGCTGCTCGTTTCGCACCGGGCGGTTTTCTGCATTACGGCCAGGGCAAGTGGTATCCCGGCGAGAGCCTGCCGCGCTGGACGTTCTCGCTCTACTGGCGCAAGGACGGCAAGCCGATCTGGCGCAATCTCGACCTTGTCGCGCCCGAAAGCCAGCCGACGACGGCCGATGCCGACGCGGCCTGCTCGCTCGCCCGCGGCGTTGCCCGTCGGCTTGGCGTGCCCGGCCGCTGCGCCGTGCCCGCCTACGAGGATCCGGCCTACTGGATCCTGAAGGAAGGTGGCCTGCCGGACAACGTCACCACGGAAGACAACAAGCTCGACGATCCTGAGGCGCGCGCCCGCATTGCCCACGTGTTCGAGCGTGGTCTTGGCACGCCCAGCGCCTATGTGTTGCCCGTGCAGCGCTGGCAGGCCAGCGCCGGCCGGAACTGGGTGTCGGAGGTTTGGAGTTTCCGGCGCGGCAAGCTCTACCTGGTTCCCGGCGACTCGCCAGCCGGCTTCCGTCTGCCGCTCGCTGCCCTGCCATGGGTGCCACCGGCCGCCTATCCGTTCCACGTCGACCGTGATCTCATGGGCGAACTGCCCGAGCTGCCGGATCCCGACGAGCTTGCCACCGCCTACGAGCATTCGCGCGAGGCGGCGCCCGATGATCCGCGCGTCACCCAGTGGATGACCGGTGTTGGCGCGGTGCGCACGGCGATGAGCGTCGAGCCCAGGGATGGCCGCCTCTGCGTGTTCATGCCACCGGTGGCCGGCGCCGACGACTATCTGGAACTTCTCGCCGCCGTCGAAGCGACAGCCGAGGATCTCGGCTTGCCGGTTCACATCGAGGGCTATCCGCCGCCGGCCGACCCGCGCCTCAACGTCGTTCGCGTGGCGCCGGACCCCGGCGTCATCGAGGTCAACATTCATCCGGCCGCCGGCTGGCGGGACTGCGTCGACATTACCTCGACCGTCTACGAGGAGGCGCGACTTTCCCGCCTCGGTACCGACAAGTTCATGATCGACGGCCGCCATACCGGGACCGGCGGCGGCAACCACGTGGTGGTCGGTGGTGAAACGCCGGCTAATAGTCCGTTCCTGCGCCGGCCCGATCTGCTCAAGAGTCTGGTTCTCTATTGGCAACGGCATCCTTCGCTCAGCTATCTGTTCTCAGGCCTGTTCATCGGGCCGACCAGCCAGGCGCCGCGTGTCGACGAGGCGCGGCACGACAGTCTTTACGAACTCGAGATCGCTCTGGCCCAGGTGCCGGCGCCGGGCGAAGGACCGGCGCCGCTGCCTTGGCTGGTCGACCGGCTGTTCCGCAACCTTCTGACCGACGTCACCGGCAACACCCATCGTTCCGAGATCTGCATCGACAAGCTGTTCTCGCCGGATGGACCGACCGGCCGGCTGGGTCTTATCGAGTTCCGCTCCTTCGAGATGCCGCCGGACGCGCGCATGTCGCTCGCCCAGCAGCTTCTCTTGAGGGCGCTGATCGCCTGGTTCTGGAAGGAGCCGCAGCAAGGCAGCTTCACGCGCCACGGCACGGCTCTATTCGACCGCTTCATGCTGGAGCATTTCGTCTGGCAGGACTTCCTGGAGGTGATCGCCGATCTCAACCGGGCCGGCTATCCGATGGAATCGGTCTGGTACGATGCGCAGCGCGAATTCCGCTTCCCCTATTTCGGCACCGTCACCCAGCAGGGCGTCTCGCTCGAACTGAGGGGCGCGCTCGAGCCCTGGCAAGTCACCGGCGAACAGGGGGCGTCCGGTGGCACGGTCCGCTTCGTGGACAGCTCGGTGGAGCGGCTGCAGGCGCGCCTTTCCGGCTTCGATCCAGCCCGCCACGTGCTTGCCTGCAATGGCCGACGCGTGCCGCTGGCGGCGACGGATCGCAACGGCAGCTATGTTGGAGGCGTTCGCTTCAAGGCTTGGCAGCCGGCGAGCGGCATCCACCCGGTGCTGCCGGTCAACGCGCCGCTGACCTTCGAGATCGTCGATCGCTGGTCGAAGCGTTCGCTCGGTGGCGCCACCTACTTTGTTGCCCATCCCGGTGGCCGCAGCTACGATACCTTCCCCGTCAACGCTTATGAGGCCGAGGCACGACGGCTCGCTCGCTTCCAGGATTTCGGGCATTCGCTGGGGACGGTGAACCTTCCGGCCGAGGAAGCGTCCGGTGAATTCCCAACGACGCTCGACTTGCGCCGGCCGGCGGGCGTCTGAAAGGTACCTACGACTGGCGGCGTCTTGGCGATGCTGCGTCGGTCTGATTAACTCGCGGTGGGGCAAGTCCTGCCCTCCGCCCATGCCGGAAACCTGATGAGCAAGCTTCAGCCTGACCCGACGACCGCCGGACGCAATGCCGGGGCTGGCCTGCTGACGCGGGACTATAAGCCGCTTGCCGGCGCCTATGACGAGATGATGGCGCCGGACGGCACACTGCGCGGCCCCTGGCCCGCCTTTCTTCAGCGCCTTGCCGAACTTGGCGAGGACGGCGTGCGGGAAGCCTTTACCGGTGCCGAGCAACAGCTCAAAAATTCCGGTGTGTTCTTCCGCGTCTATGACGATCCGGCCGGCGCCGAGCGCCCCTGGCCGCTGACGCCCGTACCGCTTCTCATTTCGTCGTCCGAATGGGCGGAACTGTCGGCGGGCGCCATTCAGCGCGCCCGTCTGGCCGAGGCGCTGCTTGCCGACGTCTACGGTCCGGGCCGGCTCGCTCGCGACGGTGTGCTGCCGGCCGCCGCCATCGCCGGCAGCCCGGATTTCCTGAGGCCGCTTGTTGGCGTCAAGCCAAAGGGTGGCCGTTTCCTGCGCTTCTTTGCCGTCGACTTGGGACGTGGGCCGGATGGCCAGTGGTGGGTGTTGTCCGACCGCGCGCAGGCGCCATCGGGCGCCGGCTATGCGCTGGAAAATCGCCTCGCGGTGACGCGGGCGCTGCCGGAGGTGGCGCGTGGCCTCAATGTCGAGCGTCTCGCCCCGTTCTTCCAGGCCTTCCGCGACGACCTCGCCGCTCTCAACGCCGGTGCCGAAGCGCGGGTTGGCCTGCTCACGCCCGGCCGACTCAACGAGACCTATTTCGAGCACGCCTATCTCGCCCGCTACCTCGGCTTCCTGCTGGTGGAGGGCGGCGATCTGACGGTGCGCGACGACGCCGTCTACGTGCGTACGGTGTCGGGCCTCAAGCGCATCGATGCGCTGTGGCGGCGCCTCGATGCGGATTTCGCCGATCCGCTGGAACTCAGGACGGCCTCGGCGCTCGGCGTGCCGGGGCTGGTCCAGGCGGTGCGGGCCGGTGGTGTCGACGTCACCAATGCGCTTGGGTCCGGCATTGCCGAATCGCGAGCGCTGATGGGTTTCATGCCGGCGCTCTGCCGACACCTGCTGGGCGAGCCGTTGGTGCTGGCCAACCTGGCCACCTGGTGGTGCGGCCAGGATAAGGAGCGGCGGACGGTGCTCGATCGCTTCGACCGGATGGCCATCGCGTCGGCTTTTTCCAGTGCCCTGCCGGGTCTGCCCTTCTGGAGCAAGCTCGGCGCGGCGATGAGCAAGGCCGAGCGGAAGACAGCGCGAGCCCTGATCGAGGCACGTGGCCTCGACGTGGTGGGGCAGGAAAATGTCGGTCTTTCCACCATGCCGGTGTGGGACGGCAGTCGTCTGGTGCCCAAGCCGTTCGTGCTGCGTCTGTTCGTGGCGGCGGTCGGCGATGATGACTGGACGGTGATGCCCGGCGGCTTCTGCCGCATTTCCGGGTCGAGCGATGCTCGCCTGGTTTCCATGCAGCAGGGTGCCGAGACCGCCGACGTCTGGGTGCTATCCGATGCGCCGGTCAAGCAAACCTCGCTTTTGCCGCAGCCCGATCGCGTCGCCATCCGCCGGTCCACCGGAACGCTGCCATCGCGCTCGGCGGATAATCTCTACTGGCTGGCCCGCTATCTCGAACGGGCGGAAGGCACGCTGCGTCTTCTGAGGGCGCTGATCAACCGGCTGGTAGAGGCCGGCGGCGATGCCGATCAGCCCATCATCCGGGCGCTCATCGAGCATTTGCGCTTCATCGGCGCTGTCGACCTCGAACTCGAAGGCGCACCGATCGACCTTGTTGCCGCCGTTCTCAGCGATCCGGCTTCGCCTTCGGGCCTGCCGGCCCTGACCGGCGCGGCGCGAGCGGCCAGCTCGGCCATTCGCGATCGCCTGGCGCCGGATGCCTTCCGGGCAGTGACGGAAATTGCCACCCTGTTCGAGGCCGTCGGCCGCCAGCGCCTGACGCCGGCTCAGATGCTCGAGGAGGTCAACCACGGTCTCCGCCGCATTGCCGCCTTCGCCGGTCTCGCCGCCGAGAATATGAACCGCGCCATGGGCTGGCGCTTCCTCGATCTCGGCCGCCGCATTGAGCGGGCGCTGTCCACGGCGGCCGTCATTCGGCGCTTTGCTCTCGAAGCGCCGTCGACCGAGACACTCGACCTGGCGCTTGAGGCGGGCGACAGCCAGATCACCTATCGCTGGCGCTACGTCATGCGTCCGGCGCCGCTGCCGGTGATCGACCTTTTGGTTCTTGATGACGCCAATCCACGTTCGATCGCCTTTCAGGTGGCGCGCATCGTCGAGCATCTCGAAGCGCTGCCCGCCACCCGTCTCGATGGCCGACCGGTGGAGCTGTTGCGTCTCGCCCGCAAGCTCGACGCCCGCATCGCCAACACGGCCGCCGAGAAGATCGCGGTGCGCGATATCGACAAGATCATCAGCCGGCTGCTGAGGCTGTCCGGTCTGGTCACCGACCGCTTCTTCACTCAGCGCCCCAGCGAGGCGCGGCCGGAGGAGCTCGAATGATTTACGAGTTGCGCCAGGAAACCCGCTACACTTACGCGGCGGCCATTCCCTATTCGAGCCACGTTGCCCGCCTGCTGCCGGTGGATCGCCAGGGGCAGACGGTGCGACAGGCGAAGCTATTGATCGCGCCAACTCCGGCCGAGCGGCAGGAGACCACCGATTTCTTCGGTAACCGCATCTGCCATTTTGCCCTCGATCGGCCGCATGACGAACTGACGGTTCGCCTCGTTGCCGAGGTTGAGGTGGCGCCGGCCGAGCCCTATCTCGCCGCGCTGACCCCGCCCGCCGGAGAAGTTCGGGCGCTTGCAGCGGCGAGCAGCGATCCCGGGGCCGATTCGCCGGTGCATGGCTTGTTCGCCACGCCGTCGGTGCCGCTTGATGCGTCCATTACCCGCTACGCCGCGCCGTCCTTTCCGGCACGCCGACCGATGCTGGAAGGGGCGATCGACCTGATGAAGCGGATCAAGGCCGATTTTGCCTATGTGCCGGGTGCCACCGATGCCGATACCAGCCCGTCCGATGCTTTTGCCGCGCGCGAGGGCGTCTGCCAAGACTTCGCCCAAGTGATGATCGCCGGCCTTCGGGGGCTGGCGCTACCGGCCCGTTACGTCTCGGGCTATCTGCGCACCGAGCCGCCGCCGGGCAAAGCCCGGCTCGAAGGCGCGGATGCCACGCATGCCTGGGTGGAAGTGTGGTGTGGTGGCGAGGCCGGCTGGGTGGGGCTCGACCCGACCAACGGCATCATGGCCGGGGAGGACCATCTGGTTCTTGCCATCGGCCGCGACTATTCCGACGTGTCGCCGCTCGACGGCGTCATCGTTACCTCAGGTGCCCATAGCCTGACGGTGGCCGTGGACGTCATTCCCTTGTCCGGCCCGTCCGGCAAGCGGCCGCTCAGGCTGGTGGAGTGATCCTCAGTTTCCGGCGAACACAACGCAGGCGGTGAGGACGGCCTGAAGGGTTAGCCGCGTCGGCGCGGCGAAGCCCGCGTCGAATGCTACTGGCCAATTGGCTTCGCTGACCGGTCCCAGAGCTTCGCGAATGTAGCCGCGACAGGCGAGCTCCATCTGCAAGGCGTGGATGCCGTTTTCTGGCTGGCCGTAATGGCGGGTGATGTAGCCACCCTTGAACCGGCCGTCGACCACGTGGCTGCGTCCCGAGGTGGCGATGATATCGGCGACCTGCTTTATCAAGGCCGGATCGGCCGATACGCCATTGTTGGTGCCGAGATTGAAGACAGGTAGTTTGTCGGCAAATAATCTGGGAATGGCGGAACGGATGGAGTGGCAGTCGTAGATCACCACGCGTTCATTGGCGTTACGTAGCCGGCTAATTTCTTCCGTCAGGGCCCTATGGTAAGGCTGATAGTAGGTGGCGTTGCGCGCATCGATCTCCTCGGCGTTCGGCTCGGCGCCTGGGCGATAGAGCGGCTCGCCGTCGAAGGTCTCCAGCGGGCAAAGGCCGGTGGTGGCTTGCCCCGGATAGAGCGAGACACCGGTCGGGTCGCGATTGAGGTCGATTACCGTACGCGACCAATGCGCACGGACGATGGTGGCGTCGAGTTCGGCGGCGAAGGCGTAGAGTTCGTCGATCCACCAGTCGGCGTCCTTGCGGGCCAGCCAGGGCGAAACGAGCCGCGCCTCGATGTCGTCGGGGATCGCCGTGCCGACGTGCGGCAGGGACAGGACGAGTGGTGCCCGGCCGCGCCGGATGACCGGATCCGCCGCGTCGCTCATTGTTCCACCAGGATCGGCAGGAGGTCGCTTCCGAGGGTAGCGGCGAGCCGGCCGGAGGTGATGAGACGGGTCGCCGCCTCGATGTCCGGGGCAAAATGCCGGTCGTCGGCAAGCTGCGGCACGTCGGCCCGCAACAGCTGAACCGCGGCGGCCAGAGGCGCGGAGGTGCCAAGCGGCGCGTGAAAGTCGATGCCCTGCGCGGCGGCGAGATACTCGATGCCGATGACGTGGGCGGCGTTCCGCGCCATGCCCGAGAGGCGGCGGGCGCCATGGGCGGCCATGGAGACGTGATCTTCCTGGTTGGCCGACGTCGGGATGGAATCGACGGAGGCCGGATGGGCCATCTGCTTGTTTTCCGACACAAGGGCCGCCGCTGTCACCTGTGGGATCATGAAGCCGGAGTTGAGGCCGGGTTTCGGCGTCAGGAAGGCTGGCAAACCGGACAGTGCCGGATCGACCAGCATGGCAACGCGGCGTTCGGCGAGCGAGCCGATCTCGCAGATGGCGAGGGCAATGATGTCGGCGGCGAAGGCCACTGGTTCGGCGTGGAAGTTGCCGCCCGAGATCACCTCGCCTGTGTCGGGGAACACCAGAGGATTATCAGAGACGCCGTTGGCCTCCTCGTTAAGCGTCGCCGCCGCCTGTCTAAGCAGGTCGAGGCAGGCGCCCATCACCTGCGGCTGGCAGCGCAGGCAATAGGGATCCTGAACGCGGCCGTGGTCGTCGAGGTGCGAGGCGCGGATGGCCGAGCCGGACAGCAGGCCGCGCAGGCTGGCGGCGACGTCGATCTGGCCTTTGTGACGGCGCAGAAGATGAATGCGCGGATCGAACGGACCATCCGAACCCATGGCCGCATCGACCGACAGCGCGCCGGTGACCAAGGCCGCCTGGAACACGCGCTCGGTCTCGAACAGGCCGGCCAGCGCCAGCGCGGTCGAGACTTGCGTGCCGTTGAGAAGGGCCAGTCCCTCCTTGGGACCAAGCACCAGCGGCGTGAGGCCGTTCGCCTCCAGTGCCGCGGCGGCGTCGACCGGCCGCCCGTCGACGAATATCTGCCCGACGCCCATCAGCGCCGCCGTCATGTGAGCGAGGGGCGCCAGGTCGCCGGAGGCGCCGACCGAACCTTGGCCAGGAATGACCGGGATCAGGCCGCGATCGAGGCAAGCGGCGAGATGGGCCAGCGTTTCCCAGCGCACGCCGGAAGCACCCTGGGCGAGGCTCGCGAGCTTCGAGGCCATGATCAGCCGGACAACGGCTATGGGCAGCGGCTCGCCGACGCCGGCGGCGTGCGACAGCACGATGTTGCGCTGGAGCGTTTCGAGATCGGCGGCGTCGATGCGCACCGAAGCGAGTTTGCCGAAGCCGGTGTTGACGCCGTAGACCGGCTCACCCTTACCGAGAATCGCTTCGATCGTGGCGGCGGCCTTATCGACAGGCCCGCGCGCGGCGGGGTCGATGGCAACCCCGTCGCCGAAATAGATAGAGCGCCAAACCGACAGCGGCACTTGGCCGGGTATGAGGCGATGGACGATCGGGGTGTCTTTCATTCACCTCTCCAATAGCGGGCGGCGAGCGGGTTGAAGCCCATGCGGTAGACGAGTTCGGCTGGGCGTTCGACATCCCAGACGGCGAGATCACACCATTTGCCAACTTCGATCGACCCAGCGTCCCGCGCAAAGCCGAGGGCGGCGGCGGCGTGGATGGTCATGCCGGCCAGGCACTCGGCCACCGTCAAGCGGAACAGGGTCGCCGCCATATTCATGGTGAGAAGCGGCGAGGTGAGTGGCGAGGTGCCGGGGTTGCAATCGGTGGCGATGGCGATACGGGTGCCATGCTTTCGGAAAAGCTCGACCGGCGGCAACTTGGTTTCGCGGATGAAATAGAAGGCGCCGGGCAGCAAAACGGCAACGGTGCCGGCTGCCGCCATGGCGGCGGCGCCATCCTCGTCGGTGTGCTCCAGATGGTCGGCCGATAGCGCACCGTGGCGGGCGGCGAGCGCCGCGCCACCGAGATTGGACAGTTGGTCGGCGTGAAGGCGTACCTTGAGGCCAAGGCGCCGGGCGGCGGAGAATAGGTCGTCCACCTCGGCCGGAGAAAAGGCGATCGCCTCACAGAAGGCGTCGACGCAGTCGGCGAGACCTTCAGCGGCAATCGCCGGCAGCATCTTGTCGCGGACGAGCGCCAGATAGCCGGCGCGGTCGTCGCGGAATTCGACTGGCAGCGCATGGGCGCCGAGGAAGCTGGTGCTGACCGTCACCTTTCGCTCGGCGGCGAGATGCCGGGCGGCCCGCAACTGAGCGCGCTCGCTTTCGAGGTCGAGGCCGTAGCCGGACTTTATCTCAACGGTGGTGACGCCCTCGGCGATCAGGCGATCGAGGCGGGGGAGGGCGCTCGCCACGAGGCCGGTCTCGCCGGCGGCTCGGGTGGCGGTGACGGTGGAAACGATGCCGCCGCCGGCGCGGGCGATTTCCTCATAGCTGGCGCCGGCAAGCCGCAGCTCGAACTCATGGGCGCGATCACCGCCGTGGACGAGATGCGTGTGGCAGTCGATGAGGCCCGGCGTCACCAGCCGCCCATCTAGATCGATCGTTTCGACACCGGCGCTCGCCGGCAGGCCGTCCGGCATCTGGGCCTCTGGGCCGGCGTAGGCGATGCGGCCGTCCACGGCGAGGATCACCGCCCGCTCCACCGGCTCAATGCAGGCGGGATCGGCCATCGTGACGAGGCGGGCGTTGCGAAACAGGCGGGTGGCCATGTCGATACCTGCGGTGGATGTTGGTCTCATATGTATAGACAACCTTGGCCGTGATGCAAGCCATTGGCAAAGACAGCATGGGAATGGCGGACGGCTTGCGCAAGACAGCCGTGCGGAATCCGAATAGGCCATCGAAAATCGGCATTACGTCTATGGACATCATAGTCCGGAAATGCTGCATTGCCGGCCGCATTGTCCGGCTGCTCTGGAGGGGCGCCGGTACTTTCCGCTTTTGCCCGGAGTTTCCTCATGTCGCCGCTCGCTCTCTTCAATCTCGAAGGTCGCAAGGCGCTGGTGACGGGGGCGAGCCGGGGCATTGGCCGTGCGCTTGCCGAGGCGTTGGCCGGGGCGGGGGCCGATGTCGCCGTGACCGCTCGACAGGCGGCCTCACTCACCGATACCGTCGCCGCTATCGAGGCGCTTGGCCGGCACGCCGTGCCGCTCGCCCACGATGTGCGCGATGTTGCGGCCAGCCGCGTGGTGGTGGAACGAGCTGCCGAAAAGCTGGGTGGACTCGACATTCTGGTCAACAACGCCGGCTATGAGGAAGTCACGCCGTCGCTCGATATTGAGGAAGATGTGTGGGACCGGGTGGTCGACACCAATCTCAAGGGTGCCTTCTTCGTGGCGCAGGCGGCGGCACGGCAGATGCGGACTGCCGGGCGCGGCGGCGCCATCATCAATCTCGCTTCCTTGACCAGCTATGTCGGCGTGCCGACCGCCGTGCCCTATGGTTCGTCAAAGGCCGGCATTCTCGGTATGACCACTGCGCTGGCGACCGAATGGGCCGGTCTCGGCATTCGCGTCAATGCCGTGGCCCCCGGCTATTTCCGCACGGCGATGACCGATGTTTTTTATCAGGACGACGCTTGGCAGGCGTCCATGCTCGGCAAGATTCCGCTCGGCCGCTTCGGGGCGCTCGGCGATTTGATTGGGGCGGTTATTTTCCTGGCTTCCGATGCGTCTGCCTACATTACAGGCCAATGTATTCCGGTGGATGGCGGCTATCTTGCCTCAATTTGAGGCGTGCATAAAAATTCCGCTAAAAGCGGGTGACGACCTGTCTAGAGATGTATATGGTACCGCGGCGTTTCCTGTTGGGGAGAGGAAGCGCCAGAACATGAGTGTCAGAGAGTAAGGGGATGACGGAAACGATGGCAGCCGATGCGCCCTCCGCGGTGTCGGTACGCGACGTCAACATGGTGTTCGACGGCGTGCACGCCGTGCGCGACGCTACATTCGACCTGGAAAAGGGACGTTTTCTCACCATTCTCGGCCCATCGGGCTCGGGCAAGACGACGCTGCTCCGGATGATCGCCGGTTTTGGCCGGCCGACTTCTGGCGAGGTAGTCATCAATGGCCTCGCCGTCGGCAGTGTGCCGCCGCACAGGCGGTCGATCGGCATGGTCTTCCAGAAACTCGCTCTGTTCCCGCATATGACGGCGGCCGAAAACGTCGCCTTCCCCTTGCGCATGCGTCGGTTCGACGCGCGCACCATTCCCGATCGCGTCCAGCGCTACCTCGACCTCGTCAAGCTTGGGAAGCTGGGCGATCGCCGCATCCACGAGCTCTCCGGCGGCCAGCAGCAGCGGGTTGCCATCGCCCGTGCGCTGGTTTTTGAGCCGGACCTGTTGCTGCTCGACGAGCCGCTTGCCGCCCTCGATCGCAAGCTGCGGGAGGAAATGCAGCTGGAATTCCGTCGCATCCAGCGCGAACTCGACGTCACCACCATCAACGTCACCCACGACCAGCGCGAGGCCTTGGTGGTGTCCGACGAAATCATCGTCATGGACCACGGTCGCATCCAGCAAAAGGCGCGGCCAGAGGCTACCTATCGCCAGCCGAAGAACGCTTTCGTCGCCAATTTCATCGGCGTCACCAACTTCATCGAGGGCGCCGTGGCGAGCATCGACGGCGAGCGGATTGTCTTCGATCGTCCTGGCTTTGCCGGCCGGACCGGCAACGGCTTCCGTCCGGAGACGGGCGCGGCGGCGCGCGGCGCGCTCCGGGCCGAGCAGATCCGGATCGGCAGCGGTCGCGAGGCGCTCGGCGACGTCGACACCATGTTCGACGGCACGGTCACCGACGCCATCTTCGAAGGCGAGCGCGTCGTCTACGAGGTGGCGGTGACAGATCTCGGTGGGACAACGCTGCGCGTGTTCGATCATGACCCCGTAACCCATAACCAGCACGACATCGGATCGACGGTCGCGTTGGGATGGAACGTGAAGGATGTGCTGGTCTTCGGGGATTGAACGGATCAGTGCGCAAGCGTCGGACCGAAAAGTGGAAGCCGGTTTTCGGGCAATCCGATGCGGCAAAAAAAAGAAACAGAGCCAGAGGAGAACGACAATGACTGGATCGACCAAACCTCCCTTCCTTCTCGGCCGTCGCCGTTTCCTGCAGGGCGTAGGCCTTGCCGGTGCCGCCGGCCTCGTGGGCATGCCGTTCGGCCGCGCATTCGCCGCCGAACCCGAAAAGCCCAAGGAAATCATCGTCCGCGCCTGGGGCGGTTCCTGGGTCGACAGCCTGAAGGCTGGCGTCTCCGATCCCTTCACCAAGCTGACCGGCATCGCCGTCCGCCACGACCTCACCGAGGATAACGAGATCCAGCCGAAGCTGTGGGCCGCCGCGGCGCAGAAGCGCGTGCCGCCGATCCACGTCAATTGGGACACCACCACCAACGCCACCAAGTCGGCGCTGCGCGGCGTGACCGAGGATCTGTCGGATCTTGCCAACCTCAAGACCGTGAGCGACGCGGCCAAGCCGGTCGGCGTCGACGGCTATCCGATCGTCAACACCTATGGCTACGTCTACGTGCTGGCCTATCGCCCGGAAGCCTTCCCGGACGGCGCGCCGAAGTCGTGGAACGTGCTGCTCGACCCGAAGTTCAAGGGCCGCGTCGCCGTCTACAACGATGGCATCGGCCTGCATTTCCCGGCGGAGATCACCGGCGGCGGCAAGCTCGAGGACATTCCGGCCAACATGCAGCCGGCCTGGGACTTCTTCACCAAGCTCAAGGCCAACGAGCCGCTGATGGGCGAGGACCCCGATTTCACCACCTGGTTCCAGAAGGGCGAAATCGACGTTGCCTGCACCATTTCTTCCAACGCCCGCGAAGCCAAGAAGAACGGTATCTCCATCGCCTGGACGGTGCCGGACGAGGGCGCGACCTACGAGACCGACGGTCTTTGGGTGCCGAAGTATCTGCCGGAAAACGAGCTCTACTGGGCCAAGCAGTATGTCAACTTCGCGCTGACGCTCGACGCGCAGCAGGTGTGGCTCGACGGCCTCGGCCTGCCGGGCGTGGTGCCGGGCCTCAAGCCGCCGGCCGATCTCGTGGGTGACGCGTCCTATCCGACCAAGGCGGAGGACTACAAGAAGCTGCTGCGCGTCTCCTCCAAGGTTCAGGTCGAGCACGAGAGCGAGTGGTTCGGCAAGTTCAAGGAAATCATGCAGGGCTGATCGTCAGTTCTCTTCCCCCAATGTCCGTCGCCACAAGGCGGCGGACTGCCTTTCAGAAATTGATCCGACCCAACAATGCGCCCGAGCCGCACCTCCTATCCCCTGTCCTGGCGCCTGATGGATGCCCTTGAAGCGATTGCCGCCGCCGTCTGGCCGCGCAGTTTCTCGGCAGCCGTCCCCTGGCTGATGCTGCTGCCGGCCATTGTTCTGGTCGGGCTGCTGGTCCTCGGCCTGTGGGATATGGCCGATGGTTCGCTCCGAACGCTGGACACCACCACTTTCCTGTCGTCGGATGACTATTCGCTGACGAATTATCACCGCGCCTTCACCGAGAAGCTGTTCTTCACGGTGGCGAGCCGCAGCCTGATCGGCTCGCTGATCGTCACGGCGATCACGCTCTTTCTCGCCTTTCCCTATTCCTATGTCATGGTGCGGACGCGCTCGGCGGCCTTGCGCAAGTTCCTGCTGATCGCCCTGTTCCTGCCGTTCTTCATCGGCCAGGTGGTGCGTGCCTATGGCTGGCTGATCATCCTGGGGTCGCAGGGCATGGTCAACGAGGCGCTCGGTCTCGTCGGTGTGGCGCCGATCCGTCTCCTTTACAATTACCCGGCGGTCCTGTTCGGCCTCGTCCAGTACATGCTGCCGTTTGCCGTGCTGATGCTCGCGCCGGCGCTCACCGCCATCCCCGAGGAGATGGAAGCGGCGGCCGGCTCGCTTGGCGCCAACTGGGTGAAAACCTTCATCCACGTGGTGCTGCCGCTGGCCAAGCCCGGTTTCATCGGTGCCGGTCTGGTGGTGCTGACGCTGTCGCTCACCGACTTCGCCATTCCGGCCATCCTCGGTGGCGGCTCGCAGGACTTCATCGCCAACGCCATCTACGACCAGTTCTTCCGAACGTCGGACCAGGGCATGGGGGCGACGCTGGCGCTGCTCCTGGTGGCCGTCGGCTCTATCATGGTCGGGGTGGTATTCGCGCTGTTCGGGGCCGGCACGCTGGCCATGGGGAGGTCGAAATGAAGGGCGACCGTTCCAAGACCGTGACGCTCTGGACCTTCGTCACGATCGCGCTGGTCATGCTGTCGGCGCCGACGCTGGTGGTGCTGGGCGCTTCGTTCACGGCTGGCAACATGATCACCTTCCCGCCGGAGGGGCTGTCGCTCAAGTGGTACGCGGCGATTGCCGGTGCCACCGATCTTCGCGACGCCTTTCTGCGCTCGGTGATTGTCGCCGCCATCTGTACGGCGATCTCCATTCCGACGGGTACGCTGGCCGGCATCGCGCTCGCCAAATATCGCGTGCGCTTTGTCGCCGGCGTCCAGGTCTACCTGCTGCTGCCCTTCACCATTCCGTTGATCGGCTCTGGCATCGGCCTGATGCTGATCTTCGGCAAATGGGGGCTACTTGGCCAGCTCTGGCCGGTGGGCGTCGCCTGCGCGGTGATCAACCTGCCATTCATGATCTGGGCAGTGACGGCGAGCGCCGCTAGCCTTGATCCCGATCTTGAACTGGCCGCTGCCAACTGCGGTGCGCCGCCGCTTTCCACTTTCCTTGCCGTGACCATTCCGGCCGTGACGCCCGGCATCATCACCGGCGCTCTGTTGATGTTCATCCTGGCGCTCAACGAATTCCTGGTATCGCTGCTCTTGGTCGATGCGCGCATCGTCACGCTGCCGGTGCAGATCTACAATTCCATCCGCTCGATCATCACGCCCGATCTGGCCGCCATCTCCGTGGTGTTCATCGCCGTCGCCGCCATCGCCATCGCGCTGCTCGACTGGCTGGTTGGGCTGGACATTTTTCTCAAGTCGAAATGAAGGCGTGAAAAACGCCCTGCCGCTCAAGGACTGCTACCATGACCGACGTTTCCTTCCACGATTACGCCAAGCTCGACGCGGCGGCCCGCGCCGCTCTGCTCAAGCGCTCGGAAACCGACCTCACCTTCTTCCTCGACAAGGTTGGCCCGATTATCGAGGCGGTGAAGAGCGAAGGCGACGCGGCGCTCCATCGCTTTGCCCGCGACCTCGACAAGGCGGAGGTCAAGCCCGGCGCGCTCAAGGCCTCCGAGGCCGAGTTCGACGCCGCTTTCAAGTCCGTCGAGCCTGAGGTGGTGGACGCGATCCGCTATGGCATCGAGAACATTCGCCGCTTCCATGAGGAGCAGAAGCCGGAGGCCATGTGGCTGAAGGAGATCCGCCCGGGTGCCTTCGCAGGGGATCGGGTGACGCCCATCAAGTCGGTGGCCCTTTATATTCCGCGCGGCAAGGGCGCCTTCCCGTCGGTGACCATGATGACGGCGGTGCCGGCCGTCGTTGCCGGCGTACCGGAACTTGCCATCGTGACGCCGCCGACACCCGATGGGTCGGTCGACGCGGCGACGCTGGTCGCCGCCCGCCTCGCCGGTGTCGAGACAGTCTACAAGGTGGGTGGCGCGCAGGCCGTCGCCGCCGTCACCTTCGGCACCGAGACGGTGAAGCCGGCATTGAAGATCGTCGGCCCCGGCAGCCCGTGGGTGGTGGCGGCCAAGCGCCTGTTGTCCGGCGTCATCGATGCCGGCCTGCCGGCAGGTCCGTCGGAAGCCATCATCTTCGCCGACGATACCGTGCACGGCGGCCTCGCCGCCCTCGACGTGCTGATCGAGGCCGAACACGGTCCGGATAGCTCGGCCTATATCGTCACCCATTCACGGCGCGTCGCCGAGCAGGCGCTGGCGGCGCTGCCGGACCACTGGGCGCGCATGACGGCGCAGCGGGTCGAGTTTTCCAAGAAGGTGCTGGGTGGCGCCTTTGGCGGCATCATCCTGACCTCGTCGGTCGAGGAGAGCTATGCCTTCGTCAACGACTACGCGCCGGAGCATCTGGAGATCCTCTCTACCGATCCTTATGCCCATCTCGGCAAGATCACCGAGGCGGCGGAAATCCTGATGGGGCCGTATACGCCGGTTTCCATCGCCAACTTCGGCCTCGGCCCCAATGCCGTGCTGCCGACCAGCCGCTGGGCGCGCACCTGGGGGCCGCTGTCGGTCTACGACTTCGTCAAGCGGTCGTCGGTCGGCTATGTCACGGCCTCCGCCTATCCGGAACTGGCGCACACCGCCCGCGTGCTCGCCCGCTACGAGGGCTTCTCGTCGCATGAGCAGGCGGTGTCGGCGGTGCGCGACACCTATCTCAAGGGCTGAGCGATGAAGGCCGTCCGCCTCTACGCCGCTGGCGATCTTCGGGTCGAGGATATAGCGCCACCGTCGGTTCCTCGTGCCGGCGAGGCGCGGGTCACGGTTTCGGCGGCCGGTATTTGCGGCTCCGACCTGCACAACTTCCGCACCGGTGCCTGGATCAGCCGATCGCCGTCGGTGGCCGGGCACGAATTTGCTGGCAGGGTGGCGGCAGTTGGTGAGGGTGTGACTGGGCTGGCGGTTGGCGATGCTGTGGTGGCGGATTCGCGCGTCACCTGTGGCGTCTGCGCCGCCTGTCGTGGCGGAAGGCCGAATGTGTGCGAAAAGCTCGGCTTTGTGGGCGAGGTCTGGGAAGGCGGTTTTGCCGAGGAGGTCGTGCTGCCGGCCTCGCTGCTCATCAAGGCGCCTGATGGTGTCGATCCCTTGGCGCTCGCCATGGCCGAGCCACTGGCGGTGGCGCTGCATGCGATAAAACGCCTTTCGGCTCCGGCGGGATCTTCAGTGCTGATAGCCGGTTGCGGCCCGATCGGCGGCCTCGCGGCGCTAATCCTCGCCGAGCGACATGACGGACCTGTGCTGGTTGCCGACCGCAATGCTGACAGAGCTGGCCGCGTCGCCGAGGTGACGGGCGCTCGGATCGTCGATCTGTCGGCTGAGGCCGTGGTTGGGGCGCTGGCCGGCGCTCCGCTTCTCGCCGCGCTCGATGCAACTGGCCATCCGGGCGTGATCGGTACGCTTCTCGATCTGCTTTCGCCGGGCGGAACCCTGGCGCTGGTCGGCATCGGTCATGGCAGTCTTGCCATCGATCCGGTGCGGCTCGTCGAGCGGGAAATCGCACTCGTCGGTTGCCATGCCTTCACGGACGAACTGCCGGAGGCGGTGGCGCTGATGCCGGCGTTCGAGGATCGCCTGCTGGCGCTGGTCGACGAGACCATCGATCTCGATGGCGTTCCGGCTGCCTATGAGCGTCTTCTGGCTGGCCGCTCGATGGGCCTCAAGACGATTATCAAGCCGAGGTCGGCATGACAGCGCCGAGCCGCACCGCCGAGATCCGGCGCCTCGCCGTTGCGGACGAAGGCGCGGCAACCTCGGCGCTCGCTGTGCTGTTCGCCGATCTGTTCGGCCTCTCGGCCGAGGGAGTAGCCATCAACCGCGACCAGTACAGCCTCAACTCGCTGAACGGCTTCTTCTCGGCCGGAGGCGCCGACTATTTCTTCAAGTTCCACCAAGAGGATGGCGAGGAGGCGATGACCGGCGAGTATTATCGCGCCGACATTCTCGCCCGCGCCGGTTTGCCGGTGGACATGCCGGTGTATGTCTCCAACCTGCCGGGCGAGCAGGTGCTGGTTTATCGCCGTCGCTCGGATCCCCGCTTTTCGGATGTTCTCAGAGCACTCGATATCGCCGCGCTCGATGGCGCCCGCGCGACCGCTGGCGAAGCGGCTGCCGTCGCCGCCGAGCGTGGCCTCGACGCCTCGATTGCCCGCGTCTATCTCGACAGCCTGCATCCAGTCACAGTGAACGAGGCGGCGGCCGAGCCGATTCACCGCCTGTTTCACGACCGCCTTGTCGACATGCCGGGCCGGCGTTTTCCCGGCGGCCGATTCGCAAGTTTCTACCTCGGCAAGAGGGTGCATCTGCCGGGCGTCGAACTCGATTGGGATGATTTTGCCAGCCGACGCTTGGTGATCAACGGCCGCGCCTACCGACGGACAATCGGTGAACTGTTCGCGGAAGCCGGCGCCCGGCTTCGGCCAGAGTTGCTCGCCGATGCCGGTGGCGTGGTGGCCCATGGCGACGCTCACAACGCCAATGTCTGGTACGGCAAGGGCCCGGACGGGCCGATGCTCAGCTTCTACGATCCGGCCTTCGCCGGCGAGCATGTGCCGTCCTTACTGGCCGAGGTGAAAGCCACCTTTCACAACGTGTTCGCTCACCCGCTCTGGCTCTACGACCCGGCCGAGGCGACTCGGCGGTTCTCGGCGTCCGCGCGGGCTGGCGATGGCATCCTAGCCATAGAGACGGACTGGGCACTGACGCCGGTGCGACGGGCGTTGCTGGCCACCAAGGCGGAGCTGGTCTGGAAGCCGCTGCTCTCAAGGCTCAAGGCTAATGGCCTGCTGCCGGACGACTGGCGGCAGGTGATCCGCCTGGCGCTGTTTCTCTGCCCGACGCTGGTTATGAATCTCAGGGCTGGAGCTACGACGCATACCGAGACTTCCTCGGCCATCGCCTTCGCCGTTGCCGTCACGGTCGGCAGCGCACCTGAGACCGGCGAAGATGAAATGACCGCCTTCCTCGACGCGATAGACCCCGACAGATAGGGCAAAGCCGATCGAGCCGACCGGCTTTGCAGCCTTGAGCGGATGACGTTAGAGCGAGGACATCGCCCTGACTTCGTCGGCTCCCTTGGCGCGGAGAGCGGCTGAGGCAAGCGTCTGGCATTTGGCGAGCGTCAGCCTCGACAGAGTTGCCTTGATCTCGGGAATGGCGGCGGGGGCGACGGAGAGTTCGCGCACCCCGAGCCCGACCAGGATCGGCGCCGCGACCGGATCGGAGGCCGCGCCGCCGCAAACCGCCAGCAAGCGCCCGCGTGTCGCAGCGCCGTCGGCGGCCAGCCGGATCAGGCCGAGCACGCCGGGATGCAGGGCATCGATGCCGGTGGCTACCGCCGGGTTGCCACGATCCATGGCCAGCGCATATTGCGTGAGATCGTTGGTGCCGACCGAGAAGAAGTCGCAGACCTCGGCCAGTTGGGTGGCGGCGACGGCGGCGGCCGGGATCTCGATCATGGCGCCAACTTCGATCGGCTCAGTGCGGCCGAGAGCCAGCCTTTCCTCATCGACGATGGCGCGGACGGCGACCATTTCCAGGACCGAGGCGACCATCGGCACCATGATGCGGGCTATGCCGTAGGGCCTCACCCGCAAAATGGCGCGCACTTGCGCTCGCAGCAGCTCAGGCTGGATCAGGGACACACGTACGCCGCGCAGACCGAGGAACGGATTATCCTCCTTGGGCAGCGGCAGATAGGCGAGCGGCTTGTCGCCGCCGACATCCAGCGTGCGGATGATCAGTGGCCGGCCGCCGAGTTCATCGGCAATGGCCTGATACTGGGCGAACTGCTCGTCTTCGCTGGGCGCCGAGGATCGCTTCTGGAACAGGAATTCGGTTCGTAGCAAGCCACAGCCTTCGGCCCCCTCGCCAACGGCCAACGCGCCTTCGCCGACCTCGCCGAGATTGGCGAAGATCTCGATGCGGGTGCCATCGGCCAAGCGGCAATCCGCGTGGGCATTGGCCCGCTGGATCGCCCGGCTGTCCGTCCAGTCGCTGATCCGCTTGGTCGCGGCCGCGAGCGCCTGATCGCTTGGGAAAACCGTGATCTGGCCGAGACCGGCGTCGACCACGACGGCGGCACCATTCGGCACGCGGTCGGCGTCGGCGCCCAGCGCCACCACGGTGGGTATGCCGAGGCCGGCGGCGATGATCGCCGCGTGCGATGTCGGTCCGCCGTTCCTCATCAGGAGCGCCGCGATGTGGCCGATCGCAAGGCCAGCCATCTCCGACGGCAGAACCTCGTCGGCCAGTACGATGGAGCCGGCGGGTAGCGCCGACAAGCCAGTGACGCCGGAACGGCCAGCGAGAGCCGCCAGCCCTTGCGCGGCAATGTCGCGCATGTCGGCGGCCCGCTCGGCCATGCGGGCGTCGGAGAGCGAGGCGAGCAACTCCGCCTGTCCCACGCAGGCCGCGTTCCAGGCCCATTCCGCCGAACGTCCGGCGGCGATATCGGCTTCCGCCGCCTCGATCAGCACCGGATCGTCGAGCAGTTCCCGGTGCGCGGTGGCGATGGCGCCGTGCGGGCCGTTGGCTTCGGTGGCAAGACGCGCGCGCACCTTGGTCAGTGCGGCCTTGAGGCGCTCGCGTTCGGTAGCGGGATCGCCGCCGTTGCGGGGCAGGTCGGCGACGTCGTGGCTGAGCCGCGTCACCGGGCCGGCAGCCAGGCCAACCACGGCGGAACGACCACGGATGATAGCATTTGCCCCAAGTTCGAATTCCGGCTCGTTCGCGACACCGGACTGTGGCGCGGTTTGGGAGGCATTCGCGAGTGCGGTTTCCTCCCCCGGCGCTGGTCCGTCGGCGATCGGATCGCCAAGGCCGGAGAGAACGAGATCGAGCAGCCTGTCGGCGGTCGCATCGGCGCCCGCTCCTTCGATGCGAATCTCCAGGAGGTCGCCGAAGCGGGTGCCGAGGCCCATCAGCGCCACCACACTCTTGGCGTTTGCGGTATTGCCGCGACAGGTGACGGTGACCGGTCCGGCATGCGCCTTGGCGGCGTTGGCGAGCACGGCGGCCGGGCGGGCGTGCAGGCCATGGGCGATGGAGAGCGGCAGCGACAGTTCCGCCACCTCATCTTCGGCAACGGTGTCCGCTACCTTGCCGCCCACCGGCTCGATCGTCATCACCGGCTCGCCGAAGGCGACATTCCCGCTGGTTACAGCGGAAAGGATGGAGAAGGCGTCGCCGTTGGCCACCACCATCATCGACACCATGGAGGTGACCTTTGGCGCGATGGCGGCGATGTCGAAGCTGATCAGCCGATCGCCGGCGGTCACCTTCTGCCCCTCGGCGACATGCACCGTGAAGCCGGTACCGCCGAGGTTGACGGTGTCGACGCCGAGATGAATCAATATCTCGGCGCCATTGTCGGCCCTGACCGTCACGGCGTGCCCCGAAGCATGGGCGGCGGCAATGGTACCGGCGCAGGGCGCTCTCAGCTCGCCAATGCTCGGATCGATCGCGATGCCGGCGCCAATCAGACCGGCCGAAAACACGGGATCGGGACTGTCGGTCAGCGGCATCGCACGGCCGGTGAGCGGGGAAAGCAGGGCTAGAGCGGACACGTCGGGCCTCATGTGCTGGTCGGGTCTGTCAGGGGAAGGTCTCAGCTACCGAGGATCGAGGCGCCATGGCTGGCGATCACGTCCTTGTAGTGGTGGAAACTCTTCTTGCGGCGGCGTACCAGCGTTCCGTTGCCGTCGTTGTCACGATCGACGTGGATGAAGCCGTAACGCTTCTTCATCTCGCCGGTGCCGGCGCTGACGATGTCGATGGGCCCCCACCAGGTGTAGCCGATCATCTGACAGCCGTCGGCGATGGCCTCGGCGATCTCGCGCAGGTGGCTGTCGAGGTAGGCGATGCGATAGTCGTCCTCGATTGTGCCGTCTTCCTTGACGACGTCGACGGCGCCAAGGCCGTTTTCGACGATGAACAGCGGCTTCTGGTAGCGGTCCCACAGCTCGTTGCAGACATAGCGCAGACCCTTGGGGTCGATCGCCCAGCCCCAGTCGGATTTGGTGAGATAGGGGTTGTCGATGCCGTCGATACCGCCCGTATGTCCCATCACCGGCAGATCGGCGGTGAAGGTCGTGGTGGAGTAGTAGCTGAAGCCGAAGAAGTCGGCGGTATGGGCCTTGATGATCTCGAGGTCGCCGTCGGCGATTTCCAGCTTGATGCCGGCCTCATCGAACAGGCGCCAGGCGTAATTGGGATAGGCACCACGCACCAAAACGTCGGAGTAGAGCAGGGTGCGGCGGCGCACCTGCATGGTTGCGAACACGTCTTCGGGCTTGCAGGTGGCGGGATAGATGCCGCCCATCTGCAGCATGCAGCCGAACTTGGCCGTCGGCGCCAGTTCGTGGCAGGCCTTGGCGGCGAGCGCCGAGGCAACGAACATGTGGTGCGTTGCCTGGAAGATCATTGTCTGCTTGGCCGTTTCCGAAATGCCTTCGGGGATCTCGACGGCAGCGGCGGCCAGCGGGATGACCGAGGCCATGTTGATCTCGTTGAAGCCCATGAAGTGGCCGACCTTGCCACCGAAGCGCTTGAAGATGACGCGGACATAGCGCTCGAAGAACTCGATCAGCTTGCGGTTGGTCCAGCCGCCATAGGTCCGGATCAGGTGAACCGGCGTCTCGTAGTGCGACAGGGTGACGACCGGCTGGATGCCATGCTTGAGCATTTCGTCGAACAGGCCTTCGTAGAACGCAAGGCCCGCCTCGTTCGGCTCAACTTCGTCACCCCTGGGGAAGATGCGGCTCCAGGCGATCGACGTCCTCAGGCACTTGAAGCCCATCTCGGCGAACAAGGCGATGTCCTGGGGATAGCGATGGTAGAAGTCGATCGCTTGATGTGACGGGTAATAGGCAGCGGGATCGACGGCGGCGTCGATCTTGCCGTGCAGGAGGCCGCCACGCGTCAGGTCGGACAGCGACAGGCCCTTACCGCCTTCGTTCCAGCCGCCCTCGGCTTGATTTGCAGCGATGGCGCCGCCCCAGAGAAAATCGTTCGGAAAGCTCAGAGCCGTCATGATGGAGTCCTCGTCTTTACGTTCGTGTCGGGCGGCGAGGCGTCCGGTCTGGCCGATAACGGGCGAGGCTTTGGGCACAAAAAAACCCGAGCAGCCGGATCCCTCTGGCTGGCTCAGGTGTTGCCCGCGACAAGCGGTCACAATCCCGTATCGGCGACTGGCGCCGCGCTATGTGCCTCAGAGCTAATGGCGGCGAGGCGGGGCTGTCAAGGGAGAGGGCGGGCCATCCGCAGTTCGCCGGAGGGGTCCCATGCGCCTTGGCCGTCAGGCAACGCCAGCGCCGCTCGCGGTGGTCATGCGCTGGATATGCAGCGCCAAATAGACGGTTTCGTCGTCGCCGATGTGCCAGCGCATCTTCTCGGTGAGATAATCGGCAATGCGCTGGGCGCAGGTGAAGGCACGTGGCTCCTCCTGCCGGTAGGATTTCGCCAGTTCGGCAATCAGCGGTGCGTGCCGGCTGCCGGAAAGATGACTCAGGAACAGATAGCGAAGGTGCGTTGCAAAGCGAGCTTCGCTGTAGGGTGGCCTATCGGCAAAGGCGGCGCCGTATTCGCCGGCGATAATGGCGAGGATGTCGCGGATGAGCCGGGCGGTGCGCACCGCTTCGCTGAGGACCTGCGCTCCAGCTTGGGCGTTGACGAAATGCAGGGCAAGCGGCACCGCCTCGGCCTGCGGCAGGCAGATTCCCGAGTGTTTATGGATCACGTCGAGCGCATGCAGGCCCAGATTGATCTCGCGCCCGTAGAGGATGCGCACTTCCCACTCCAGGGGATTGTCGAGAGACTGGCCGGCGACGGCTCGCCTCAGGGCGATCGAGATGTGATCGGCGAGAGCGACTGTGGCGCGGCGATCGAGTTCGAGGCCGAAGTCGGGGCCGAGCGCCAGGATCTTCTCGGCCACAGTGATCAGCTCCGGCGGAATGTCGGCGATTCGCTCGGCCAGCTGTTCGGGCGTTCCGGTCGCCTCCGGCAGGAAACGACGTTCGATGAGAGCTTGATCCAGGCGATCGCCCGGCCGGGCGTGGAAGGCGAGGCCGCGTCCCTGTACCACCAGCTCATGGCCGGTGTCGTCCCTGACGAGGGCGACGTTGTTGTTGAATACCTTGATGATCCGCACGAAATCCCCCTCCCGCCGCTCCGTTGCATTCCCTCCAGGATTGTCTCGCCGCCAAGCCCGGCAAATACAAAAAAACCCGACTCCGCGCTCTCCCGGCGCAGTGTCAGGTTTTGCCCGCCGAAGCGGTTACAATCCATGTTGCCAACATATCTCGTCGCAAAATCCGGCGCAATCCCACGCGCGAGTATCCGAAGTGTGGCTTGCCAAGTCGTAGGGGCATCAAACGTAACGCGTTATTTCCGGACGAAAGTACAGCCGGGGCGCGGTTGCGATCTTGTTCGACTCCATCCCGCACTCCACGGACAAGTGCTTACTTGACGCCCCGTAAACCGACAATTAGCCTTGATGCACGCTGGCGGTGCGCCAGATGGGAGACGGGATTGTAACCGCGATCGCGGGCAAAACCTGGGTTCGACCTGATATCGGTCGGCTCGGGTTTTTTTTTGCCTTTTTCCGGACCGACATCCCCCGGCCATCGAACGCGCTGAGGCGAGGCTGCGCAAGCAAACGTCGATGGGGGGATTTTCGTGTCGAACGATCTGAAGGATATGGCAAGGTCCATCGTCGCCGGTGTCGGCGGCGAGGCCAATGTGAGCGCGCTGGTGCATTGCGCCACGCGGCTCCGTTTCACGCTAAAAGACGAGGCCAAGGCCGACAAGGCGGCTCTTCAGGCGATCAAAGGGGTGGTCGCCGTCGTCCAGAGCGGTGGCCAGTACCAGGTGGTGATCGGCAACACCGTGCCGGACGTTTTCGACGCCATCAGCAATGTGACGTGCATCAACGCCGATACGAAGCCGGCCCAGGTCGCGGCCACCGAAGCGGCCGTCCCGGGCGAAAAGGCCGCTGTCGGCAAGACGCCCAAGCAGTTGCTCGACATGGCGATCGCCACCATCTCCGGCATCTTCGCGCCGATGCTGACCGCGCTGTGCGGCGGCGGCATGTTGAAGGGCCTGATGATGGTGCTGATGGCGGCCGGTTGGCTGGACTCGGCCTCCGGCACCCATGCCGTGCTCAACGCCGCCTCCGACAGCGTGTTCTACTTCCTGCCGATGATCCTCGCGGTTACCTCGGCGCGCCGCTTCGAAGCCAGTCCCTATGTGGCAATGGTTATCGCCGGTGCGCTGATCTATCCCGACATTCTGGCGCTCGCCAAGGCGGGAACGGCGACCACCCTGCTCGGCATCACTTTCGTGCCGATCAACTACACCTCGACCGTCATTCCGATCATTCTCGCCGTCTACGCGATGTCGAAACTCGAGAAGTTCTCGGTCGGCGTCCTGCACAGCTCGGTCCGGCCCTTCCTGTCGCCGATGATCTCCATTGGCGTCGTCGTCCCGGCGACGCTGCTGATCATCGGTCCGGCGGCCACCATGCTGAGCGGTGCTTTCGCCAGCACCTATACCTGGATGTTCGGGGTCAATCCGATCCTGGCCGGTGCCGTGTTCGGTGGTCTGTGGCAGATTCTGGTGATCTTCGGTCTGCACTGGGGTCTGGTGCCCGTGATGCTCAACAATCTGAGTGTGTTCAAGCAAGATGGCCTCGCCGCATCGGTTACGCCGGCGATCTTCGCCCAGGCCGGCGCCGCGCTCGGCGTGTTCCTGAAGACCAAGGACCCGCAGATGAAGGCGATCGCCGCCGCGGCTGCCGCGTCCGGCATCTTCGGCATCACCGAGCCGGCGATCTACGGCGTCAATCTCCGCTTCAAGCGACCGTTCGTCATCGGTGTCATTGCCGGCGTGCTGGGCGGCGCCGTCGTCGCAGTGGCTGGCGCGGCGTCGCATGCCATGGCGCCTCCGGGCCTCCTGACGCTGCCGGTGTTCATGGGCGATGGCTTCGTCACCTTCCTGATCACCGTTGCCGTCGCCTATTTCGGAGCCGCTATCGCCACCTATCTGTTCGGCTACAACGACGGCATGCTCGAGGCCGAGAAAAAGGTCTGATCGGACCCATCTTCGCCGTCGGGCAAAAAGTGGCGCGGTCTCCTCTGGTGGCCGCGCCGCGTCTTCCGATAAGTCCCGGGGCGGTCTCCAATGCGGAGCTGGCCCCGGCCGAGACCACAGGCGGTGCTGGAGGGCACGCCGATCCGGGAGGACCAAACAATGCAATTACGCAAAGAATCGATGGCCGCGCCACGGCTTGTCGCGACCCTGTTCGGGGCGCTGCTGCTGACCACTACGGTCTGGGTTGGATCGGTCGCAGCAGAGCCGGCCTACCGCCAGGGGGCTGTCCAGGATTTGGTATCAGGCAAGGTTTCGGGTAGCGAAGCCAACGAAGGTGCGACCCTGCTCTGGCTGGGCGTTCCTTATGCCAAGCCTCCCGTCGGCGCCTTGCGTTGGAAGGCGCCAGAGCCGGTGGTGGCATCATCGGATAGCTTTGACGCGACAAAAGGGGGCGCTCTCTGCCCGCAACTGTCCGCCGGCAAGCTGGTCGGCAGCGAAGACTGCCTGACGCTCGACGTCTATCGCCCCAATAGCCCGGAGACCGGACTGCCGGTGCTGGTCTACATTCACGGCGGCAACAACCAGGGCGGTGCCAGCCAGGAGATCGACGCCAAGCGCCTCGCCGTCACCGCCAACGCGGTGATCGTCTCCGTCAACTACCGGCTGGGTCTGCTCGGCTTCAACAGCCTGCCGGCGCTCAAGACGGGGAATGCCGAGGAGAATTCCGGCAATTTCTCGCTGCTCGACATTTCGCAGTCGCTGGCCTGGATCAAGGATAACATCGCGGCTTTCGGGGGTGACGGCGGCAATGTCACGGTGTCGGGCTTCTCGGCCGGTGGCCGCGACGTCATGGCGATGCTGATTTCGCCGATCTTCAAGGGACAGTTTCAGAAGGCGATCTCACTCAGCGGCGGCATGACGATCGCCGACGCCGAAGCGAGCGCCAAGCTCGCGGCCAAGGCGCTCGCGCCGCTGGTGGTGGCCGACAAGGTCAAGGCGGACGAGACGCAGGCCACCGAGTGGCTGCTGACCGCCTCACCGGAGGTTGGGGCTTATCTGCGTGGGCTCACCGCCGACCGCCTTGCCGGGCTGATGACCAATGCCGGCATCCGCATGGCGGTGTTTCCACATCTCTTCAACGACGGTGTGGTCTTGCCCAAGGATGGCTTTGCCACGACGAATTACAACTCGGTGCCGCTGCTCATGCTGACCGGCTCGAAGGAGTTCTCGCTCTTTGCGCGTAGCGACGCCGAGTTTTCTGGCCTGAAGGACGATGCGCTGATGGCCAACGCTGCGAGCCTTGGCAACTATGCTTTCGTCAACACCTATGGCAGCAAGCTCTACGAGCTGTTCAACGCGCAGGGTTCGGCCGAGGCGATGCTCGGCAGCTACAAGGCGCCGATTTACACGCTGCGTTTTGCCTGGGGCGGCGATGCCGGGATTGTCGGCGAGCGCATGGCCAAGCTCTACGGCTCGTTCCACGGCGTGTGGATCCCATTCGTGACGTCGACGACGACGGGCTTCTCGTCGACTTTCCCCGCTGCCTTCGACAATCCCGGTGCCAAGGACATCACCGACAAGCTGGGACGCTATGTCGCCAACTTCCTCCGGACGGGCAATCCCAACGGAGACGGCCTCGTCGCGTGGAAGCCATGGGAATCGGCGGCAAGCGGGCCGACCCAGATGGTCGTTGACGCCGACACGCGGAAGGCGACCTTCACGATGACCGAGGAGCGCACGCGCTATGACGACGTCCTCGCACAGATGGAAGCCGACCGGTCAGTCCCCGAGTCGGACAAGAAGCATCTGATCGAGAAGGTCCTGAGTGGTCGCTGGTTCAGCCATCGCCTCGATCGGCACTTCGGCAATACCGCGCACTGGGTCGGCGTCGAGTAACCGGCTGGGCTCTTCCATTCATCGGCACGGTTTCGATAAAAAAAGGGAGCGGTGCCAACTGGCGTCCGCTCCCTTCGCTATTGTGGGAAGGCGCCGGGTCGCGGCGCCTTCCGAAATGCGTGCTCAGGCGGCCTGCATGCACGAGCCCGACGGGCAGACTTCGGCGCACTGCTGCGTCTCGAAATGGCCCTCGCACTCGGTGCACTTCTTGGCGTTGATCGAATAGACCTTGCCCTTGTGGCTGATCGCCTTGTTGGGGCATTCGTCTTCGCAAGCGCCGCAAGCCGTGCAGGTGGAGGTTTCAATCATAAAGGCCATGGGTGTCACTCCTCTTGGTTGTCCAACGGGGTCGCGGTTGTCCGTTTTATGTGCGGCCCCGATCTCATAATGCCGGAGCAAGCAGTCCTTGCTCTCGGCTTCAGTTTTCCCACATTCGCTTGATCCGGAAAGTCTGCAGCTTTCCGGATGACTGTTTTCAGCGTTCCGTGCAGGAAAGGCAGGGATCGATGCTGTTGACGATCATGGCGATATCCGCGACCTTGGCGTCCTGCAGCATGAAGCGAAGGCCGTCCCAGTTCATGAAGGTCGGCACACGCCATTTGACGCGCTCAGGCTGCGGCGTGTCGTTGGTACGGAGATAGTAGATCACCTCGCCGCGCGGTGCTTCGCTGCGGGTGACCGCCTGCCCCGGCGGGATGTCGGGGCGGTCGTTGATGTTGGTCGGGCCGCCGGGCAGGTCGCGCAGGCAGGCGCGCAGCAGGTTGATCGAGGTCAGAATCTCCTCGAGACGAACCATGGCGCGCGACCAGACGTCGCCGTCGGTGGCGCTGTGCACCACGAGCGGAAGGCGATCGTAGGCGGCGTAGGGCGCGGCGCGGCGCACGTCATATTCGATGCCAGACGCGCGGGCCACCGGGCCGACGACGCCGCACATGATGGCGTCGGCATGGCTGAGCACGCCCACGCCCTTGGTGCGACGCAGGATGGAGCCGTTGGACTTGAAGGTCTTGATGATGTCCTTCGTCTCGGTCTCGATCTTGTCGATGGCGCCCTTGATATAGGCGATCGTCTTGTCGTCGAGGTCGTAGCGGACGCCACCGATGCACATGGCGCCGATGTCCTGGCGGTTGCCGAAGATCGACTCCACCATGTCCTGGCCGATCTCACGGACCTGCATCATGTGCATGAAGTAGGTCTCGTAACCGACGAGGTGCACCAGAAGCGCCACGTTGAACAGGTGCGAGGTGATGCGCTTCATCTCGTCCGCGACGACGCGGAGGTAGATGCCGCGCTCGGGTACCTCGATGCCGGCGATCTTCTCGGCCGCCATGGCGAAGGTTTGCGGATGGCTGTTGGAGCAGAGCGAGCAGATGCGCTCGGTCAGCACCACGTTCTGGTACATCGTCCGCTTGGTGGTGAGATACTCGATGCCGCGGTGGGCGTGCCCCGCGTTGATATCGACATGGCTGACGGTTTCGCCATGCACGTCGATCTTGAAATACATCGGTTCCTCGAGGGCCACATGCAGCGGGCCGACGGGAATGCTGAAGGTCTCGGGTACGTTGTTCGTGCTCATGCTGCACCCTTCTTTCCGGCGAGGAGGCGTTCCCACAGGCCCTTGGTGCTGGCGGCGTTGACCAGCGTCGAGAACGGGATCAGCCGCTCGAGGACGGCGCCATCGACCGACGCGTCGAGGAACAGGCGACGCGGATCGGGATGATCGGTCACCGAGACGGCGTAGAGTTCCATCATCTCGCGCTCATGCCAGTCGGCGTTGCGGAACAGAGGTGTCAGCGACGGGATGCTGCCGCCCTGCGGCACGTAGGCGATGATGGTGAGGGCGTCGCCGGCGATATCGAAGTGATAGTCGATCTCGTAGGAGGTGCCGTCGAACGGCGTGCCGCCGAACGTCTTGGGCGTCTCCTTGGGCGCTGCCTCGGCTTTTTCCTCGCCGTCCTCGCTATCCTCGTCTTCTTCCTCCTCCTCTTCGGGGACGGAAGGCTGGGCGCAGGTAATCATGGACAGGCGGGCACCCATCTCCAGCAGCAGGGCGGCGACGGGTTTGAGGTCGGCGGTGTCGGCGAGGCCGAGCCAGGCGACAGTGACACCATGGCTGTCGGTCTCGGCGGAATACTCGACGCCGGCCGGCGCCGCGGCGGTGAGGCGGGCTTCCAGGTCTTGCGGTAAGCGGCTCATGCTGGGACCTTCCGGTTCTTGAGATACTTGGCGCGGCACTTCGGGCAGCGCGCGCGCACCTCACTATATTCCTCGGGGCTGAGCGGCGGCTTGGCATTCTTGACCATCGGCGCCGTGTTGAGCGCGGTGGCGCCACAGTCCACGCAGGTCTGATTGGGGATCAGGCCGTGCTCGACCATCTCGAACTTGTCGGCGTTCGCGTGGGCGAGGTTCCAGTCGTTGGTCTGGTGGATGGCGTCCGTCGGGCAATAGAACTCGCAATTGCCGCAGAACACGCAGGTGTTGTGCCAGCAATCGAAGGTCATGCCGTCGGACGTCTTGGCAAAGCGGATGGCGTTGGCCGGGCAAACGCGCTCGCAAATGCGGCAACCCTCGCAGCTCTCCGCCTTGAATTCGATACGGCCGCGCAAACGGTCAGGCGTGAAGGCCGGGCCGAAGGGGAAGGCCTCGGTCTGCGGACCCTGTATCAGGTTGCGGGCGAAAATCGTCAGGAAGTTCATCTTGGGACCTTTCCTCAGAGACGCTCGCGCCAGATTTCGATGGCCTTGGCGACGCCGGCGATGATCGCCTGCGGCCGGGGCGGACAGCCGGGCACGTTAACATCGATCGGAATGTACTGGTCGATCGGTGCCAGCACGGCGTAGCTTTCGCGGAAGATGCCGCCGGAGATCGGACAGACGCCGACCGCCACCGTTACCTTCGGATCGGGGATCTCCTCATAGAGCCGCAGCACCGCGTCCTTGACGCGGACGGTGAGCGGACCGGAGATCAGCACGATATCGGCGTGCTTGGGGCTACCGCAGTACTGGCAGCCAAGCCGCTCGACGTCGTAGCGGGGGATCAGCGCGGTGACCGCCATCTCCACGTCGCAGCCGTTGCAGGAGCCGGCGTTGATCCGGTAGAGCCAGGGCGACCGCGTGGCGATCTTCTTGAAATCGGGTATCAGGCCCATCTAGCCCTCCTCAGACCACAACGACGACTGCGAGGCTCGCCACGGCGAGCAGCAGCGGCCACTTCAGAAAGAACACGAAGGCCTGATCGATGCGCATGCGGCCCATGGAAAGGCGTACCACGGTGATGCCGACTAGCATCATCACCGCCATCTTGATCAGCCATACCAGGAGGCCACCGATCAACAGCGAGGGCGCCGCCGGGAAGAACAGTGCGATGCCGAGGCCGAGCACAACGACCTTCTTCAGGGCCGACATCATCTTGAACAGCGCCAGCACGGGGCCGGAGTACTCAAGCAGCGGGCCTTCCAGCACTTCGGTCTCGGCCTCCGGGATATCGAAGGGAACGATGCCGAGGTTGGCCGGATAGAAGAAGCAGAAGGCGGCGACCGCCGGCCACATCACTGGATCGAACAGGAAGGAACCGTGGGCCTGCTGATAGGCGATGATGTCGTTCAGCGAGAAGGTGGCCCAACCGCCCATGCCAACGCCGGTACGAATGGCAACGGCGGCGGCGATCAGCACCAGCGGGCCTTCGTAGGCGATCATCAGGGCCATCTCGCGGGAGAAGCCGATGGCGCCATAGGGCGAGCCGGAGGCCGAGCCGGCGATCATCAGCACGATGCCGGGGATCATCAGCAGGTAGAGCAGCACCAGAAGATTGCCGATGGCGGCATCCGGCGCATAGACCGAGGTGATCGGCACCAGGGCGGCGGCGATCAGCATCGAAACGACGCCGACCAGCGGGGTGTAGAGAAACACCGTCTGGTTGGCGGCGGCCGGCACCATGGTGCGCTTGAAGCCGAGCTTGACGATGTCGAAGAACGGCTGCAGCAGCGGCGGTCCGACACGGCTCTGAAGACGGGCGGCGACGCGACGGTCGACACCCTTCAGTGCGAGGCCGAACACGAGGGCGAACACTCCACCTGGGAAGAGGAGCACCGCCAGCAAGATAGCGATCTGGTTGGACATTGTTGGTCTCTCCTCTCCCGTCAATGCTGCTCTTTGGCCTTGGTGGGCTTAGCCACCAGGAGGCCGCGGATGGCAGCGGTCGGGGACTCGAACAGGTTGGCGGTGCCAACACGGCCGCCGGCTTCCGGCAGGAAGTCGTTGGGTGTGGCGCCGGCGAAGTGCAGGCCGCTCTTCTGGATGCCGCGATGAGCAAGACGCATCCAGGGGATGAAGACAGCGGCGACGATCAGCACCAGCAGGCTCAGGGCGAACGGGCTCCAGCCACCGGCGCCCGGCAGCGGGCCGAACAGCGAGGCGTCGATCGGGGTGAGGCCGAGTTCGGCCTGCATCTTGGCGATCGGCACCAGGGCAAGGCCCGGGAAGAAGCCGAGCAGAACGCTGGCAGCTACCAAGACGCCCATCGGCAGCAGCATGGACAGCGGCGCTTCCTCGGCCGCGAGGGCCTTCTGGGTCGGCGCGCCCATGAAGGCGGCGTGGGCGAACTTCAGCACGGCGGCCAGGGTGAACAGCGACGACACCATGGCACCGGTGGCGAGCGCCCAGTGGCCACTCTCGAAGGCGGCTGAGAAGATCATCCACTTCGAGGAGAAGCCGTTGAGCGGCGGCACACCGGCCAGCGACAGGCCGGCGAACAGGAAGAAGCCGAAGGTGATCGGCATCTTCCGGCCGAGGCCACCCAGTTCATCGAGCTGGCTGGCATGGCTCTTGACCATGACGGCGCCGGCCACGAGGAACAGCGTGTCCTTCAGGAACATGTGGTTGACGAAGTGGAACAGGCCGCCGGCGACACCGAGCGATGTGCCGAGGCAGAGCGCCATCAGCACGTAGCCGAGCTGGCTGACGGTGGAGTAGATCAGCAAGAGCTTGATGCCGTTCTGAACCACCGCCATGGCACCGGCATAGACGACGGTGATGCCGGCAATGATGGCGATGATGTCGATCAGCGCCGGAACGCCACCGATCTCGCCGCCAAGGCGCAGGAACACCGCGCTGCCGCCGAACAGGCTGAACAGCTTCAGAACACCCCACGGACCCGACTTCAGCAGGACTGCCGAGATGTAGCCCGAGACCGGCGTTGGCGCGAGGGCCGGGTGCATCTGCACGTCGATACGGACGGGCAGCATGGCGGCCTTCATGACGAGACCGATGAACACCGGGATGATGCCGAGGGCCAGCGTGGCGAGCGGCATGTCCAGCGCCTTCTGGCCGATCCCGACGAGATCGAAGGTGCCAGCGTGAGCGGCGAGCACTGCGACGCCCAGGAACATGAAGGAGGCGCCGATGGTGTTGAAGAAGAAGTACTTGAAGCCTTCCTTCCGCGCCTCGTCGTTCTCCTCATGGACGATGGCCGCCCAGAGTGCCCAGCTCGACATCAACTCCCAGAAACCGAAGAAGGTGAAGATGTCTTTGGCCGCCGTCATGCCCAGAAGGCCGGCGATCATGATGCCAAAGGCGGCAAAGAAGCGCGGCTGGGCGTGGTTGTGGGCGAGGTAGGCGGTGGCGTGCAGCATGTTGAGCGCGCCAACACCGGCGATCAGCACGGCGAACCAGAAGGACAGCGTGTCGTAGGCCGGAGCGGTGAAGATCACCGCGAAGAAAGCCGCGACCAGGACCGCCACGGCGAGCCAGCCGGCCTGCTGGACGGACTTGCGGCCAACCAGCCAGACAACCACGGCGCCGAAGAAGGCGATGGTGGCCGGCAGCGTCCAACTCATGATCAACGACGGCAGCACGGCGGCGGCAAGGCCGCTGCGGGCAGCCACTTCGGCACCGACGGCACCGACGAGGTTGAGCTGGAAGGACGGCACGAAACCGCCGAAGATGATGGCAGCGGCGAGAACGCCGACGGCGATCAGCATCGGAAGCGGGGCTTCCTTGACGCCGGCTTCGCCCTTCCACGGATGGAAGAACAGCATGCCGACGACGCGGAGATAGTAGACGACGGCGATGATGCCGCCGACCAGCAGCCCGACAGCCACCTCATAGTGGCCGGCGTCGGCCGCCGCGTAGACCATCAGGAACTTCGAGACGAAGCCCGAGAAGGGCGGCAGGCCCATGATCGATACGGTGGCGAGCGCGTAGCAGCCGGCGGTGAACGGCATGACGCGGCCGATACCGGCGAGGTCGGCGATGTTGCGCCGGCCGGTCTGCATGATGAAGGCGCCGGCTGCGAAGAACAGCAAGGTCTTCATCACGGCGTGGTTGGTGACGTGCAGAAGGCTGGCGTCGGTAGCGAGCGCCGTGCCGATGCCGAGCACCGCGACGATCTCGCCGACCTGAGCGAGCGTCGAGAAGGCCAGCATCCGCTTGATCTCGGTCTCGAACAGGGCACGGATCTCGCCGTAAAGCAGCGTGATCAGGCCGAGGCTAATCAGCACGACCTTGAGGCTAAGGCCCCAACCGGTGAAGGTTGAGAGCGCCGGCACGCCGATGACGATGAACAGCACCTTGACGATGCCGAACACGCCGGCCTTGGTCAGGATACCGGAGAGCGGACCGGAGATCGACGACGGCGCGGCCGGATGGGCGATCGGCAGCCAGCTATGTACCGGCCATATGCCCGCCTTCACAGCGAAGCCGGCGAAGAAGCAGAGCGCGATGACGAGGCCGGCGAGCGGCGAGATCGTGCCGGCCTTTTCGGCCAAGGCGGCGAACTCGAACGAGCCGATCTGGGCGTGGGTGAGCAGGATGCCGAAGTGCATCAGATAGGCGCCGGAGGCGCACATCATGAAGTAGATCAGGCCGGCGCGCAGCGACTTCTGGTTCTGCTCGTGAATGACCAGGAAGTAGGAGGTCCAGGTCATCAGCTCCCAGTAGACGTAGAAGTTGCCCATCTCGTGCGCGGTGGTGAGGCCGAGCAGCGAGCCGATCATCAGGAAGGCGAAGAAGTAGTAGCGATTGGTCCACTCGGCGCGCGCCATGTAGCCGATCGAGTAGATGATCATCACGGCGGAGATGACGGCGAACACCAGCGCGAAGACGCGCGAGGCCGGGTCGAGGCTGGTGTCGAACACCACCAGGGCCAGCGTCGCGATGGCGAGGATCACGGCGCCGATGTCGCGGGCGCGGATCGAGACGTGGCCGAGGCCGTAGACGGCGAAGGCGCCGATGTAGGGCACCAGGACGAGCAGCGACCAGGGCGACTCGAATTCGGGAACCCCGGCGACGGCGCCGGCCAGCGCTTCAGCTACATGCTGGAAGGGCAGCGGGAACACCGAGATCAGCGCG